>DATKVD010000349.1:0-5770 GCA_035530235.1 Planctomycetota bacterium | reverse complement strand
CAGCACCGCCACGAAGATGGCGGTGAGGGCGGCGGTGCGGTCGTCGAACGCACGTTTCGCCAGGAGCCACGCGACGACGACGATGAGGGGTCCGAAGAGTCCCGAGGCGAGGCGTGCCCCCCACACCCACGAGAACACGCTGTCCCGCGGCACCAGTGGACTCACCGACCAGCGGCCCGCCAGGATCATCGCCAGGAACCCCGGGTGCTGGTCGGCGTAACGCATCGTGGCGACGGGATCCTTCGCGAAATCCCTTGCAAGGACGATGAAGGTGATGCCGTCACGGGCGACGGCCGGGGACCGCACGAGGAGAACCCCCTCGATCAGCAGGGCAAAGAGAACGGCCGCCAGCAGCCACTTTCGCGAGGAGCGTCCCGGCGACGGGGAGGGCTCAGTGGGCATTCTTGTCCCTGAATCCGGCAAAGGGCGTCACAAGCTGAATAAACGTCACGAGCAGAATGAACAGGTCAAACCCTAGCGACCAATTATTGATGTAATGGAGGTCGTATTGCAAGCGCTTCTTCGGGGACGTGTCGCCGCGGAGTCCGTTGATCTGCGCCCACCCGGTCATCCCGGCCTTCACATTGTGCCGGAGCATGTAGGCCGGGAGGGTCTTCGTGAACTCCTGGACGAAATGGGGTCTCTCGGGACGTGGTCCCACCAGGCTCATGTCGCCGCGCAGGACGTTCAGGAGCTGCGGCAGCTCGTCGAGACTGGTGCGGCGGAGGAACGCTCCGAAACGCGTGCAGCGGGGGTCGGAGGCGCTCGCCCACACGGGCCCCGTCTCCTCCTCGGCGTCCACCGGCATGGTGCGGAACTTCAGGATGGTGAACGGCTTCCCTCCCAGACCCATCCGGGTCTGTCTGAAGAGCACCGGTCCGTGCCCGGTCAGCTTCACCAGCAGGACCGTCACGAGCATCGGCAGACCCAGGAGCACCAGAAGGACCGTCAGAAGCACCACCGATCCAACCACGTCGATGACCCGCTTGGCCACCGAGTACCAGCCCTGGATGGGACTGTCCACGAGCCGGATGACCGGGACACCGCCCAGTTCGTCGACGCCCGTGTTGAGTGTGGCGACCCCCTTGAAATCAGGGACCACCCCCACGGACACCGGCAGCTTCGCCAGGGCGTCGAGGACGGACTCGAGCCGGTCGGATTTCGACGCCGGCATCGCCACGAACACCGTGTCCACCGGGTGCTCCCGCATGATCTCCAGCAGCTTCGACGCCGGGGCGAGCACCGGCACGCCACGCACCTCCTCCCGCACACCCTCCTCCTCGCCCAGGAGGTACTCGACCCGGAGTCCCATCGAGGGATCGTTCCGGAGTGCGTCCAGGATCTTCTGTGCGAGTCTGCCGGTCCCGACGATCGCCGCCGTGCGCACACCCCACCCCCGGCGACTGAGCCCGCGCAGGACCACCCGCAGGACCGCACGAGACCCCATCAGGGCCACGGGGTTCACGAAGAGGAAGATGAACCGCAGTCCACGACTGTAGGGATTGACACTGTAGTATTCGAGGGCGGCGAGCATCAGGAGCCAGCCGAGGACCGCCCCCTTCACGATCTGCATCGACTCCCCCAGCGGCGACCGTCTGCCTCCCGCCCGGTAGAGACCGACGAACCCGAGGGCGAAGAGGGTGCAGAGCTCGACGATCGGCAGGATCTTCAGGAACTCGACGAGGTGTGTCGAGGCGTCGTTGGCGTGCTGCCATCCCGTGCGGAACCGCAGGACCCAGCAGAGCACCCATGCCGCCGCCACCAGGATGACGTCGAACACCACCGCCAGTGTGAAATAGGTGTGTCGGTGCGGCTTGACCAAGACACGTCCTCCCGTCAACCTGGAAGGAGGTACCGCTTCAGGGCACGTCGGCACGTGCTCAGGTCGAAGACGAGTGCCTGGGCACGAATGGCGGACGGATCGAACCGGTCCCGGTGCCGCTCGAACCGTCGGATCGCCCCCACCAGACCGTCGGCCGACGGCTCCGTGAAGAAGACCCCCGTAGGCTTCCCCGCGGCATCGCCCGCCTCGAGAGGCACCACCGTGTCGAGCACGCCGCCCTTGCCGTAGGCGATCACCGGACACCCGCAGGCCTGTGCCTCGACCTGCACGATTCCGAAATCCTCCTCACCGGGCGAGATGAGGGCGCGACACGAGGCGTAATGCCGACGCAGCACCTCGTCCGACGTCCGTCCGAGGAAGGTGACGTTGCGTGGGGCGGTCCGGCGGGCCCATGACAGGTCCTGTCCCTCGCCGATCACCACCAGTCGTGCGTCGAGCCGACGGAACGCCTCCAGGGCCAGGTCGATGCGCTTATAGGGCGCCAGGGCCCCGGCCCACAGATAGAAATCCCCTTCTCGCGGCCCCACCGGGTGGTAGAACGTCGTGTCCACCGGCGGATGGATGACCGTCGAATCGCGGCCGTAGCACTGTCTGACGCGCTCCTGCACCGAACGGCTGATCGACACGTACTCCGTCACGCGCTCGGCCGCACGCCGGTCCCACCGTCGGAATGCGCCTCCCAGTCGACGAAGCAGACGGTACCTCAGGTCCCCCCGAGACCGGCCCGCAAGGTACGTCCCCTCGGTGTCCCAGACGTACCGCATTGGCGTCAGGCAGTAGCAGACGAAGCGCGTCCCGTCCGAGACGGTCACCCCGTGCGCCACGCAGTGACTCACCGCGACGACCAGGTCGTAGCCCCTGAGTCTCAGTCCACGTGCCGCCGAGGGCATCAGCGGCAGGAGACACCGGTACCCGCGTTCGAGACCGGGCAGCCGGTTCAGCCAGGACGTGACGATGCGACGTTCCTCGATCCGGGGCGTCACACGGCCCGGCAAATGGATCAGGGCGTACAGGTCACTCCCGGGCAGCAGCTCACAGAGGACGTCGAGGACCTTCTCGCCGCCTCGCATCCCCGTCAGCCAGTCGTGGACCAGCGCCGTTCTCATGCGCCGGAGCTTAGCACACCCCGCGCTTTCCGTCAAGAGACGCCTGGGCGCTGCATCGCCCTGTATCGTGCATGGGGGAGGGGGCGGACCGCGCCCGGCTTCATGGCCGGGACGGGGATTCTCTTGCCATGCACTCGCGATTCTGCGAGAATCCAGGTTGCATGAGGGTCTTGAGATCGAAGAAGGAGTCAGTGCAGGTGACGGGCATCCCTGAAGAACTGGTGCCGTATGCCGGCCGGGAACCTCGGATCGATGATCCGGTGCAGCGGATCGGCTATGCCCTGAGTGTCGCAGGGTCGAGTGCCACCTACAAGGAAGGCACGTTCGATCACCATCAGAAGGGCAATCAGATCGTTCTCAATGAAGAAACCGCGGGATTCATTTACAGGGATTTCACCCCTCTGGAGGTGGCTTATGCACCGCAGTCCCGGCCGCAGCTCGAACGGTTGGTGAACCGCCTGTGTCCCGACGGCCTGAGCGACAGGGAGAAGGTCCTTGCGCTTGTGGATCATGTGTACCGGGGCGCCGCCCGGGAGAACGTGGACATCTTCTCGGGCCGAAAGCTGTTCGTGCTCAATGCCCGCGAAGAGGAGGTGCTCAAGCTGAACCGCTGCTCCTGCGAATGCAATACGCGGGTCATCGTCTGCCTGGCCCAGATTGCGGGTTTCCCGGCGCGGTATACGTCAAGCTATTCCTTTGCGGACCCCGAGAAGGACTATGCCCTCAATGGCGGACACGCCATGCCGGAGATCTACCTCGAAGGCGGCTGGGCCCTGTTTGACAGCGATCACGGTTTCTTCTGCCTGAAGGAGGACGGAAAGATCGCCAGCCTCTGGGAACTGCGTCAGGACCCGAGCCTTGTCGAGAGACAGCCCGAATGGGTCTACAATTCATTCGGCCGCACACGTAAGGCCCATCTCGGGTTCCGGGCGACCTTTCTTTCCCCGCATTCGGTCATGTCCGTTACGAATTACTCGGTCAATGATCACAAGGACTATGACTGGAATTGGATTCTCATCCCAGGCGACAGGGAGGACCCCCGCCGCAAAGCCCTGACCCGGGAAAGGGAATCCTTGCGCAAGAAGCTCGTCGGAGAACTGGTCGGGAATCAGGGGCAAACCTGAGAATCAGAAGATGCCCGCCTGGCACTCAGACCGCGCCAATGACCCGATAGGACTGCTAACTTGAACGGGGCCTGTCCTGCTCTGTACAGAACATTCGCCAGGCACAACGTGGCAGTTTCCAGGACTTCCGTCAGGCGTCGGCCCGCGCGCTCAGGCCTGGAAGAGTTCCTTGCTGGAGAAGTTGGGGTCGGAGGTGAGGTTGACGCCGAGTCTTCGGAGTCCGGCCTCGTCGCCCGGACTGGGGATGTGCGTGAGGTGCACCTCGCAACCACGGAGTCCGGTGAGCTTGTCCATGGCCATCTGAGCGGCGGGGCTGGCGGCCGCACTGATGCTCAGTGCAATCAGCGCCTCTTCGAGGTCGAGGCTCACCGCCCGCTTGTTGAGCACGTTCGTCTTCAGACTTCGAACGGACTCGAGTATGTTGGGTGCGAGCAGGTGGATGTGGTCGGGGATCTCCGCGAGTTTCTTGATGGCGTTGAGAACCACACTCGAGGAGGCGTGCATGAGCGGGGAGTTCTTTCCGGTGACGATGGTGCCGTCCGAAAGCCGGGCCGCCGCCCCGCAGAAGATGCCCTTGTTGCCCTTGCCCGTCCGTCGGGCTTCCTCGGCCGCCTGCCGGGCCGGCTCGACCACCTCCCGGTCGGTCCCCTGTGCGTCCAGCTCCTCCATCAGCAGTTCCGCTCTCTCCTGTGTCTCCCTCTCGGCGAAGCCGAGGGCATACTCGCAGGCGTAGCGGAAATACCTTCGGATCACCTCCTGCCGGGCCGCCTCCCGCACCACCGTGTCGTCCGTGATGGCGAACCCCGCACGGTTCACCCCCATGTCCGTGGGTGACGCATACACACTGTCCTCGCCCATGATGCGCTTGAGAATCCGCTTGACCACGGGAAAGACCTCGACGTCGCGGTTGTAGTTGACGGCGGTCTTGTCGTAGGCCTCGAGGTGGAAGGGGTCGATCTGGTTGAAATCGCCGAGGTCGGCGGTGGCGGCTTCATAGGCCACGTTGACCGGGTGCTTCAAGGGGAGGTTCCAGATGGGGAACGTCTCGAACTTGGCGTAGCCCGACGTCACACCCCGGTTGTGGTCGTGGTAGACCTGTGAGAGACACGTGGCGAGCTTGCCGCTGCCGGGACCGGGTCCCGTGACCACCACCAGGGGATTCGTCGTCTCGATGTACTCGTTGGCGCCGTAGCCCTCGTCACTGACGATGACGTCCACGTCGGTGGGATATCCCCGGGTGAACCGGTGGGTGTAGACCCTGATGCCGCGACGTTCGAGCTTGTTCCTGAAGATGGTGGCGGCGGGCTGCTCCGCGAAACGGGTGATGACCACGGCGGCGACGTCGATCTCCCAGTCCCGGAGGTCGTCGATGAGCTTCAACGCGTCCACGTCGTAGGTGATGCCGAAATCCGCCCGCAGCTTCTTCCGCTCGATGTCGCCCGCGTAGATGCACAGCAGAATGTCGGCCCTGTCCCGGAGATGCTGCAGCAGACGCATCTTGACGTTGGGGTCGAACCCGGGCAGGACCCGTGAGGCATGGTAGTCGAAGAGCAGTTTCCCGCCGAACTCCAGGTACAGCTTGTTGTCGAACCGTTCGACCCGCTCGATGATCGCCGAGGTCTGCTCCTTCAGGTACTTCTCGTTGTTGAAACCCACCTGCACGGTCACCGGTGGTCCCTCCGGTCGGTGTCGCCGCG
>DATKVD010000348.1:0-3979 GCA_035530235.1 Planctomycetota bacterium | reverse complement strand
GGCGACGCGGCGAGGCGCAAGTCACACTTGCCAGCGCGGAAGAGGGCATGGAGACCTTCATCCCGGACACCGTGGTTCTCTGAAATCTCGAGGTAGGCCACTTTAGCATCCTGCACCATCCCCTTTTCGTAGAACGCATCGGGGACGGCAAGACACGACACCGTCACAGGAAGCCCGCGGCTAAGGACGCGGTAACGACGCACGCGCAGCCCGCTGCCGCAGCCATACAATCCCACCCATGGCCCCGACAGCGGCTCGGGGTCCAGCCACCGAAGGGTCTCGCCACCGTCCACACGGAGTCGTAGGAGATTCCCGGTTTTCTCGACGACAACCGCGTGCCATCGGCCGGGCGTGTACCTTGCCCGGACGCCCGCGACCGCGATCGATTTTTTCTGCAAAGTGGCCGTGGAGTTGCTATGGGCGCCGAACTGCATACTATATCCTTCCTGCCAACGCCCGGACACCGTCTGCGGTGGGACGCAGAGCGCGAGCGTGATCTCCCCTTCGGAGCCCTCGATGACCCGGGCCTCCACTTCCACGCGCACGTCCCCGGGGACATCTTCGTCCAGGAGCAGTACGTTATCGCGCTCGTCCTCGCTTGCGAGCACGCCCCGGGCGACCCGCCAGCGGCCTCTGATGCACGTCCACCCCTCCGGTTCGCCGTCGGGCATCTCACTGAAATCCACGTCCTTCACGAGCCGCCAAGGGGCTACGCCTTCCAGCCAGTGCTCGATGTCGGTGAGGAGTTCGGCGAGGGAAGCGTAGCGCTCGGTCCTGTCCCGCTTGAGGCAGCGCAGGATGACGTCGCGCAGTTCCGGCGGCACGCGACGCTGGGGGTTGGCCGTGATCGGGTCGGGCGGATCCGTCTTCGTGATCTGCGTGGTGAGTTCCGCGAGGTCCTTGCCCTCGAAGGGAAGTCTCAGCGTGCAGAGTTCGTACAGCACGACGCCCAGCGACCAGATGTCGGAACGGGCGTCGAGTTCGCCGACGTCTCCGCGGATCTGCTCGGGCGGCATGTAGGCGGGCGTCCCCATCACCGCCCCGGCGACGGTCGCCTGGAGTGTCACGACGTCGTCCTCACGCAGGCTCACGACCCGGCGCTCGTAGAGCTTCCACACGTCGGCGTCGGACGGCTGCTTTGCAGCTTCTGCGTCGGCCGATCCATCCGTCTTGGAGGAAACCGCCTTCGCCAGCCCCCAGTCAATCACCAGCACCTCGCCGTAGTCCCCCACCACGACGTTCGAGGGCTTGAGATCACGGTGGATGACGCCGCGGTCGTGAGCGAACCGCACCGCCTGGCAGACAAACTGAAAGACCTGCACGAGACGTCTCAGACCGAACCGGTCGCGCGCGGCGGGATCGTCCTTGCGGAGGTCGTCGAGGACGGCGCGGAGCGTGCGGCCCTCGATCGGCCGCATGGTGTAGTAGGGACGGCCCCGGGCGCCCTCGCCGATCCGGTAGACCGGCACGATGCCCGGGTGCTGAAGCTGGGCGGTGACCTGGGCCTCTTCGAGGAAGCGCGTCCGACCTCTTTGGTCGTCCGGGTCTCTCCCGGCCGCGAGCACCTTCAGCGCGACGTCGCGGCTCGCGCTCTTCTCCCGGGCAAGAAACACAGTCCCCATCCCACCGTGACCGATTTCCCCCTTGACGTCGAGGTCGGGATAGGCATCCGGGACGCCCTTGCCGGACGCTCGCGCGGCGGCGCTTTCGTCCTGCGGAACGAACGGTTTCGTCGACGACAGCTCGTCTTCCCGATCACACATCACATGACCCTCCCCAAAAACCATCGGAGGGATTATATATCTGGGGCGGTGGGGATGCAAGGGGCTAGGGAGGCACTGGTGGGCGAGCCCCCTCGACTGCGCTCGGGGCAGGCACCAGTGGCACACAACACAAGAAAGGCGGCGGGTCAGGAGCCCCGCCGCCCCTCGATTCTGTCTGCTGCTTCTTCTCACCCTGAGCCTTGCTGTTTCTCCCATCCGCGTTCATCTGTGTTCATCTGTGGTTCCCTTGCCGTTTCTTCTTCTGCTTCTTCTCCCCCTCGGTCCCCGCGGTTGCTTCTTCTTACCTCTGCGCCCTCTGCGTTCTCTGCGGTTAAGTCATTCGGTGACGACGACCGAGCACTGCGCCGGCTTCGAGGTGCGGATGGGGCGCCACTTACCAGTAATCGTTGCTGATTTGTCTGGACTTGGATTCTTCCTGCATTAATATGCTAGACCAACAGCCCAAGGTGCGGTATGTGTGGCGGAGTCGGCGGGTGACGGAACACATCCTCTTCATCGACGAGAGCGGCACGCACGACATGAACTACGTGGCCCCGGAATTTCCGGTGTTCGTTCTCGTAGGGATGCTTACAGGTGAAAAGTACTACGCCAGGTCGCTGGTGCCACGGGTGAAGGCGTTGAAGAGTCGACATGGTATCGACGCACGAACCGCCCTTCACTCTTACGATATCCGCCGGTGGAGAGGTGAGTTCGCGTTCCTCCGAAATCCGGAACGCCGCGAAATGTTCTACGAGGACCTCAATCAGTTGTTCAATGGCCTGAGGGTTCGGTTCTACGCGGTAACCATCGACAAGAGACGTCTGAGGCTGGGTTACCTTCTGCCTCCCAACCCTTACGACGTGTCCCTCAGTCAGCTACTGAGCATCATCTGTGGTTCGCCGGGCATGCTGGGCGTCTACAGGCCCAATGTGAAGCGTATCATCGCGGAGAGGCGAGGTAAGCTCCAAGACAAGTCTCTGCAACATCAGTACCAGGTGTTCCGACGTGTGGGGTTGTCAGACTACGGGGCGGCCGACGTGCAAACCCGGCGCTCCAGAACCGTGAGAACCGTTTTTCCTCAGCGCGTTGAGTTCGCTGGCAAGTCCAAGGTGGTGGCAGGCCTGGAACTCGCGGACCTTGCCGCCTATCCCATCGCCAGAGCCTACATCAACCAGCAATGGGACAATCCCGCGTACCTTCCCGTGGCCCGCAAACTCCGGACGTCGGTTGTCTTCCCATAAAAAAACCTCGACCCCGATTGCTCGGGGCCGAGGCCGACAGGCAAAGCCCGTCCATTAGAGAAACCGGCCAACAAGGACCGGTTACTGTCCATTACCTCTATACAACATAGTCGGTTTCCGGGCAAGGGAAATCCCGAAAATCCAGAAAATCTTCTCCGCCATTTCCGGGGGCGTTTTTTCTCTTAAGTGCATCCAGAGAAAGGAGTTAGGGCTTGTCCCAGACCCGTTTCCCGGTTCACTCGGTGACAACCACCGAGCACTGCGCCGGTTTCGAGGTGCGGATGGGGTTCGAGAAGACGAGTTCAAACGTGTACGTCCCCGGCTCGGTCGGGAAGAAGATCGGGTCCGCGAGTTCGTCCGAGGCGAGGTCGGCGGCGGGCCCGGCGACCTGCTTCCACGCGTAGGTGCACTCCCCGCGCGGGAAGCCTCTCGGGTCGGTGCTCCGCGTCGCGTCGAGCTGGACGATGGTGTTCACCTTCGCCGTCTGCGGACACTGGGCGACCGCGGTCGGGGTGGCCTTCGTGTCGGTGCGGATCGTCAGCTTGTCCTTCGCGACCTCGTCACCCCACTTCGCCTCGATCTCGAGGTCAGACTGACCGTTCTTGTTCATGACGGCGACGGTCGCCGCGGCCTTCGGATTCTCGATGGGCCAGGTGCCTCCGCGCAGGACGCGCCAGGTGACGTCGGGCTTCGCGGCGTCGTCACCCACCACGACGACCTTCCCCTCCAGCCTGGCGGCCTCGTTCGTCTCGTGACGCTGGTTCTCGCCCGCATAGACGTAGAGCTTGCGCTTCGGATCGGTCACCGTGACGGTGAAGTCGGTGGTCTCCCTGGGGTCGAGGTTCTGTCGGTGGACGACGGCGCCGTCTTTCGTGAAGACCAGTTCGTAAGGCCCGTGCTCCTCGAAGGGGGGCTTGCCCTCGTTGCCGATGACGTCGAAGTCGGTGAGCACCACCGACGCCTTCCCGTCGCCCC
>DATKVD010000347.1:0-4863 GCA_035530235.1 Planctomycetota bacterium | reverse complement strand
TCCCCCTGACCTCATGGCGACGCTAGCATACCTTGCCCCTCAAGGTATCCGGCATGGGGCGACCCAGTCCCCGACCTCGTGGCGACGGTGGCATACCTTGCCCCTCGAGGTATGCCAGACCGGGCAGTCTCTACCGACGGTTGGGGACAATCCCCCGGTGCGCATGGGGACGGCGGCATACCTTGCCCCTCGAGGTATGCCACACTGGGCAATCCCCCGGTGCGCATGGGGAGGGTGGCATACCTTGCCCCTCAAGGTATCCGGCACCGGACTGTCCCCATTGGCGTGGGGACAATCCCCCCGACCTCATGGCGACGCTAGCATACCTTGCCCCTCAAGGTATCCCACACCGGGCAATCCCCCTGACCTCATGGCGACGGGTGGCATACCTTGCCCCTCGAGGTATCCCACACCGGGCAATCCCCCTGACCTCATGGCGACGCTAGCATACCTTGCCCCTCGAGGTATGCCACACCGGGCAATCCCCCCGACCTCATGGCGACGGGTGGCATACCTTGCCCCTCAAGGTATCCCACACCGGGCAGTCCCCTTGGTCAAATCCCAAGCCCCAAGCTCCAAACACCAATGACCCAACCCGGCCTGGTGGACGTGTCGTCATTCGTTAATTGGTAGATTGGAATTTGCCTGGTCATTGGATATGGGTCCCTGGTCATTGCAGCCCGGGGACAGTCCCGATCTTACGACCTGGCTCCGCTCGGTCCGTAAATGGGGACAGTCCCCTTGGCCGGTGGGCGTCAGGACCGGAGAGAGAGAATAACGACCAGGGCGGCGAGGCCGAGGAGGATGAGGATCACCGCCGGCGTGCGGGCGCCCTTCATGAACCGTGCACGAAACGCCTCCGGGTTGGCAAGCGTTGCCCCCTGACGTTCGATGATGCGGAGCTGCCGGCGGCACTCCGCCGGGGCGATGACCCACAGCAGGACCCCCGCGAGCACCGCGCCCGCGGCCGCCCCGGCGTGCGCGCCCCGCGGACCCCCGAACACCCGCCCCAGAAAAATCCCCGCAAACACCAGCACCACCAGCAGCATGATGAGATGCAGTCGCTTCATCGTCCGCTTCCGGAGGTTTTCGTTGTGACGTCGTCCCGACGCCGCTATCATACCCCATCGCGATGTCCCAATCAAGCCTCGGCGATTGTCGCATTCGACCGGGAGGACTTCCCATGAGGTATGGACGTGCGCCGGTGACGGGTGCTCTGGCCCTGCTGGCTTTGTCCGGGCTGGCGGTCGATGCGGCGGCCTGTGGGGTGCTGCTCGTCGTGTCGGCGGCGTCCGCGCAGGTCAAGCCGGCGCCCCGGGGCGCGTTCGTCGGCTACAAGAGTCCCGCCTCCGGGATGCACTTCACCGAGGGCATCCCCATCCGCGTGCTCGCCGACGCCATCGACCCCGGCGGGTGGCAGGGAAAGACCCGGAAGATGGAGGCGGAGGAGACGCGCTTCTACGTCGACGGGAAACTCGTGGCGACGGTCCCGCCGCTGCCGACCGGGTATAACTATTTCGAAACCATCCTGACCGGACTCAAGGTCGGACCCCGCGTGCTGACGCTCGAGAGCACCAACTTCGGCGGGGGCGTCGCGACGAGCGACCCCGTCACCATCACGATCGACCCGCCGGCGAGGCCGGCGAAGACCCTCACGCTTGCGCAGGACCTGGTGCTGGACGGCGCGACGGACCTCGACTGGACCGACACCGTCGTCGACGGGAAGGGCTTCAAGGTGCGCAGCGCCCCCGGCTGGAAGGGGAGCGTCGTCATCCGCGGGAGCTTCGTCACGGGTCTGGGCGCGTGGACGACGCCGGGGATCGACGTGAAGACGTCGGGCGGGTCGGTGACCATCGAGCGGAGCGTTTTCGAGGGGACGGGTGCGGTGTTCGTGGGCGTCGACGGCACGGGCGGGATGACGATCCGCTCGAACGAGTTCCGCTCGTCCAACCTCATCAAGTTCGTCTCGAGCAACCCCTCGCGCTCGCCCGTATTCCGGGCGACGGGAAACGCGTCGGGAACCAAGGTCTTCCAGTCCAACCGCGTGGGCGCGGGGATCCTCGAGTTCGAGGGGATGAGCGGCTGGCTCATCGGGGGCGACACCGACGCCGAGAGCAACATCTTCATCGGTCCGCGGTGCGTGCTGAACCTCCTGCGATGTCGCTCCGTCCGCGTGATCGGGAACTACATGCACCACGACTACCGCGGCGGGTGGAGCCAGGGGTTCAACCTCTACTGCGAGGGCAGCCGCGACATCCTCGCCGAGCACAACGTCATCCGCGACAGCTCGTGGCTCGTGCAGTCGTTCCCGGGGGAGTTCCGTTACAACCTCGTCGTCGACAGCGGTCACAACTGGGTGCGCTCGCTCGACACCGGCACCACGCTGCACCACAACGTCTTCATCCACCGCTCGCACGGGGGCGGCGTCAACTCGGGCATCTGGACCTACAAGGGCGAGCAGGACGTCGGCGCGTGGAACAACACGTTCGACTGCGGCTCGCCGGTCTTCCGCGGGTTCACGGCCCCCATCATCGAGGTCTCGAAGGGATGTCGCTGGACGTCGATCCGGAACAACGCGTTCCTCAACGTCCGCGCGCCCGAGAACGTCCCGCCTCGACCCATCGTCGACCGCGGCCGCAACGAGAAGGACACCGACCCCCGCATCGCCTACGCCGACTACAACTGCTTCCACAACCCGCAGGTGTCGAAGGCCGCGCATTACGCCCCGGGCATCGTCGAGGGCAAACCCGGCGCGCACGACGTGAACGCCGAGGCGAAACTCACCCTCGGTACCATCGCTCCCTACGCGGTGGACGAGGAGGCGGTGTGGGTGGGGAAGCTCAAGGTCTCGGCCGTGCTGGCCGAATACCGCGGGCAGTACACGCCGGCGGCGGGCAGTCCGCTCATCGGCGCGGGCGACCCCGCCGACGGGAAAGACGCGTTCATCGGCGCGGTGGGTCCCGCCGGGTGCACCCGCGCGGACGACCGCTTCGGGAAGTTCAGCGTGAAACAACCGTGATCCATTTGCGGGGAAAGGAACCCATGAAGACTATCGGCGTGGCGGTTCTGCTGGTGACGTGCGTGTCGGGTTTCGCGGCGGATGTCGTGGCGCAGGGCTTCACCGACGTCACGAAGGAATCGGGCGTCGCCGCGGTGGTCGAGAAGCACCGTGCGGACGTCCCGAAGTGGTGGTTCAGCGGGATCGATCTCGTCGACGTGGACGCCGACGGTCACCTCGACCTCTACCTCGGTGCGCACGGACAGATCAGCGGGGCCGGCCGCAACGACGGGAAGGGACATTTCACCTACGTCGAGCCGAGGCGGACGGAGAACAACTTCCGCTCGGCCGACCCGGTGGCGTACCCCGGTTCCGAGATCCAGGTGATGGGCGACGTGGACGAGGACGGGAAGGTGGACCTGCTGGTGACGTGGCGTGACGGCGGTGGACGGTGGTATCTGAACGGGACGCAACCCGGCGGGGCGGCCGCGTGGCTCTTCAAAGCGACGGGTATGACCGCCGACGCCGCCCGGCAGAACACCCTCGCCGACCTCGACCGCGACGGGAAACTCGACTGGATCGTCTACGCCGCCGAGCGCGCGCCCGGCGCCGTCGTCCGACGTGGCGACGGCAAGGGAACCTTCGAAGCGAAGGGCCTGGCCATCGCCGCAAAGCCCGGGATCTTCGTCGACCTCGACGCCGACGGCGACCTCGACAGTCTCTCCATCATCAAGGGCGGATACGATTCCAAGGTCTGCACCCGCGGGATCTTCATCAACGACCCTTCGACTTCGCTCAGGGCAGGCGGGAAGATGGGGTTCACCGACAGGACGCGCGAGTGCGGACTCGGCGTCGACGGCAACATCCACGGCGTCGGCGACGTCAACGCCGACGGGTTCCCCGACATCCTCTGTCTCGAGAACGTCCGCGACCTCGTGCTCTACCTGAACGACGGGAAGGGACACTTCACGGTGAAGGCGGACGCCTTCTCGGGAATGCGGGCCGCGCGGAAACCGTCCTATGCAAGCTGGGGACGCGCGATCGTCGTCGACCTCGACAACGACGGGATCGTCGACATCCTCATGAACGGTCGACACTTCCTGTGGGTGCTGCGGGGCACGGGGGAGGGGAAGTTCGAGTACGTGAACCGGACGTGGGGCATCCGGGACCTCGCGTGGGCGGCGGTGGACGAGGGACTGTGCTTCGGCGACATCGACGCCGACGGCGATCTCGACGTCATCGGCTTCGCGGGCAAAGAAAACCCGAAGACCATCGCGGTCTACCGCAACGACCTCCCGAAACGTCACTGGCTGCGCGTGCGACCCGTGGGGGCCGCGGGAAACCGCATGGCCACCGGGGCGAAGATCCGTCTCACCGAGCCCGGCTCCGGGAAACTCCTCGCTTACGAACAGGTCGCAGTCTGGGGCAAGCAGGCCTGTCATTCCTACTATGCCTACCCGCTCACCGACCGGCACTTCGGCCTGGGCGACCGGACGACGGTCGACGTCGCGGTCGAGTTCTACCCGTCCGGGAAGACGGTCGGGAAGAAGGGCGTGCAGGCGGACACCACGCTGGAGATCCACGAATAGGGGACCGAGATGAGATCGAGGACTGAAATCTGCTGGTCGTGGGCGTTGATGCTGCTAGCGGCCGCGCTGTGCGCTCCCGCCGATGCGGGCGTGCGACAGGTGAAAGCCGGCGAGACGCTGACGCTGGCCGAGGACCTGGTGCTGAGCGGCGACGACGTGCTCGACGTCGCGGGCACCGAGGCGGCGCCCTGCACGATTGTCGGCAACGGTCACGCCATCCGCACGAACGGGGACTGGACGGGCCGGCTCTCGCTGGTGCGCTGCACGCTGCGGGAC
>DATKVD010000346.1:0-5609 GCA_035530235.1 Planctomycetota bacterium | reverse complement strand
CGTGGGGAAGATCCGCTCGTCGTACGGGTACCAGTGGTCGGGGATCAGCTTGACGCCGGCATAGTGGAATTCGGCGACCGCCCGCTCGACCTGGTCGGGGGCATCGTCCACCAGGGGGTCCACCCAGTAGAACCCGCGGACGCGCTCCGGGTCGCCCGCAATCATCCGACCCGTCTCCGTCATGCGCTCGTCTTCCGACGGGTGACGCTTCTCCAGGGGGTCCGCCACGGTCGAGGGCGGCGGCCACGAGATGATGCAGATGAGGTCGAGCTTCGCACGGTCCATCGCCCGCAGGACGTCGTCCGCCTTCTCGTCGCCCCTCACGTGAATGTGGCAGTCGCTTCGCACCGTGATGTCCTCACTCTCCATGTAGTCCGGCCCCCTTGTGGGCCGGCAATCTGTCATCACAACATGGGCGCCCCACGAGGGGGACGCACTACACCACAATTGTAGTGCGGGTCCTTGTGGCCCGCCCGTCGCGCCCCACGAGGGGGACGCACTACATCGCCGACTCAAACAACTTGTCCAGGTTCGTCCCGAGCACCTTCTCCACGTCGTCGTCGCCGCAGCCGAGTTCCCGCAGGATCTTCTCGTCGGTCTGCATCCGATCGACGGTGACGGCAAGGTCGCTCCGGGGCAGTCCGAGGTCCGAGCCGTAGATCATGGTGGCGGCGCCGCAGCAGGCGAGCGCTTTCTTGAACGCGTCCTTGCGATAGACGGGCGGCGTGCCGGGGGTGGTGTCGATGAAGACCTGCGGGTGCTTGCGGCCCTGGCGTCGGGCGAGGTGGACGAAGCGGTTGACCACCGCGATGCACTCGTCCGTCCAGGGCCAGCCGATGTGCGCCAGCGCGATGGTCAGCTTCGGGAAATGGATCACCGATTCATAGAGCGCAGGCCGGCAGAAGCGTGACGAGTCGGCGTTGCCCCACAGGATCCCCGCGTGAAAGATGATGGGCATCCCCATCGCCTCGATGGCTTCATACACGGGGAAGATGAACTCGTCGCAGGGGGCCCAGTGGTCGGGCAGCATCTTGATGCCCGGAAGCTTGAGGTCCTCCTTGCAGCGTTTGATCTCGTCGGTGATGCCCTCGATGCGCGGGTCCACGCGGGCGAAACCGAGAAGTCGCTTGGGGTCGACGGCGCACTGCTTTGCGAGCGCGTCGTTCGACGCACGCTGCTCGGCGAGCGCCCGGGCGCCCATGCCCATCGCGACGATCCGGTCGATCCCCAGACGGTCCATCTCGCCCAGCACCTTCCTCGCGTCGAAGTCCTCCCGCACGTGGATGTGACAGTCACTCCGCATGTTCACTCCTCGAACGTGGTGAGTCGAAACCAGCGGCTGCGGGGAAGCGTGCATCGCCGAGGTCGATTTGTCAAGTCGAAACCGCGCCGGGCGATTTCTTGGAAAGACCCACTGCCCGTGCTAAACTAATAGGGGTACGTCCGTCGGGCCGTCTTTCCGTCCCCGGGGAGCATCGTTCCCATGAAACCTGTCTTCACCATCATGGTCGTTCTGCTCGCATTGCCGGTGCTCGGCGCCGGCGAGGCCGAGACCCTCTTTTTCGACTTCACCACCCCCAGGGAGATGGACGAGTGGCACGGTGGCACGGCGGTTCACCTGAATGCTCCCGGAACGGTGGTGGAACTCGAGCCGGGCGGTGAGCCCTTCTGGACCTGCTGGTCGATGCCGCAGGACTGGGAGCCGTTCGCCGAACTCGTCATCGAGCTCGACCTCGTGAAGGGGGGAAAGGACCTCTGCGTGGCCGTCAGTGACGACGAGGAGTACACCGTGGCCCTGGAGACGACGCTGGAGCACGGCGGCACGAGGACGATCCGGGTACCGGTGAAGCAGCTCTACGAGTCGGGCATTCAGACGCAGCACGTGCGGGGAGTGGCGCTGTTCACGAGGGTGCCCGACGTCGCCGTTCGCGTTCGAAAGGTGGCACTGGCGGGGAAGGGCGGGGACCTCTCGGCGTCCGTCCGCCGCGGGACACGGATGCTGGCCGACGCCGAGGGTCGCGACGCCGACTTCTTCTGGAGCTACTCCCACTGGGCCAGACGTGTCGCCGCGGTCGAGAAGCACCCGGTCTCGGGCAAGCGCTCGTTCGAGATGAAATTCGCCGGCAAGAGCCCGGTGAGCGGATGGGGACGCTTCGCCCACGACTGGCGCGGCTACGACGCACTCGCCTTCGACGTCTTCAACCCCAAGGACAAACCCGTCACGCTCACGGTGGAACTCAAGGACACGTGGGTGTCGTTCTTCAGCAAGGCGTACGTCTCGTCGCACGCGTTCGAGCTGCCGCCGGGCGCGACGACGAAGCTGTCGATCCCGCTGGCGGGGCTCGAAGGCAAGCAGGGGGGGAGCGGGGCCGTCGGCAGGCTCAACCTGAAGTACGTGCAGCAGATGCTCTTCCGTGTGGACGAGGCGTCGCAGCCGGTGGACCTCTACGTGGACAACATCCGCCTGGTGGGGAAACCCGGCCAGGCGTTTGCGAATGCGATCCCGGCCGCCGAGCTCCCGAAGTTCGGGTTCGAGCACGCCTCCGCGAAGCTCAAGCTGCCCGCCGATCTGCACAAGATCACGGTAGGCGCCCCCGGGGCCGCCTCAACGCTGAAGGCCGGCGCCGCACGCGTCAAGATCACCCCGAAGGTGGGCACCCGCATGGCGTCGGTCTCCAGCAATTCCGAAGGCATCCTGGATGACATCTACGTCCGCGTGCTTCTCCTCCAGGAAGACGGCAAAGACCTCGTCGCCTGGCTCCACATCGACAACCTCTACATGCCCGGACGCGTCGAGATGCCTCCCATCCTCCAGGAGAAGCTCGGCGTCAAGCCTGAGAACATCTTCTGGAGTGCGACACACACCCACAACTCCGGCGCCCCCTGGGCCTCGAAGGCCTTTACCGAGCAGATCATCGCCGGGTTCACCGAGGCCGCCGAAGCCGCCGCAGCACGGATGAACCCCGTCCGTGTGGGCATCGCCAGGACCAACGCCAGGTTCAACTTCAACCGCGTCATGAAGGGCCCCGACGGCAACACGTACAGCACCCTCGACGCGAAGTACATGACCTTCCTCCTGGACAGCCGCGAGACCGACACGGAACTCGCGACGATCTGGTTCGTCGGGGATGACGCGCAGCCCGTTGCGGCCGTCGTCTATTACACCGGACACGCCAACATGCTGTGCCGGGTGATGCCGTGGATTTCGGGGGACTGGTCGGGGTGGACGGAGAGACTCCTGGAGGACGCCTCAGGCGCCGTGGTGATGCACGTCCAGGGCCCACTGGGCGACACCGACATGCGCGACATCTGCATCGGCTGCGGCCGCACCATCCGCGCGGGATGGGACGTGGCGTACGCTTCGATGCGTGCCACGCAGACGGGACTCACGAGCATCAATCCTTCGACGATGGCGGGCGTGGGCATCCGTCACGGTGAGGGCATCGGGACGCCCAACGAGAAGCAGGCCCAGAAGGGCGCCACGGAGCACAAGCTGCCGGTGCACGTCCTGACGATCGGTCCGGTGGCCTTCTGTGACCTCGGCGGGGAGGTCTGGACGCGATTCGCTCTGGAGGTCCGTGCGAAGTCCCCGTTCCCGCACACCTACCTCAACTTCAGCAGCGGATACTACTACCCCGAGGAATGGGCCTTCGAGAAGAAGTCCTACGGCACCCAGGACCGCATGCCCGACTGGGGAGGCGTGCTGCGCGACACGACCGTCAAGCTCTTGGGCGACGCCGCCGGAAAATGATGTTGAACATATTTTTTCAGGGGCGTTTGCCTTCCTGGCCGTAGGTGGCGGCGGGGAAGCAGGAGGGACCCGGTCTTCCGGGCGTCATTTGAAGCCGAAATGCCTCCGCATGGCGATCGCCTTGGGATCTTCTTTGACCTTGGCGTTGATGAAGTCCGCGTAGGTCGCGAACTCATCCCGCCGGGCCTCGAACTCCTCCATCAGTCTGCGTTGTGCCTGTCTCTTGAACTCAACGCAGTCAAATGGTTTCTTTCTCGTTTCCATACCTTATCTCCATTGGGCTGAGTATCGTTACTGACCGATAGCCCAGGGCGACGTTTACGCCGTTGTATCCCCGGATGCGATCGAAGTTGACGATGTGCCGGAAGTTCCAACTGAGGATGAGGTCGGCCCCGGCGAGGGTCGCGGCTGCCACATGCATGGCGTCAGCGATGGAATCTTCGGAGACGACGCCCGTCTGGACATAGCGGTCTGCGAGTTCCTGTACTTCGGGGCCAATGTTTACTTCTTCGGCCTGTTCCGGTTGAAGTGAGCGCCATACTTCCTGCACGTTCTCAGGTGCATCCGTGAGTTCCCCCACGGTGATATCGGACAGGAGAAGGACAAACTCCCCGCTGGTTACGCGTTCGAAGAATCGCAGACTGGCCCCGCGGAATTCCTCGTCCTGCGTGCCGCCGAAAACGGACGTGTCGACGTAAACGCGGATTTTCCTCACCGCTCTCTCCCGCCGTAGATTGTCGTCCTATTGAAGCATACACAACCGCGACGCTTCCGTCAAGTACCTTGACCTTCCTGGCCGTAGGTGGCGGCCGGGCCGTGCTTCCGGAAGAAGTGTTTGTCGAGCTGGGCATCGGAAAGCGGCGGGACGTCCGGGTCGATGCGGAGCGTCTCCGAGGCGAGCCCGGCGAGGTATTCGATGATGAACGCGGTCTTCACCGCGTCCTCTGGAGTTTTTCCCCACGCGAACGGCCCGTGCGCCGCCACCAGCACCCCCGGGAAGTGCATCGGGTTCATCCCGCGGAACCGCTCGGCGATCACCGCGCCGATGTTCACCTCGTAATCCCCGGCGATCTCGTCCGAGGTCATGGCCCGCGTGCAGGGGACGGGTCCGTGGAAGTGGTCGGCGTGCGTCGTGCCGAGGCACGGGATCTCCCGCTGCGCCTGGGCCCACGCCGTCGCGTAGAGGCTGTGCGTGTGGGCGACGCCGCCCACGCCGGGAAAGCGGTGGTAGAGCTTCAGGTGCGTCCGCGTGTCCGACGACGGGTTCAGCTTCCCCTCGACCACCTCGCCCTTCGCCGTCGAGACCACCACCATGTCGTCGGGAAGCATGCCTTCATAGTCGACGCCCGACGGCTTGATGACGACGTGTTCGCGGTCCTCGGAGATACCACTGACGTTCCCGAAGGTCTGGATGACCAGTCCCTGCCGGAAGAGTTCGAGGTTCGCCTCGCAGACACGTTCTTTCAGTTTCTCGAGCAAGGCTCTCTCCCATTTCAAGGGCGGAATTTGAACCACAGAGGGCGCAGAGGACACAGAGGAAAGAAGAAAAGACCGACTCAAGGGGAGAAGAAGAGACGAGGGACAAGGTTGTGCCGCTGCTGTTTCTTCTGATCCTGAGTCTCGCTGTTTTTCTCTGTGTCTTCTGTGTCCTCTGTGGTTCCCTACGTTCTTGCCGTTGCGCGGATTTCGAGCAGCTGCTTCATCACGTTCGCGCAGTTGCCGTGCCGGTCGGCGGTGCCGAAGCTGTCGTGGAGCTGACGGTAGAGCGGATAGAGTTCCGCGTAGACCCTGTGGGCGGTGCGGTCGGGGGTGTAGACTTTGCGCTTGAGACCGGTCATGGCCTTCTGGGCCGCGGCGA
>DATKVD010000345.1:0-4113 GCA_035530235.1 Planctomycetota bacterium | reverse complement strand
GACGCTCGCCGAGAAGTGGGGCATCGTGCGCGAGGGCCTGTGCGTGATGATCCACTCCGGCTCGCGCGGACTCGGTCACCAGGTGGGCGGCGACTACATGAAGCTGGCGACGAAGCGCACGGGCGACCGGTCGCCCACGCCCCACCTCGCGTGGCTCGACGCCGACGGCACCGACGGGAGGAACTACGTCGGGGCGATGTTCGCGGCGGCGAACTACGCGTTCGTCAACCGCGAGATCATGACCATCCTCGTCCGACGGGACCTCCGGCACATCCTCGGCGACGTGCCGCTGCCCATCATCTATGACGTCCCGCACAACATGGCCAAGCACGAGGAGCACGACGGGGTGAAGCTGTGGGTGCACCGGAAGGGCGCCACCCGCGCCTTTCCCCCCGAGCGGATGCAGGGGACGCCCTTCGCCGACGTGGGACAGCCGGTCCTGATCCCGGGCTCGATGGGAACGGCGAGTTACGTGCTGGTGGGCACCCCGGAATCGAAGGCGACCTATTACTCGGTGAACCACGGGGCCGGGCGGACGATGAGCCGGACGGAAGCGGCGGGGGGCCGCCGGCGACGCGGCCGCGGCCGGCCGCAGAAGGGCGGCCGCGAGGCCGCCATCAGCGACGAGGACTTCAAGCGCGCCATGACGGGCATCTTCTTCATCGCCGAGAACCGCTGGTCGGTGAAGGAGGAGGCCCCCCAGGCCTACAAGGACATCGACGAGGTCGTGCGCGTCGTGGTCGACGCCGGCCTCGCCCGCGTCGTCGCTCGCATGCTGCCGCTCGCGGTGCTCAAGGGGTAACGGCAGGCTGAAGGCTGTAGGCACGGAAGAAAGACACCGGGGCGCGGTTGCAGAAGGAGGGCCGCATGTTCCTCTCAGAATGGTTGAGACGAAGGCGTGAAGGAAAAGAGTTAGAGAAGAGAAACCTCCAGTTGGCAACCGCCTGGGTGATCCGGCTGACCCGACTGCGGACGATGCACCATGACGGGGAGGACATGCGGTGTGAAACGTGTGGCGAAGCAATCACCCATGAAGCTGATCCCGGCGGCCACGGATGGGTCTTCAAGTGCCCCAAGGGCTGCACGCGGGTGGCCTACGACCTGGGCGACGGGGGTCGATTGATTCTCGATCCGAGGTTCTACCGTCCGGAGGAAATGAACCGTGGGTAAGCCGGTGAGCATGGGAAGTCCCGAAGGCGAACGTGCCATCTCCTCATTGTTTGAGAAAGCGGGGTGGGTTCTCGTTGAGGTGCGGTTCCCCGACGTCTCGTCCGACTTCTACCTCTGTGAGACGTTGGAAGACCTTCACAAGTGTCTGGAAAAGGTCGCCCCCGGCATACCCATACTGCTGAGCGACGTCGACGATTTGGTCAATTCCAAAGGCGCATTGCGTCTTGCGAGATAGGTGCGATGTGCAACGATTGCTGCTTCTGTTCTCCCTCGCCCCCGCGTGCGGGGGCAGGGGGGGAGAGGGTTTACCCCGAGCGAAGTCGAGGGGTCGGGGTGAGGGGCGACAATGGAGTACCACTGAGACTGGAGAGTGAGACATGAAAGCTCAGACGATACTGCTGGTGCTGGCACTCATGCTGGGGGCTTCGACCGTGCAGGCGGATGCGATCTCCGAGCACCTGGAGCGGGCACTCGCACTCCACAAGGAGGGGAAGTTCCTCCAGGCACAGGCGGAGATCGAAAAGGCGCTCGAACTGATCGAGCCGAAGGCGAAGGCGCAGATCCCGCCGGCCGAGGTCACCGACTGCACCTACACCAACTACGAGTACGCGTTCCGTGTCACGCGGCCCGAGACCGACTGGAAGTTCACGCTGCTCAAGACCAAGAGCCCCGGCAGCGGGGCCACCTATCCCCTGTGCCAGATCGCCTACGTGAAGGAAGGCGCCGCGGGCGACGACATGGTCATCTGCTACGTGCGCGACCTGAAGGCGTTCCTCGGCTCACGCTACGAGGACCTGAAGGGCAAGGAAATGGATTTCGTCAAGGGCGCCGGACGACAGATGGCCAGTTCCATCCGGCAGCTCGAGGACGTGCAGATCACCGGTCAGACGGTCGTCAAGGTGTCCGGTCTCGACGCGGTCCGCACCGACTACCGTGCCCGCAAGGGCGTCAAGTCGATGCGCTGCTTCACCGTCCACGTCCTCCGCGACCACCTCATGTTCACGGCGATGTTCGTGGGCAGCATGAAGAACGAGGCCGACGTCGCCCCGGCGTTCCAGAAGATCCTCGACTCGATCGACCTGTCACCGATCGAGATACCGGCGAAGTGAGCCGGGACGGCGCACAAGAGAAGTTCAACATCTTTTTCCGACTGGGTGGACGTGTGACCCACTTGTAGCCTGTCCGGATAAGCACAAAGGGCGTCATCCTGAGCGACCCCGACTTGTCGGGGGAGTCGAAGGATCTGGCCACGAGAGTTCGGAACCCCGTGAACTTGCCGGGAAGACACGCCCCCTTCGCGACGATGCAGCCAGATTCTTCGCCCCGATTGCATCGGGGCTCAGAATGACATTTCTGTTATCCGCATGGACTCTTGGATGGGGGGAAGTCATGCGCCGGGCAGGTCTCTGGGTTCCCGTCGGTCCCGGAGATGCTTCAGTCCGACCGTGAGAATCACGGCGAGCACGAAGAGTCCCGAGTACATGCAGATGACCCGCCGGATGAACGCCGACTCGGTGATGCCCTCCTGCGACGTCACGCCGAAGACAAAGAGCGCCACGAACACAAGCACCAGGTAGGTCTTGGCGAAGAGCGTGAGGAACGGATCGTTCCAGTTGGGGATGAACAGCTTGACCCAGAACAGCACCCGCCACTCCGCGCCGGTGGGACTTGCACGGAGCACGTCGCGACCGTAACCGATGATGCCGCAGATCAGAAAGGGCAGCGCGACGAGATACACGATGGTCCCCGTCTCCTTTGCCCAGCGGATCAGATGGCGGTAGTCGGCCGAGACGGTGGGGTTGTCCCTTGTGTACTGCCCGAGAAAGAACTGGAACGAGCAGAACGTGGCGAGGATGACCCCGACGCCATACAGTGTTATCGCGATTCTTGCCCAGTCTCGTTTCATTGTGGTGGGCTGCATCCCGGGTACTCGGTATTCCGTCACATCCGCCAGGAGCGACAGGCTCAGCACGCGATCGCGGCGGATTCTCCCTCTGCCGCCGGGAGAGGGTCGCTTGTCCCGAGCCTGCCGAGGGAGGGTGAGGGGGCCGTTGTCATGACAGGCAAGAATGCCTGTCCTCCTGCTTCCCGGACCACGGTGCGACCGACGGGGAGCAGCATCAGTATTCCGTCACATCCGCCACCAGCGACAGACCCACCACACGTGCACGACGCACCAGCACCCGCTCACGATTCTTCTTGATGCCGTACTTCCGCACGTTGATAATGTACATGTCGCGCGTGGTGGTCGTGCTCGTGCTGTCGTGGACGTCGGCGTCGGTGAGTTCGTAAAACGCCTCATCCACGACGGCGAGTGTGCCGACGTATAAAAGGGGGGTGTCGGTGTCGATCACCACCTCGCGACCGAGACAGCCCTTCAGACGTTCCGATTCCGTCATGTCCTTTCCTCCGGCTCTCCCTTGAAGGGAGAGAGCAGGGGTGTGAGTACAGCCGGCGTGACCGGCACTGTCAAGAGGTATTCGACGGGACGTGCCTATGCGCTTGATCCTGGGGAAGATGGCACTGGGGGCGGTGCTCGTTCTGTCGGCGTCCGCCCGTGCGGACCTCACCGGACGCATCGACGCCGTCCTGGCCTCCAAAGACGCTCAGCGCATGACCGTCGGGGTCCAGGTGGCGCTGCTCCCCTCGGGCAAGGTGCTCTACAGCCGACGGGCGACGGAACTTTTCATCCCGGCCTCGAACGTCAAGCTGGTGACGGCGGCCTCGGCACTCCACCACCTCGGGCCCGACTTCGAGTTTCACACCCTGTTCTACGCGGCGGGCACGGTCCACCGGGGCGGGGTGCTGAAGGGACACCTGATCGTCCAGGGGGACGGCGACCCGAACATCTCGGGACGGTTTCACGGGGGTGACGTCTCGTATCTGCCGAGGACGTGGGCGCAGATCCTTCACCAGCGCGGCTTCCGGCACATCACCGGCGAC
>DATKVD010000344.1:0-14535 GCA_035530235.1 Planctomycetota bacterium | reverse complement strand
CTTGAGCGATACCCCCGACAAGACACAGCCCAGCGACGCCGAACTGGTGCTTCGCTGTCAGCAGCACGACCCGGACGCGTTCCGGACACTGGTCGACCGCTACCGTCGACGGAGCTGGAAGGTGGCTTACAACCTCGTTGGCAACATGGAAGTCGCCCGGGATATCTCGCAGGAGGCATTTGTGCGGGTCCTGCGCGGCATTGCCGGGTGTGACCCGGACCGCGGCTTCAGACCGTGGTTCGACCGTGTGGTGGTGAACCTGAGCATCGACTACCTCAGGAAACACCGCAGGACCCAGTCGGTGTCGCTGGAGATGGTGGTCGAGCCGTCGGCGGACACCGACGGACCCCACGACCGGTCGGCACGTGATGAGACGTGCCGACGGGTCCACCGGGTGCTCGAGCGACTGCCGTTGAAGCACCGCACCGTGCTGGTGATGAGGGACATTGAGGGCCGGGAGTGTGCGGAAATCGCGGAAATGCTGGGCAAATCGCCCGGAACCGTTCGCTGGCGACTGAGCCAGGCCCGACGCGCCTTCAAACGGGCCTGGGAAAGACCGCTCTGAGCGCTGCACCCGAACCGTCCCGAGAGGATAAGACATGAGATGCGCCTCCTTTGCTGACATGCTGGCCCTGTATGCCGGAGGCGACCTTGCCGCTCCGGAAGCGGAACAGGTCCGCGAGCACCTCGCCCACTGCAAGGCGTGCAGGACCCGGCTCGAGGGCCTCCGGGAGGGCATTGCCGCATTGAACCGTGCCGCCGTCACCGAAGAGATGCTGCCCGAGGACGACGTCGCTTACTGGCATGAGGTGGAAGGCAAGCTGCGCGGCCGCGAACTGGCGGTGGAACAGCTCTCCTCCAGCGGCTCCTGGTGGGTGCGCGTGCCTCGCGTCCTCGCTCAGGCGGCGGTGGTGCTGGCGGCCGCCGGCGCCGTCCTCTGGTTCACCACGTTCCGGCAGCTGCCGGTCGAGACGGAAAGGCCCGCGGCGCTTCCCCCGGTGCAGGCGGACCAGCAGGTCTATGTCTTCTACAGGCATGCCAGTCCCTACCAACAGGCCGCCCGGACCGAGGTCTACGCCGTCCCCGAGGGCGATAACGAGGTCAGTTACAGTGACACCGGCCACGTTGTCCGTCCGGCTGAGATCCGTCGGCTGAGGCAGCTGATCCTCCCGGTGGCCGTGGAGGAAGAAGATCCATCGCGCTTCTGACGGCTTCCCGTGCGACAGGAGATATCCCGCGCAAAGGAGAAAGGGCATGAGACGGGCACAACTGGTGGTTCTGACGGTCCTGGCGGGCTGTTTCGCCGCCGGCACGCTTTGCGGTCAGAGCCGGCTCAAGCAGTTGAACGACGAGTTGGTGCAAATCGCCGGAAAGCTGACCCCGAGCGTCGTGGCCATCGAGTTGCCTGCCCCGCCCGGACCGCGCGTCATCCGTCGACAGGGAGGCGAGCACGGCGCCCAGTGGCACGTGGAGGTGCACGTGGACGGCGGAGACGTCCCCGGGGCCATCATCACCGGTTCGGGTGTCATCATGAGTGCAGACGGCTTCATCCTCACCTCCGCAAAGCACTTTCAGGACGACAAGGAGGCCAGACCCAAGGTGAAGCTGGCCGACGGCCGGACGTTCGACGGCAAACTCACCGGTCTCGACCGACGCACGGGACTCGCGGTGGTCAAGATCGAAGCGCAACACCTGCCCGCGGTGGCCCTTGCGGAGAAGGCCCTGCCCGTGGGCTCCCTGGTGCTGGCGGCCAGCAACACCGCCGGTCTGGGGCCCAGCGTCTCCCTGGGCATGGTGTCCGGGACGGGACGCGTGGTGGAGGGCGAAGGCCCCGCAGTCCTGGGCAGTGCCACGCAATACACGGGGATGCTCCAGGTTACGAACCCTGTGGGGGCGAGTGACGCCGGCGGACTGGCCGCCGACCTCGACGGCAACATGGTGGGCATGCTGCACAGCTCGATGACGGGGCGTCCGAGGATGCCTCAGGCCGTCGGAGGCGGGGATTTCGGGGGTGTGCGAATCTTTGGACTGGGACCGGTCGGGCCGCCGACGGTCCAGGGCGTGTCGTTCGTGACGCCCGCGGACGTCATCAGACGGGTCTACGAGCCCCTGCGACGCGGTGAGAAGGTCGAATGGGGCTACCTCGGCGTCTATTTCGCCGTCACCCGGGGCCAGGGGCTTCGGGTCACGAAGGTCGTGCCCGACGGTCCGGCCGCCGCCGCCGGACTCAGGGAGGGGGACGTCCTGCTGTCCCTGACGGTTCCTGGACGCGAGACGATCAAGCTGACCGGCGAGGCGGACGAGGTGGCACACTTCGCCCGATACATCGGATGGGCGCGTCCCGGAACCGAGGTCACACTCGGCGTGAGACGCGAGGGTCGGGACGAGCAGTTGAAGGTCACACTCGGCACGGCCCCCGAGGTGCCCCAGGAAGAGGTGCAGCTCTTCGACCCCCGGGTCATGCCGCACTTCGAGGGCGGGGAACGGATGGGACGTGACGAGCGTGCCTGGCTGGGCATCCAGCTGGAGGGCGCGGACGGCGGGGTGCGGATCTCGGCGGTCATCCCGGGGTCCCCGGCGGAGCGTCACGGACTGCACGTCGGAGACGTCATCCTCCGCATCGGCGAGGAAGCCACAGAGACCACGGCACGGGTGACACAGGAGGTGGAGAAGCGGAAGCCCGGGCAACGGATCTCGATAACCGTCCGACGGGGTGACGGGCAGATCGTGGCCGACGTCGAGCTGGGCCGTCGGCCCGGCCAGCCGTTCCAGAAGTTCCTTGTTTTCGCACAGGCGCAGTTGGGCATCGAGGCGGAGGACACGGCGGCGGGTCTGCGGGTCACGCGGGTCTTCGAAGGGTCGGCCGCCGAGAAGGCCGGACTCAGAGTGGACGACATCCTCGTCCGTGCCGACGACCGTGACCTCGCCGGACTGGGCGACCTCAAGGAGATCCTCCGTCGCCACAGGGTCGACGATGAGATTACGCTGACCGTACGGCGCGACGACAAGGAAATGGATTTCAAGGTGAAACTAAAAGGGCGCGAACTGCCACAGATAAACAGGCAGCCGTAGCCGGACGTGGGCTCCCTTCGGGAGGGGGAGTCTCATCGGGGATCGGGGACACACAGGAAGTTCCAGGGAGGACAGGATGTTCACGCGCAGGATATCGCTGATTCTGACACTGCTGGTGGTTGTCGGCCTCGGGTGGTTTCGGGGGCCGTTGGTGCGACCGGTGTACGGCCAGGACGGGACGGCGGTCAAGACGAACGGTGAGGTCGAGCGGGCGAAGGCGGAACTGGAGAAGCTCGGTCCGCCCTCACGGGCGTTCGTGCTCATCTCGAAGATCGTCCGACCGTCGGTCGTCAGTGTGGTCACCACGCGCAAGGTGGTGACCCAGGCACCGCGGGGCTTCTTCCCGTTCGACGACGACTGGCCGTTCGAGGGGCCGAACCCGTTCAAGGAATTCGAGAAACGCTACGGCGGCGAGCGCGAGCGTCAGGTGCAGGGACTGGGCTCCGGTGTCATCGTGTCCGCCGAGGGACACATCCTGACCAACAACCACGTCGTGCAGGGGGCCGAGGAGATCACCATCGTCCTTCATGACGAGGGCAAGTTCCCCGCTGAACTCGTCGGCACCGACCCGAAGACCGACCTCGCCGTCGTCAGGCTCAAGGACTGTCCGGCCGACAGGATCGTCCCGGCGAAGCTGGGCGACAGTGACCAGCTGGAAGCCGGTGATTGGGTGCTGGCGGTGGGGGCCCCCTTCGGACTGGAGCAGAGCGTCTCGGTCGGCATCGTGAGCGCCACCGGACGCACCAGTGTGGGCGTCATCCGCAACGCGTATCGCTACGAGAACTTCATCCAGACCGACGCCGCCATCAACCGCGGCAACTCGGGCGGACCGCTCGTCAACGGCAAGGCCGAGGTCGTGGGGGTCAATACGGCCATCGCTTCCGGGACCGGGTTCTACCAGGGCGTGGGGTTCGCCATCCCCTCCAACATGGCGAAACACGTGATGAGCCAGCTCATCGAGAAGGGCCGCGTCGTCCGCGGCTACCTGGGTGTGGTCATCCGTGAGGCCGTCGAGGAGGACGTCAAGGAACTGAAGCTCGGCAAGGCCGAGGGCGTCGTCGTGGAGGACGTCTATCCCGACACCCCGGCCGACAAGGGCGGTCTCGGGAAGAAGGACGTCATCGTGGCCATCGACGGGAAGCCCACGCCGAAGATGGAGGAACTCCGCACCATCATCGCCAACACCACGCCGGGAACGAAGATCAAGCTGGACGTGCTGCGCGGCGGCAAGCCACAGACCCTCGACGTGCTCATCGAGGAACAGCCCGACGAGGCCCCCACCACCCTCGCCTCCACCAAGGACGAGCAGCTCGGCATCACCATCCAGACGCTGACTGAGGACCTTGCCGCACAGATCGAGGTCGACGGAAAGCTCGTCTACAAGGGCGAGAAGGGCGTCGTCGTGACCGACGTCGTCCCCGACAGCCCGGCCGCACGGGCCGGACTCAAACCCAAGGACCTCATCAAGGAGGTCGCCAACAGGCCCGTGACAACCGTCACCGAGTACAACCGGGCCCGCAGGGACGTGGACAGGACCAAGGGCGTGCTGCTCCTGGTCAAGACGGGACAGACGGCCAAACTCGTTCTGGTGAAGTAACCAGACCCCTGGACGGGAGTGTTTGGCCACAAGGCCGCCCGGGTATCCCTCCACCCGGGCGGCTGCTTTGTACCCACCGATTCATGAATATGAACTTGAAATCCTGGCATCGGGAACACATCATGAGGTCGATCGATTCCGTCTGAATGCCGAGGAAGGGACGATGACCTCGCAGAACAAGCTGGATGTGTGGATTTCACGTCTCGTGCCGATCACGTCGGCGTGTCTCGTCGCACTCGCCTGCTTCTTCGTCTGGCGGATGTCCATGCTCGTCTACCGTCTCGAGCAGTCCGTCGTGGCCGTCTCGGCCGACGTTCAGCGGGTGACCGGCACCATGGCCAGGGTGGCGGACCTGGTGGACCGGTTGGCCGAGCGGATTGAGCGCCTGGAGAAGAAGGTCGGAGACGCCGTCGGCATGGACGAGCTCGAGATGGCGCTTGACGAGATCAGGGACGTGCGCCGGGGCCTCTACGACGTCGAGGAGCCGGTCGGGCCGGAGGTCGAAAGGGAAATCACTTATCTCCTGAAGCACATCGAGTCGTCGGGACTCCGTTTCGAGATCTCGGGAAAATACCGCTCCGCTTTCCGGTCCTACCTCTACCTGCTGGCCAAGTACAATGTCTATCGCAGGACGCTGCGCTCCGCCGAGGACTTCATCGAGAAGGTTGCCACCCAGAGCATGATCGGTCATCCCTATTACGTGATCCTCGAAGACGGGAAGAAAATGGCGCTGGGGGCCTATCTCAAGGACGTCCTGGAGAAACATCGCGCGGCGCTCCAGAAGCCCGTCGATCCGGACGCCAGGCCGGTCGAACCGGCGCCGCCCCGATGACGTGCCTGGGCCGCATCTGGCGCTCAAGGCGGCGATTACGGGACATCATGAGAGGCCGGTCCCGAGGAATTCTCCTGAGCCCGGTTGAAACTCCTCCGGTCCAGTGGTACAATGGCCGGCGCCGGAGGCCGGGGTCTCACCGCTGCTCCCCGGCACACCCATTTCACCCTTGGCGTCACGGACGCGGGGACATCCTTTGAACCAGGGGGGCACGTCATGACCGAGGAGCAGAAGGACCCCGGCACCGAAGAGGTGCGGGAACTCAGACGGCTCGTCGCCAGGAGCACCGCCGACATCGAGGGACGCATCGAAAGACTCCATCAGCACACCGAGCGGCGGATCCTCTTCCTCGCCGTGTACGTGACGCTCCTGGTGTTCCTGGTCGCCCTCGCCGTCACCGCCGAGGGCGCACGCGCCCTCGTGATGACCGGACTGATTGCGCTCTTCCTCCTGGCGCTCGTCATCTACTTCTGGCAGGTCCTCCTGGCACCTCACTACGCCAGGCAGAAGGCGTACCGGGACGCGATAAGCCGGGTGGACGCCAGGAAAAAGGAAACCGGCGAAGGCGCAGGTGCCGCGGGAGGCACGGAAGACGCCGAGGCGAACGAGGACGCGTGACCACGCGTTTCATTCGGCGAGTGCGTCTCGAAGGGCACTCACGACGGCGTCGACCTGGGCCTCTTCGAGACGGGTGAAGAAGGGCAGTGCGAGGGTGCGTCGGCTGACCGCCTCCGTGACGGGGAAATCGCCCTCGGCCGTGCCGAGGGCCTCGCGCATGTAGGGCTGCAGGTGGATGGGTGAGAAATAGTCGCGGCAGGCGACGCCGGCCGACCGCAGCTTCGCCATGACGGTCGCACGGTCGGCGTCCTCCGGCAGAAGCACCACGAACACGAACCAGCTTCGCGTGAAGCCTTCCGGCTCCGTGAGCGTCCCGACGCCCTTGATCTCACGGAGCCGCTCGATGTACCACCCGGCCACCTGACGACGGCGCGCGAGGATCTCCTCCAGCCGGTCGAGCTGGCTGAGTCCCAGTGCCGCGCTCATCTCGTCCAGACGGTAGTTGTACCCCAGCCGCTCGTGTTCGAGCCATTCCCCCGACGTGCCGCGGCCCTGGTTCCGCAGGCTCCGGCACGCCGCCGCGAGGTCCTCACGGTCGGTGACGATCACACCCCCCTCCCCCGTCGTGATCTGCTTGTTGGGGTAGAACGCGAAGGCCGCCGCCTCACCGAACACTCCCGCCGGGCGGTTCCCGATGGCAGCGCCCAACGCCTCACAGGAATCCTCAATCAGCATCAGGGGGTGCTTCGCCGCGAGCTTCCGGAGTGTCGGCCAGTCGCACGGGAGTCCGAAGATGTCGGGGGCGAGGATCGCCCGCGTGTTCGCGGTGACGGCGTCCGGAATGCGGGTCACGTCGATGTTGAGCGTCGCGCGGTCGACGTCGACGAAGACGGGCTTCGCCCCCTCGTACATCACGCAGTTGGCGGACGCGACGAAGCTGAAGGGCGACGTGATGACCTCGTCGCCGGGACCGATGCCGAGCGCCCTGACGATGAGATGGAGCGCCGCGGTCCCGCTCGAGACGCCAACCGCGAAGCGCCGGTGCGAAAGTGACGCCGTCCGCTCCTCGAAGGCTTCGATCTTCGGACCGATGGACAGGTAAGGCGTCCGCAGCACCGCCGTCACGGCGTCGACGTCCGTCTCGGTGATGTCCGGTCGTGAAAGCGGGATCTCCATGGCGTCCTCACAGGCAGCCGGCGTCCCTGAGCAGCTCACGGATCGCGTCACGGTCGAGCCAGTCGGCCTCGTCACTGTCGTAGAGCCCGGCCGGCAGGGACTTTCCGGGCGGATGCTCCCAGGGCCGGGCACGGTAGGGCGGGACGACCAGCATCCGTTCGAGTTCCTGCGCCCGGCAGCACTCGTCCTCGTCCAGCAGCCGTTCCTTCATCTTCTCTCCGGGTCTCTGCGGGATGCTCTTTCTCACGATGTTGTCGGGGTCCTGTCCGAACCGTGGCGCCACTTCCTCAATCATCACCTCGACCAGGTCCCCCATCACCAGTGCGGGCATCTTGAGGATGAAGATCTCTCCCCCCTGACAGGCTTCGCCGGCCTCGAGACACAGCTCGATCGCCGCAGCGACGGACATCATGAAGCGTGAGTTCTGCGGGTGTGTGAGTGTCACGGGTCCGCCGGCTTCGATCTGCCGGGTCCACGTCGGCACGACGGACCCGCGCGTCCCGAGGACGTTCCCGAACCGCACACAGCAGAACCGCACCTCACGGATCCAGTTGTTCGCCGTCACCATCAGTTTCTCGGCCAGCAGCTTCGTCGCCCCCATCACGTTGATGGGGTTCACCGCCTTGTCCGTCGAGATGGCGACGACCCGCTCGACCTTGGCGTCGAGGGCGGCGTTGATGACGTTCTGTGTCCCCTGGACGTTGGTGCGGACGGCCTCGAAGGGGTTGTATTCGCAGGACGGGACGTGCTTGAGTGCCGCGGCGTGAAAGACCATGTCGATGCCGTCCATCGCCCGCTTGAGCCGGCGCTCGTCCCGGATGTCCCCGATGAGCCAGCGCACGTCCTGCCGCTCGCCCAGCTCCTGCTGCATCTCGTACTGACGGGTCTCGTCGCGACTGAAGATGCGCACCACCGCCGGGCCCATCGTCAGGAGCTGCTTGACGATCTCACTGCCGATGGACCCCGTCCCTCCCGTCACCAGGATGTGCCTGCCGCGATAGAAATCGCTCAATGGATGATCCTCCCGCGTTCACCTTCTTCCAGTTCCCGGACGACCCGTCCCGGCACGCCGTAAACCAGCACCCCGGCGGGCAGGTCCCTCACCACCACGGCACCGGCGCCGACGAACGTGTCCTCGCCGATGGTCACCCCCTGCACGACGCTCGCACCGATGCCCACCCACGTCCGCCGACCGACCGTCACCGTGCCGGCCAGATGTGTGCCCGGACAGATGTGCGCGAATTCCCCGATCTCACAGTCGTGGTCCACCGAGCACGACGTGTTCAGGAACGCCCCGTCGGCGATGTGCGTCCCCACGCCGACGGCCGCCTGCGGTGCGATGATGACGTTGCGCCCCAGCTCGACGCCGCGCGTGAGGACCGCCGTGGGGTGGACCGCGCTGATGAGGTCCAGTCCCGCACGCGACAGCTCTCCGAACAGCTGCTCGCGCTGCGCGATCTCGCCCACGCCGACGATCGCCCTTCGAATGCCGCGGTCTCTCTTGAGTCTCGCGACGTCCGCCAGCGTGCCGAGGACGGGAAAACCGTCGAACACCTCCTCGGACGGTGTCCCTTCCGGACGGCCGTGCACGAACCCGGCGATCTCTCCTTCACGCCCCGAGGCGACGAGACAGTCCAGCACCACCCGTCCCGTCGCACACACACCCACAATGATCGTGTCCTTCATTTCTCGCCGCCTAGTATGCGATCTGTTTCTGGATGAGGTCGTGACTGATGTCGAGTTCCTCGAGCACCTTGACGATGCGTGCGCTGGCGTGGCCGTCGCCGTAGGGGTTTTCGAGCGTCGCGAGTCCTTGTCGGAAGTCCTTGTCAACCAAGGCCTTATGGATTGCCGACGCGATCGCTTCACGCTCCGTCGGCACGTCGATGACGTTCCCGGAACGCTCGCGACCGACCTGCCGCTCTCCCACGTTCACCACCGGCAGACGGAAACTCGCCGCCTCGATCATCCCGGACGACGAGTTCCCCACCAGCACCGCGGCACACTTCATCAGACTCAGGAAATCCGTGCGCGGGATGTTCGCGAACGTCGTGACGTTCCCGCGATTCTCGTACGACCGGATCACCTCGATCATGCGTCGCCCGCCCGGGTCGTTGTTCGGGTAGACGACGATCACCGTCGCGTCCTCGGCGACCACCGCTTCCATCGTCTCGGTCATCTCCCGCCCGGCGTCGTCCGGGCGTGTCGAGACGGGGTGCTGCACCACGACGATGGGCGGTGCGGACGGGTCCACGCCGAGTTGGTCCGGGTCACGGAAGGGGCCCGCGAGTGCCTCGTCGAGTCCGGGCGCGCCGACGACGTGCACGTGTTCCGGGCGCTCGCCCATCCGGCGGATGCGTTCGGCGCTCTTCTCGGTCGCGGCGAAGTGCAGGTGCGCGAGCTTCGTGATCGCGTGCCGCATCGATTCGTCGAACCCGCCGCGACTCCGGTCGCCCCCGTGGACGTGCGCGAGACACTTCCCGAGAAACATTGTCGCAATCGCCGCGGCGAACGGCTCCGTCCGGTCGCCCAGCACGAGCACCACGTCCGGATTCAGCCGTTCGAGCGTGTCGATGAGATCCGAAATCCCGCGTCCGACCGCCCGGCCCATGTCGGCCGGGGCATCCCCCTCGGGCGACAGGGGCACCGTCGCATCGATCCGGAAGCCGTCACGCCCTATCTCGTCGATGGTTCGGCCGCGCTCGTCGTCCAGGTGCATGCCGGTTGCAATGACCTGAAGCGACAATGAATCGCTCCCCTCGACGGCACGCATGACGGGCCGAAGGAGTCCATATTCGGCGCGGGTTCCCGTGACGACGCAGACGGTTTTCACCTGAGCACCGTTCCCAATTGAGACCCGGCACGCTCGAAGACGTCGAGGGCGTGTTCCGGCTCTTCGGCGACCTGCACGGTCCTCAACACGATGAGTCCCGCACCGGTCGCCACCTCGACGCCTCGGTCGGAAATCCTGACCACCTCCCCCGCTGGTGCGTCCACCGGCTCGTGACTGAACCCGGCCTCCCACACGGTGAGCTTCTCGGGACCGAGATAGCAGAAGGCCCCGACGTAAGGGTGGGTCATCGCACGGACGAGGTCGTAGGTGCGGCGTGCGTTCTGTTTCCAGTCGATGCGGGGCCGAGCGTCCGGCACGTCCGGGAGAAACGTCGCGCGGGATTCATCCTGCGGCGTGGTCTCGAGCCGGCCGCGCTTGAGCATCGGCAGAACCTCCGCGATCATCTCGCGTCCGGCGGTGATCGTCTTCGAGTAGAGCGTGCACGCGGTGTCCCTGAGCGTGATGTGGAACCGCCGCTGCGAGACGATGGGCCCGCCGTACGCCTTCTCGTCCATCAGGTAGAAGGTGAGTCCGCCGTCGGTCTCCCCGGCAAGGATGTGAGCGGGAATCGCGTCGGGTCCGCGGTTTCGGGGCAGGAGCGACGGGTGGGAAGCGATCGTCCCAAGTCGAGGTATGGAAAGGAGTTCCGGCGGCGGAAGCCCCGGCAGACCCATCGCAAGGACGGCGTCGCACTTCAGTGAGTGAAGGTGCTCGAGGTCGTCCGCGGCGCCGAAGGACGCCACCTCGTAGTGCTCGACGCCGCGCGCCCGGGTCAGATCGCCCAGGTCGCGCCAGTCCGGAATGCCGGCCGCGTGCTCCCGTGTGATCGAGTACACGGCACAGACGTTCGCGTCTTCTTTCAGGATCTCATCCAGCATGTGCCGGGCGAACTCGGTCGTCCCGACGAACACAATGCGAACCGGCATGTCACGTCTCCAGAAGCGTCCGCGGCGGCCGACGACGCGTGCGTCACGACGCCTCGTCGTCACCGCTCTGGGCAACAATCATGTCCTCCGTGATGAGCGTCCCCGTGGCGATGGCGGTCACGGTCGTCGCGCCGATCACCCTGTCGAGAAACATGGGCGAGATGCCGGTGCCGGGACGGAGCGTGGTGAGCATGTCTCGGGTGAGGATCATCCCGTTGGAAATGTCGACGCGTGCGGCGAGGCTCTTGCGACTGACCTCACGGGACTCGGCCTCGAGACTGTGGGGCAGGATGTACCCGTGGCCGATGGCCCGCTGGGCACGCTCGTTGCCCCGGATGATCTCGATCAGGTCGGCGGGCATGTCCCGTGCCATCGCGATGTATCGTGCAAGCTCCGACGGCTCGAGTGACATGGCGTGGTCCGGTCCGGTGTCGTCGCGACTCAGGGTGAAGTGCTTCTCCAGCACCGACGCCCCGAGGGTGACCGCCAGACGTCCGCTCAACAGTTCCGTCGAGTGGTCGGAGTAGCCGACGACACACCGGAAATGGTCCATGAGGGTCTGGACGGCCTTGAGGTTCTGGAGCTCGAAAGGCGTCGGGTAGACGGAGAGACAGTGGAGGAGGATGACCTCGGCACAGCCGTCGAATCGGACGAGCCGGACGGCCTCGGTGATCTCGGTGACCTCGGCCGCCCCGGTGCTCATGATGAGGGGTCGGCGTGCGGCGGCCGCCGCCCGCAGCAGAGGGGCGTCCGTCAACTCGGGACTGGCGATCTTGACGGCCCGCACACCGATGTCGAGCAGCACCTCCAGACTCGTCAGGTCGAAGGGCGAGGCGAGGAACTCGATCTCGATGGACCGGCAGTATTCGGCGAGACGTCGGAGGTCGTCGGGGGACAGCTCCAGTCCCTTCAACATGTCGCGCTGGGTCTGTCGGCGTCGGGTGTTTGCGGCCTGGTATTCGGTCTGTCTGGCCTGGGCGGAAACGAAGGCGTCGGTGCGGAAGGCCTGGAACTTGACGGCGTCGGCCCCGGCGTCCCTGGCCGCCCGACACATCGTCTCGGCACGGGACACGTCCCCGTTGTGGTTCACGCCGGCTTCGGCGATGACGTAGACGCCGTGCCCGGGTCCCACGAGTCTCTCGCCGATCCGCACCGGCCGCAGTTCAGCACTGGTCATGGTGTGTCCCCGTCTCGGTGCGTCGTCGGAGTGCGGCTTCGGCCGCGTAAACGTCCCACGGGGTGTCGATCTCCACCGTCGCGCCGTCGGCACAGATGATCCCCCGACGGTCCCGGCCGAAAAGACAGAAGTTGTCGTCGAGGTGGTGGAGGCTCTCGGCCATGGTCTCGGCGGTGATGACGATGCACGCCCCGTCATGGATGTAGAGCGGTTCGAGGTCCTGCCGACGGTAGACGACGAGCGGCTCGTATTCGGTCACACGGTCACCCTCGATGCGGTTCATCCACTGCGGGTGGTACTTGCCGGTCGAGGAAAACGTCCGCACGGAGTCGGCACCGCTCCGGATGAGGTGCTCGACACACCGGTCGATGATGCCCTCCTCGCGCAGGGGCACGTTGCCGGCCAGGAGCACGATGACGTCAGGGGCGTACCCATCACGGTCCTTCAGAACGTCCAGGGCGTGGCGGATGACGTAATCGAGTCTCGCCTCGTCCGAGGCGAGTTTACGCGGGCGGTCGATGACCTCGACCCCGCAGTCAACCGCGACGCGTGCGATGTCGGGACTTTCCGTGCTGAGCACGAGACGCGTGAGGGTCCTCGCCTTCTTCGCGTCGTCGAGGGTATAGGCGAGCACGGGTCGGCCGACGAGCATCAGGAGGTTCTTGTTCCGGACGCCCCTGCTGCCGGCACGCGCCACGATGAGTCCCAGCGCCTCCACGTCATCTCCTCAAATCATAGCTGATACCAGTGCCGGCACCGTCCGCACAGGTCGAACCCGTCGTACCGCCCGGCCGCGTGGCCGGCACGCAGACGCTCGAGTTCGCCGCCGTGCCAGACCGTCTCGATGTCCTTCTCGAAGACGCCGCCGACGGACCGTCGTCGGAGGGGGTCCTGTCCGCACATGATCGCCTCTCCGGTGACCGTGACGTTCAGCCGGCGGAACAGCTGAAGACATGGGAACCGCACCCCCGGGTACGGGTGCAGGACGTTCCGGTCCGGCACCTGGCCGGCGTAGTCGTTGAACCCGCGGATGACCACCCAGTCCGCCGTCCCGTACCACCGGTCGAAGAACGTCTCCACCTCGCCGACCGTGTCCGTCGATTTCATCATCTCCGGGATGACGAAGGGCGTGGCGCGTCCGAGGGCCCGTCGACGCTCGAGCAGTCCCCGCACGAGTGCGGCGATGCGGGCGAGGTCGCGTCGACCGGTGACACGCTCGAACGTGTCCTCGGTGTCGGCCCACAGCCGGACGCTCACGACGTCGAGGTCGCACCGGGCGAGCCGGTCCACCTTCTCATCGTCCAGCCGGCGGCCGCTCGTGACGAGGTGAAGTCCCCAGACGCCCGCCCGACGCGCCGTCTCGACGAACTCGAAGAAGCGGGGATGCGCGAGCGGGTCGCCGAGACCCCCGAACGTGAGGTTGACGTCTCCCGTCACGGCGAGGTCGCCGACGGCCCGGGCGAAGGCGTCGAGGTCCATGAAGTCGGTCATCTGAGCGGTGCCGGTGAGTGCCGCGTAGGGGTCGGTGCCTCGGGGTGCGGCGGCGATCTCGATCTCCACCTCTTCGGGCACGCGGCCTGGCCAGAGCGTGGGGGTCTCCTTGAGACGTGCGACCGCCGAGACGGTGTCGTCGTCCCAGACCGCCCGCAGACGCTCGAGCGTCCGGGGGGAGTCCGCCGACAGTCTGAAAGGCGTCATGCGCAGCGCGTCGTCCCCGGCCCAGCAGCATCTTCCCTCGGCGGGGTCGCGCTCCGAGCGCCCCGGCTGATAGACCAGCGCCTGGTGGACGGTCCTTTCCAGGCCGACGAGCTTCTCGAGGACGGAGACGGAGTAGAGCGCGGTGGTGAGTCCGGGCGGGAGGTTGGTGAAGTAGAACTCCGAGGTTGCGCCCTGCTCCACCACCCAGTGGAGCAGTCCGTCGAGGGTCCCGGGGTCGATGAGCGCGGCGGCGGGCGACACTTCGAGTGCGGCGTCGGCCCCGGCGGACTTGCAGACGGCGAGGAGCTTCGCGGGCGTCCCTTCCTCGTCGAACACGGTGGTGCCCCCGATGCCCCCACGCCAGGCGTTGCGGGCCCAGCGGCGCGACCGGCGGAGCGTGTCACGGTGTGGAACGTCCCCACCGTTCACTGTCATCACCTCCACGGGAAGCCCGTCGAGCAGTGTCCGCACGGCGGTCGCGGCCTCATCGCTTTGGGCGAGGACGACGCACGCGTCGGGCAGTGTGGCGTCGGCGGCGCGCGAGACGGTCCGTCTGAGCACGGGCTCGCCGGCGAGGTCTTCCCCCAGGAGCGCCGGCAGTCCCTGTGCGGCGGTGTCCAGGTCGGCCTGGATGACGGTGACGACCTTCACGACTGCCCCCTGTGG
>DATKVD010000343.1:0-2039 GCA_035530235.1 Planctomycetota bacterium | reverse complement strand
CGGAATGACCGAAACGCGTCCACCTGCCGGGTTTGGAATTTCGGTCATTGTCTGATTGGAGTTTGTTTTCCCTCGGACCCCGAGTCCTCGGGACGAGAGGCGGATTTCGAATTTCGAGTTTGAACTGCGGGTGGCGACACTCACTGCCGGACCAGGTCGAAGGAGGCAACCCACGTGAAAGCTCTTCGACGTTTCCTGAGACAGCCTCTCGGCCTCATCGGCACCGTGGCCGTGCTGGTGCTCGTCGTGGTGGCGGTGTTCGCCCCGTGGATCGCGCCCTACGACACGTCCGTTCAGAATCTCGCCGAGCGCTGGCAGCGTCCTACGCCAGCGCATCCCCTCGGCACCGACCACGTCGGCGTCGACATCCTCAGTCGCATCATCATGGGCACGCGCATCTCGCTCGCCATCGGTCTGGGGGCGAGTGCACTCACCGTGGCCATCGGGCTGACGGCGGGGACGCTCGCGGGCTACGTCGGCGGACGCACCGACCTCCTCGTCTGTCGCGTCATCGACGTCACACTCGCGTTCCCCAGCCTGCTGCTGATCATCATCCTCGCCGCGGCGCTCGGGCAGTCGCTCATCGCCGTGTTCCTGGCACTGGCGCTGGTCAACTGGGCACCGGTCGCACAGCTCGTCCGCGGACAGGTGCTCACCCTGAAGACACGTGAGTTCGTGACGGCCTCGCACGCCCTCGGCGCCGGACACCTCCACGTCCTCGTCCGACACGTCCTCCCCAACTGCCTCTCCGTGATGCTCGTCGTCTTCACCATGAAACTGGGGACGATGATCCTCGCCGAGGCGTCCTTGAGCTTCCTGGGTCTGGGCTCGACGAGCGAGGCCGACTCGTGGGGTCTGATGGTGAACCTGTCCTACGACGACGTCACACGGTGGTGGCAGTCGGTGTTTCCGGCGAGTGCCATCGCCCTCACCGTCATCGCGTTCAACCTCGTCGGTGACGCCCTGCGCGATGCCCTGGACCCGAAACTGCAGGTGCGGTAGCGGCGCCCGTACGTAAAAGGAGCCGGGCTCGGACGTTCCGACCCGGCTCCCTTGATGTCACGCGTCGACGCGACCGTGCTCAGACGATGCGCTTTCTGCGGACGAAGCCCACCAGACCTGCGAGTGCCGTGCCCACCAGCGCCATCGTCCCCGGCTCGGGCACCTCAGAGGTCGACTGGGTGAGGTCCAGTGACACGCCCTCGTTGTAGAAGTGACAGTCCGGGTCGAATCCCAGCGCCATGTTGTTGCCGTTGACCAGGTAGCTGTTCAGCGTCGCGAGTTGTTCGGTCGAGAAGCCGTAGACCAGTGTCTGCGCCGACGACGACAGGTTGAAGTACTCGACCAGGAGGATGCCCTCACCGGCGAGTGCGTCGCCCCCGCCGTCGTTGAACGACCTGACGCCCAGGGGCGCATGGTCCATCAGATGCACGTAGAGTTGATTCGTGCTGTCGTCCCAGTTGCGGATGTCGGTGAACGTCAGCACGGCGGACGTCACCGGGAACATGGTGAAGTCGCCCGGCACCTCGATGCCCCAGGTGAAATACTTGTCGTGGGGCAGCTCGTACAGGTCCTCGGGGTCGGGCTCGAACGTCACCACCTCATCCGCCCGGATCACACCCGTCATCAGAACCGCTGCGACCACAAGGACCGCCAACCTGAGAACCGACGCCCTCTTTCCAAGCACTCTCCTCATTACGACCGCCTCCCAAAAAGGGTCTTTACCCACGCTCGGTGCACCGGCCGAGCCCCCCCTTTTTGGCTTCCCCCGTGGCTGCAGCAACAGCAATATCACCCGTTTCTACCCCAAATCGGGCCCGGCGGAACGCCCGTGGGGACGGTTTTTTGCCGAAAAAGCAGAGGGGAACGATCCCCGCCTGTCCGCCCCCTCGGCGGCCCTTTGCGGTTGCACGCATGGCGAAATCTGCTACAGTCAGGGCCGCATGAGTGGGAGCCCCGGCGGCATGCAGGGAGACGGGTGCGATGATCGAGATGAAATGTCCGCGGTGCGGCACGCGGCTCACGTTCGAAGACGCCGC
>DATKVD010000342.1:0-2060 GCA_035530235.1 Planctomycetota bacterium | reverse complement strand
GCGCACGGCCAGCGGGAACGCCACGTCGGTTCGTCCCTCGTCCAGTACCGCCTCCACCTCGGCGGCGTAGATCGTGTAGAGACGTCGACGGACCTCCCCGCGCAGACGTGAGGTCGTGTCGTCCTCGAGTCCGGCCGTCAGCTCAAGCGCCCGCTCGAAATGACGGATCGCCGCCCGCCGGTCTTCCCTGCGGGCGTAGATCACCGCGAGCTTGATCTGCGGGAACGGGTCGTCCGGGTGCAGTGCAACCTCCTGTGCCAGCCGGGCGTGCACACTCTCCCACTCCCCGTAGTAACTCGCACGCCGACCCACCTGGACCACCGTGTCCTCGATCAGCAGAAGGTTGCCGTATTCCCCGGCCTCCCGGTCGACCAGGAGACGTCCAAGGAGGTCCCCGCCCTTCGGGTCCAACCTGTAAATGCACTCCGATCCCGGGATGTAGACGGCATCCGTCGTGATGAACCCGTGACCGGCGTAGGCGGCGTCCTGTCCCTCACACACCCAGAGGGCCCCGCCGGTCGTCGCGTCCAGTGCGGCGACCTTGCGTCCGCTGACGATGAGCCGGTCGTCGATCAACCCGACGATGCGGTCGTGGTCGCCGCGCGGCGTGTCCCAGAGGCGCCTCCCGGTGTCGAGGTCGAGGGCGTAGAACCGCGCGGCATCCGCCGGGGCGACGTAGACGACGCCCTGGTGGACCAGTGGGGTGGCGCTGCTTCCCGGGACGTACGTCGGGAGCTTGTCGCGGGCGAACGCCTGTGCGGTGAACTGTGTCCCGGTCTGCTCGTAGGCAAAGCCCCACTGGAGTTCGCCGGTTCGGGCGTCCAGGGCGGCGATGCCCCCGACGTTGGAGCAGACGACAACGTGTCCGTCGGCGGCGGCCGGCAGCGTGACGGCGGGCAGCTGGGGCGTCCGTCCACTCCTGTAGTATCTCGCGATCGGACCCGAGCAGATGAACCGCTGCCAGTTCAGTCGTCCGTCGGCGGCGTCGACACACACGAGCGAGCAGCCCCGTCCGTACTGGTCGCTCTGCCACGCACAGAAATAGAGCCTCCCGTCGAAGACGACGGGGTCACTGAGTTCCGAGGTATCGGCGAGCCATCCGAAGTCTTCACGATCCGCGGTGATGCGCCACAGGATCGTCCCCTTCTCGCTCACCGCCCAGACTTCCCGGCCGCCGGGAGCGTCGTGAAGCGACGCGTAGACCACACCGTTCTCATACGCACACGCGTAGCCCCGTCCCCCGGGCTGGACGTGCACCACACCGTTGATGACGACGCGTCCACGCTGGGCTTCGCCCGGCTCTCCCATCTCCCCCACGACCCAGTCGGGACTGATGGCCCCGACCCGGAAGGCCATCACCCCACGGTCATCGTGAATGAAGACGCGCCCCCCGCCGTAGACCGGATGGAACGGGGCGTAGGGAAGCGGCTGCGGGCCGCTCGAAGCGGTGGCACGGGTAAACGCGAAAGGTCCCGTCGGCGGCGGGGGCACACCGGGCGACTTCCAGTCATAGCCCGGGATGAGCAGTTCCCCGACCTTCACGTCGCACTTGAAGCCGGCGGGCATGGTGCGGTCGTGGGCGGCGTCGCCCCCGAATTGGGACCAGGCCCTCCGGGCGTCATCCGCCTTCCGCGTCGCGCCGCCGGCAGGACCCGCCAACGCCGCACTAAGGTAGGGAACCGCCTTTCGCCGCTCTCCGGCGAGCGTCACCTGTGTGTCGGGGGCCCTGGCATTGACCGCGTCGACGATCCGGCGCGCGGCACGGAGACGTCCGCTCCTGACGAGCGCGAGGACCAGCTTGGCTTCCACGAGTTCCGCCGGCACGTCCGTCGAGGGTCCCCACCTCAGGAGCCGTCCCCAGCACGACGCCGCCCGATCGGACTCGCCGCGAGCCGCGTAGACGTCACCGGCGAAATCGAGCATCGCCGGCCCGTGCGACGAAACATAGCACCGGACCGCCAGCTCCTCCAGCTCATCGGGATCCGGACGCAGACGTGCCTGCTCGTAGAGCCGCTCCACGTCACCGTCCACCGTGAGTCGGTATTGACGGAGAAGCCCCT
>DATKVD010000341.1:0-4777 GCA_035530235.1 Planctomycetota bacterium | reverse complement strand
GGCGAACTCACCGATGGTGAGAACGTCCGGCTGATGGTCGACGGCGCCGAGGCCGAGCTTCAGACGGAAGTTCTCGCCCGCTACAACGACAAGAGCGTCAAGTGGCTGCTCGTGGATTTCCGTGCGACGCCGGGCGCGAAGATCGTCCTCGAGTTCGGAAAGGACGTCCGACGGAAACCGGTCGCACGAACGGTCAAGGTCGCCGAAGACGACACCGGCATCACCGTCGACACCGGAAAGCTCAGGGCCGTCATCCGGCGTGACGGCACCGGATTCCCGGACGAACTCTCCCTGGACATGAACGGGGACGGGAAGTACTCGGACGACGAGCGGCTGCGCACCGCCGGGGGCACCCGTGCGAACCACATGGATTTCGTCCACACGGCGACCATCACCTCGCTGGACGTCCTGTCGGCGTCGGCCGACGAAGGCACGCTCGACCCGTCGAAGGTCCAGATCACCGAACTCAAGACCGAGATCACGGGACCGCTGCACGCGGTGATCAGGGTCGCCGGCAACTACCGCTACCAGCACGTCGGCACGGTGACATACCCCTACGCGAACCCGCAGTACCGTGATCTGACGCCCAGGGACCCCGGACGCATCCCGTTCGTGATGCGACTGCACTTCCATCGCGACACGGGCATCGTCGAGGTGCAGCACACGTTCATCTGGGAGGGCGACCCGGACCGTGACTTCCCGAAGGACCTGGCACTGGCGGCGCCGATGCCGACCACGGCCGATACGGTCCTCACCGTCGGCACGGACGAAGGCGCGGTGACGGTCGTCCGCGGCACGCTCGCGACCGTCGGGCTCTCGCAGACCAGTGCCGACCGCTTCGAGGTGTGGAAGTCCGCAGCGGGCGGCGCCCCGGCGGTTGTCGTCGAAGGCCGACGCGCCCCCGGATGGATGGACGTCTCCAACAGCCGGTGGGGCGTTACCACGGCCGTCTGGCGGTCGTGGCAGAACTACCCGAAAGGCGTTCACGCCGAGCTGTCCTCGGACCGACTGTGTGTGCTGCTCTGGCCGCCGGAGGCCGGGCTCATGAGTCTCAGGCGCTACACGCGTGACTGGGGTGTGGGCGAGACGGGCGCCCGCGGGGGCGTCGACCCCTTCGCCCTCAGCCGGCACGCGTCGCGCGGCGCGGCGAAGACGCACCGCGTCCTCTTCGACTTCCATCCCGGCCGACGCCCGGCCGCACAGGTCTCACCGGACGTCGCCTGGTTCCTCCAGAAGCCCTACGCGTGGCCGTCGTGCGACACCCTGTGCAGCACCCGCGCCGGCATCGGCACCGCCGTCTCGCCCCCCGAGCCCGGTCAATATGACGACCTCGAAAAGATCATCGACGGGTGCTTCAACTGGATGCTCTTCAACCAGGAGCACTTCCGGTGGTACGGCATGTTCGACTACGGCGACCTCCAGCAGTGCTTCCAGAACGTGCACCACCACGGCCGGTGGGAGAGTGACTACGGCCGGTGGGGGTGGTTCAACGGGGACGCCTCGGGCAACAAGCCGTACGCCGCGCTCATGACGCACTTCCTGCGCACCAGGCGGCGTGACATCTTCGACTTTTACGAGGCCGAAATCCTCCACATCATCGACGTCGATACGATCAACTCGGAGGAGTACCCGTGGAACGACGAGGGTTGGCGGGACATGCGGGGCTGCGGACACCGTCACAACGCGCAGCACTGGGCGTGCTTCTTTGTGGGCTCACGTGCGATGCGCACCGCGTACTTCGCGCAGCTCTATTACCTCACGGGCGACGAGCGGCTGCGCGACGTTCTGGACATCGCGGCCGCGGCCGCCTGGAAGGAGCTGGCCGAAGGACGCGCCGGACGCGGCGGACACTCGGGCACCCAGGACATGACCACGCGGCTCTTCTACACCCTCGAGCGCACGGGTGACAAGAAGGTGTATGACCTCATCAAAGAGAAGTGGTCGTGGATGCTCAACAGCAACCGCGGGGCGGCGGAGCTCGCCGCGGCCGCCGCCGAGGAGGACGACCTGGAGTGGGTGCGCCGACCGGCCGAGGCGGCGCTCACCGCCAAGCGCGACTACCGCTATCCCGGCACCGTCGTCGGGGGCCTCGCCAACGGCATCCGGTACCTCAAGGACAAGGAGGACGTCGAACGCTACCGTGAGGCACTCGACAAGGCCGTGGATTTCATGAGGGGACGCTTCCGGGCCGGGCCCCAGGGCCTGCCGCCCGATCAGTGGCCGGGACCGCCCGGCGGACCCATCCAGGGCAACTGGAACGCCATCCCCAACCACATGCCCCTCGCCATCCATGCCCTCAAACTCCACGACGCGGTGAGGAAAGGGGGCGGACAATGAACAGAAAGGTCCAAGGTCCAAGGTCGAAGGCCGAAGGAAGAAACCGGACGGCGACGGTTATCTGTGCGATAGTGGTCTTGTGCATCCTCGGGATGTCGGTGCGTCCGGCGTCCGCCGAGACGATCCGGTCTAAGGACGTCGAAGTCACGGTGAGACGCGACGGCTGCGGGCTCATCGACGAGGTGAAGTACAAGGGCGAGGTGGTGATGTCCGCTGCGGCGAGCGGTCACACGCCTACCCCCGGTTTCCGGGTCGACGCCAAGCGTGCCGCGTTGGCGAGGGACCTCATCCTCAAGCTGGGAACCCTCAAGGCGGATGCGCCGTGCAAGGTGACCGAATCCACCTCCGCCCGCGGGCACAAGCTCGTCACGCTGGAGAACGGCCTGGTGAAGGTGACCGCGCTGACGTGGTTCGGCGGACGCGTCATCCGTCTCGAATCCAGACTCACCGGCGCCAACCTCCTCGACGACCCCTATGAGGACCGGCCCGACGAGGTCAAGGACCCGAAGGAGCTCGGGGGCATCTGGGGGGAACTCCCCGACAAGATCTTTCACCCGCAGGTCGTCACGCAGACCGACGACGAGGTCGCGGTGACGCTGACGGGCGAAGGCGACGGCCGGAAGATCGAGAAGACGCTGCGTCTCAAGCGCGGCTCGGCGGTGCTCGAGATCGAGCAGAAGCAGCTGAACCCCGGGGACGCACGCGACGCCACCAATCACCTCAACGGGAGGTTCCGTGTCGGCACGGGCACCGGGCCGGAGGACGTCCTCTGGGGAAGCAGCCGGGGCCGGGCGACATACTTCTGGCGGACCCGCTCCTCCCCCAACTGTCACACCGACCCGGGGACCGACCACTGGGCCGCCGTCTGCGACACCACCGAAGGCGTGACGCTCCTCTCCGTTTTCGACGGTCCGGTCGTAAGGGTCGGCACGTGGATAAGACCCGAGTTCTACCAGCTCGAGTTCTGGACGCCCAATCACTTCACACTGGACGCCGGCGGGACGATGACGACGAAGGTCCGTCTGGCCGCGTGCTTCAACCTGGACGGGGTGGCGTTCGCAAACGACGACCTCGCCCTCGGCATCGTGCCGGAATCCGAGGTGATAGGGGCCGCCGCGAAAGCGTGGCGCACCACCGTCACCGCCGTCGGACTCAGCAATGGACGTCGCACGCTCACCCTGAAGGCCCACGTGACGGACCGGCACGGCAGGACCGTGAAGGATCTCCCGCCGGCCACGGTTGCGTGTCCCTTCCTCGTCGCCGTGCCGAGAGAGGTGAGCTGGCCGGTGGACGGTCTCCCCGCGGGCGTCTACGACCTGCACGTCGCCGTCGAAGCCGACGGGAAGAAGCTCGGCGAGACGGTGCTGGCGTTCCGACGACTCGGCGCCGGACCCCTCCTCGAGGTCTTCCGGCCCGTCGGGGCGGAGGTGGGCAATCCCTTCCCCGTCCTCGGGACGGTGGAGCCCGGGAAGGTCGAGATCGCGTCGGTCGCCAGGACCGACGGAAAAACGATTCGCGTCACCGGGAAGCACGTTCTCGCGACGTCCGAGTCGCCCTTCACGACCGAGGTCCGGCTGAACGACGCGGGCGACGGCTTCGACATCAGTCACACGGTCGTCTGCAACGTGGAGACGGCCGCCGAGCGGGTCCGGGCCCTCGGACTCGAACTGCCCCTCACACTTGGCAGTGACTACTGCAACGTCCGCACGACCGTCGGCGGCGGAAGGCTCAACGACGCCTGGCGCGTCGACCAGACCGACGAGCGCATCTACACCCCCACCGTCTCCGATTATTTCTCCCGGTGGCCGCTGTGGAAACTGGGCGGGGTGCTCCAGGACGCCCCCACACACTACCGCATCTGGAAGGCGAGTGACTGGGACGTGGCGCCCATGACCACGCTCGAAGGAAACGCCGCCCCCGGATGGGTGGAACTCAACAACCGCAAGCACGGTATCCGCATCGAGATGCCCGACATGGCCGCAAAGGCCCCGAAGGAGATCCTCGTCGACGCTTACGCCGGCACGGCACGGGTCTATTTCTTCCCGCCTCACGTCCCGCCGATTCGGCTCGCCGGTAGCGGCGACCCGAGGGCCCCCACCCTCGCCGACCGTCTCAACTGGCGACCCGGCGCCCCCTGGACCAACACCGTGAGCGTCAAGTTCCACGCCGGACCCCACCTGCGGGGATTCAAACGCGACCTCTCCGACGACGCCTTCCGCGCGGTGCTCCAGGCCCTCGGCGACCCCACCGTTCCACGAAGCATGAGTGCCTTCGCCTTGCCGGGCGGGTCGTTCGAGGAGTGCGTTCAGAACCTCCTCGACAGTGACCTCACCGTGCGGGAATACGTGCGTCGTGCCGTCGGCGACGGCTACCGTCTGCCGAGGCTCTGCCAGGGCGTCGGCTCCAAGTACACGAGAGGGGATTACGAGCAGACGATCGA
>DATKVD010000340.1:0-17414 GCA_035530235.1 Planctomycetota bacterium | reverse complement strand
CTCCGGCTCGCCTCCGGGAGCGCCCGGGGACGCCTGGGACGCGCCTTTCTCGAACTGGCCGAAGCCGCCGGACGCGGGGAAGCCCTCGCCGACGCCATGACCGTCCACCCCGAGGTCTTTGCGCCCCTCGAAGTCCTCGTGGTCGAGGTGGCCGAGACCTCCGGACGTCTCGGCGAGTCTCTCGAACGACTGTCGCAGTACTATGCGTTCCGCGACCGGATCAGACGGACCGCGACGTCCGGACTCGTCCTGCCGGTGGTCCTCCTGCACATCGCGGCACTCGCCATCCCGCTGCCCCCCTTCGTCCTGGGACAGACGGACCTCGGGCATTTCCTCCTGGCGGTGGCGGCGACGCTGGCGTTTCTCTACGTCCCGGCGGCGGTCATCTTTGCCGTGGTGTACTTCACGCCGAAGACCGGAACCCCGCGACACCTCCTGGACGCGGTGACGCTCAAGGTCCCGGTGCTTGGAAGTGCGGTCAAGCAGCTCGCGCTCAGCCGGTACGCCCGGGCGTTTCACATGCTGTATGCCTGTGGGACGGTGCCCGTCGAGGTGTGCGCCCGGAAAGCCGGAGAGGCCGCCGGGAACCACGTGGTGAGGAAGTGGCTCGAGGGGGCCGTGGACGCCGCCCGGGCCGGAAACCCCGTCAGTGAGGGGTTCTCCCCGGTGGTGCCGCTCGCGTTCCGTCAGATGTGGCTCATCGGGGAGGAGTCGGGCTCGGTGGAAGAGACGACCGCGCGGCTGGCCGATAATGCCGCCGACGAGTCCGAGCTGCACTTCCGCCGGCTCGCCGTCTGGCTCCCGCGACTCATCTACGTCCTCGTCTCCATCTACATCATCACCCACATCTTCCGCGGCTTCGCGGCCATCTACGGCGGCTACCAGGACGTCCTCGACGGGATGTAGTGACCGCACAGGCGATGGGCCCCGGCATCGGCCCTGCCAGGGAGCATGTCCAATGAAGGTCAGGAGAGCTGTGACGGTCGTGATGGCGGCGCTCCTCGGGTGCGGCGGAAGCCTCTTCGCCGGCGAGCGAGACCTTTTCGACCTCCGCAACCGGTTCCTGGAGGGCGAGTGGCCGGCGGTGACGTCGGCGCCTTCGGTGCTGACGGTCGAGTCGTTCGAGGATGCCGACCGGATCAAGCGGGACTGGCAGGCGCGGGGCGTCGTCGTCGAGCAGAGCGCCGGGCACGCGACGGAGGGACGGCACTCGCTGAAGGCGACGTTCGCGGACGGGCGCTCGCAGCTCGCCTACCTTCGGGCAAGCTGGAACGGCTTTCCCTTCATCAGGCAGCTCAACTTCTTTGACGAGCTGCGCTTCGACGTGTTCAACCCCGGCGGGCCGATGCGGCTGTCCGTGCAGATGGTCAACACGTTCCGGTTCAGCCTGAAGACGGGTCACAACGAGATCCGCATCGACACGCGCGAGATGAAGCGCGGACGATTGATGCACTTCAACCTCAACCCCGACGGCATCATCCGGGTGGAGGGCGGTGCGAACGCCGTGCTCTACTTCGACAATTTCCGCTGGATTGGCCCGGGGCTGGGGAAAAACCTGCTGGCCTCTGCGAAGTGTTTCGACTTCGGTCCCGCGGCCTGGTGTCGTCCCGGGTTCCTTGCCGTCGAGCAGGGGACCGGCTACGCGCCCGGGCGCGGCTACGGCTGGGAGCGTCCCCACGTCCCGAAGCACCGGTACGACCAGAAGCAGTCCACCACCTACACCTACAACCCGTGCTCCGACCTGGTGGGCGACATGGTCCGCGGGATGACCTCGCCCCTGCGCGTCGATCTGCCCGCGGGGAGATACAGGCTCCACCTCGTTGAGGGACACGTCGGCTATCTCGATCCCATGTGCAGCTACTGGGACCTGGGCGTGCGGATCGACGGCGGGCCGACGACGCTGCTCCGCAGAGGCGCACGGACGTTCGAGGAATTCGCCCGCTTCGAGTACGGACGCGAGCGAACGGACTGCTCCCCGCAGGACGACCGCTGGCAGAGCTACATGGCCTGCCGGCATCGTGTCCTGGAACACGACTTCGAGGTGAAGGGCGATCACGTGATGATCGAGTTCGTCAGCGACCCGCCCGGCATGGCCCAGCTTGCGTTCCTGATCGTTTACCCCCTTGACCGGGCCGTCGCGATCGAGCCCGAGATCGCGGGGCTCTGGCGCGAGATCCGTGACCGGTTCAACACCCACGCGTTCGGGTTCATCCCCCGGGCCGCGGCCGAGAGGCTGCAGGTTCCCGGATTCCACGAGGAGTACCTCGACGCGAACGTCGGGAGACGGAAGCTCGAGGAATTGCATCCCGACAGGACGGAAGAAGATCGCGGATACGTCGTCTTTCACCGCGAGCCGACGGACGCCGTCTATCCCGACACGGTGCCTGCGCGAACGGAGTGCACGGCGAAGGTCGCATCACTGACGCCTCCGGGCGAAATCGAGACGCTCACCGTCAGCGTGTTCGCGTTGAGGGACGTCGAGGGCGTCACGCTCGAGGTCTCGGACTTCAGCGGTCCCGGCGGACGGACCATCCCCGCGAAGGCCGTCGACGTGCGGGCCGTCAATTGCACCTATGAAATGGCCGCACGCGAGTCACACGGCGACTGGTCCTTCCTGCCCAAACCGCGGTGGCTGGTGAAGCGCGGCGCCGTGGACGTCCCGCGGAACACCTGCCGGCGGTTCTGGATCAACGTGGACGTCCCGGGCGATACGGCTCCGGGGACATACGTCGCACGGGGGACGATCCGGACGAAGAACGCCGGCGAAGCCGTGGTGCGGCTCGAACTCGACGTGCTGCCCTTCAAGCTCGATCCCGTTCCTGCCCAGGTCGAGCACAGTGTGAACATCACCTACCCGTATCATCCGATCATCGACCGCGAGCTGCTCGTGTTCCTCCGCCGTCATTCGCAGTTCCTCAAGGAAGAGAAGTGGAAGAGACTCGCGCGGGAGGCCCGGGACGCACACCGGAGGCGCATCGCCGCGGAGTTCGACTTCATCCGTCGCTATGGGTTCCGCAGGGCCTTCATGGAGGGAAACTATGTGGAGAAGGTCCCGCTGACGGCGGAGGTCACGCGAGGCATCGACGTGGTGCGCTACACACAGAAAGCCTCGGCTCAGACGCTGTCGGAGGGCGTGGAGTTCGTGGGTCTGAGAGACTTCAGTGAGGAAAGGGTGGCTCAGGTTCTGGCCCGGGGAAAAGTCGCGCTGCTCGAGCGCGGGGCGGCCAGCATCATGCCGCTCTGGTATCCGGACCAGGAGTCCGGCGCCTCGCGCTTCCAGGCGGGGTTCTTCCTGTGGCGCAGCGGCAACCGTGCCCACAGGGAGTGGGGATGGAGTCGGCACCTCGGCGACCGCTACAACCCGTTCTGCAGCGAACCGGGACTCTACTGGGGACTGTGGGCGCCGGGGTCGAGCGACTGGCCGACGCTCAACCCATCCGTCGTCCTCGAGGGGGCCCGTGAGGGCATCGAGGACTTCCGCTGGCTGGCGACGCTCGAGCGACTCGTCGGTGAGCACAAAGGCAAGCCCGCCTCACGCGAGGCACGGGCGTATCTCGACGACCTGCGCAGGCGGATCGGGCCGCGCCTCGACCGCTACCTCAGGCGCGTGGGCTCAGGAGGCTTCGGCGGCGGCTACTGGACCTTCGCCGAAACCGCCGACGCCTGGACGGGCAAGGACTACCTCCGCGAACGACGGACGATGGCCGCACTCATCACGAAGCTCGTCGAATGACCGGGTTCCGTCCCGCAGGGGCCGCCGATGGATTGTCGACGGACTGATGGGAAGGAGACCCGGCGTTCGCCTTGCGCGACGTCTCGTCCGCCGGGGGCCTATCCGAGGTCTTTGAAGAGGGCCAGCACCCCGAGCGTGAGGAAGAAGAGGGCCCCGAGAAGTCCGAGAGCCGCCTCCAGCGCGAACCGTCGCGGGGCCTCTGCCCTCACGAACTTCATTCCCGAGTAGCCGATCACGCCCGTGAAGATGGCGCGCAGGTCATACCACAGCAGCAGTGTGCCCACCGAGAACCCCATCAAGGCGATGCATGTCCGGAGGAGCGCCGTCGGCGGGTCCACCTCGACGAGCCAGCAGACAAGAAACGCCGCCACCGAGACGACCCAGGCGACGAACAGTCCGCCACCCAGAAAGAGCAGCGGCTTCACGAACCCCGGCAGCCTGTCCTTGTCGTCCGTCACGTGTCTTCGCCTCAAGAGGGGTCGTCCACGCATCGACGGGGCCTCAGGCGCGGAAGCTTGCCGCCGGGTCGGGCAGGTCGCGCTTGATTTCGTCCAGACGGTATCCGAAGCCCGGACCGGTGATGGTCGAGAGGTCGACGCAGCCGTCGCGACGCACATAAAGCCCGGGGTGGATCTTCTCCTCCGGAAGCGACGCCGCCGGGTAGAACTGCATCCCGTTCGTCTCGACGCCCATGATCGTCCCCGCGTGTGCCCCCAGCAGGCAGTGCGGGATCTGCGCGAGCATCGGGTTCGACAGGTCCTGCACCATCAGCGTCATGCCGTGGGCCTTGGCCCACGAGAGCGTGAGGAGCGCCCCGGTCTGGGTCTTGCAGGTCTTGAGGGCGACGCCGGTCCAGCCGAGTTCACGGCCGAGCCGGACGACGTGCCAGTCGTGCGCGCTCTCGTCCATGAAGAGCGGCTTCCTCGCCGAGACCGAGTGCACGTCGATGCGGTTGGCTTCGAGGTCGTACGGGAAAGGCTGCTCGACGTAGAGGATCATCCCGTAGATGCGCGGGTGCTCGACGACGAGCCGGTCGAGGATGTCGTTGACGTAGGCCGGGTCGGTCACCGTGCAGTTGAAGTCGGCGGTGAGCCAGGGCACGTCCTCCTCGACGGCCATCCGTCCGACCTTCTCGAGCCGGTCCCAGTCCCAGTCGGGGTCGAGACCGGTGAGCTTGACCTTGAGGCACTTGAGCCCGTCGCGACGGATCCAGTCACGGAGCAGCACCGGGTATCCGTCGTCGGGCTCCGAGCCCGTGAGTTCGGACTCGTCAATGAGGTCCTTGCCGCCGATGAGGTGCCACGCGGGAATGCGCTGGGGCCGCGGAAACACGAGATAGTCCTCCGGATACTTCCCGGCGAACGAGACGTCCGCGCCGGCCGCGGGCTCGAGGAAGTGCGAGAGATCGAGGTTCATCCACTTCGCATTGTAGGTCTCATAGGTGTTGACCCCGTGGAGGACGCCGAAGGCGTCGTGCAGCGCAATGTCGAAGAGCGAGCAGCAGACCAGTGCCGCCAGGTGAGGCATCGGCTCCTCGCCCTTGCGCTCCGCGTTGAATTCATCGAGCATCTCCGTCATCACGTCGTGCTGGAACGCGTGACCGACCTCCATGGGGTGTCCGGAGACGTCGAATTCGGCCCACGCCTTCGCGAGGCGCTTCGTGAACGCGACGAGGACCTTCTCGCGTGCCTCGTAGCTGAGCTTGCTCGGCCAGACCCACGTGACCGAGAGTGGTGTCTCGCCCCACCCGGTCGCCGTCCTGCCCTTCGCGTCGCGGACGGTGACGCTCGCCCGCGCGCACGTGACGTAATAGACGGTCTCGGTGCCGAACTTCAACGGCACCCGTGCGTCGGCGTGAATGAGGTACAGCTCGGTGCCGGTCACTCTCACGTCGGTCGGCTTCGTGGTCATCGTTCGCTCCTTCACTTCGCGATGCGGGCCAGAAAGGAATCGGTGCGTCGGTAATCCTCACCCGCCGCGGCCAGGTTGGTCCAATAGAGGACGTAATCGTTTCCGGGCGACGGCGTGCAGTCGGGCTGATACTTGTAGCTCCGGTCCACGTCGTCGTTCCACAGCCGGCAGATGCGGCGGAAGCGCCGGACCTCCCCCGGCGTCGAGACGTCCGCCGCGATGATCTCGTCCTGTCCGAGCACGGGGGTGGGCACCTTTGTGTAATCCGTCCCGGACTTCGAATGGATCGAGTAATCCGCCCAGTAAACCCAGTCGGACAGGTGGAACGACGGGTTGCACGTGAACGCGGTGCCCAGCTTGAGGGGATCGTCCTGGAGGCCGGGCTTGCCGGCCATGGTGGGGGGCCAGATCTGCCAGTAGGTCTTGACGTCGGCGGCGTTCCGGAGGAACGTCCGGTTGACCTCCCAGTAGTTGCGGTTGACCCACCAGCCGTCGAAGCCGCAGGCCTTTCCCGTGGCGGCGAAAAAGCTCCCGGCACCGCCCTTGCTGGCGTGGTCTGCGTACTTCCCTTCCCGGTCGTAGCGCACGATGCCATAGTCCTTCGCGTTGGGGAAGTGCTCCGGCACGCCGTCGTTCGAGCCCGCCAGCCAGACGTAGTGCTTCCGGTCGGTCCAGTTCTCGTCGTAGACCTTGAAACCCTTCACCGGGATGAACACCTGCTTCCCGACCTGCGGGTCGTCCGTCCAGAAATAGATGACGACCCCGAGTGCCCGGCCCGTGCCCTTCTCCTTGATGCCCCAGGAGAACGTCTTCCCGTCCTGCCACATGAACCCCTGGCTGAGGGCGAGCGGCGTGTCCTTGTCGAGCGAGGAGAAGTCGGCCATGAGGAGGAACCCGTTCGCCGGGACCGTCCGTGTCCCCAGCGTCACCGGCTCGTCGCCGACGTTGCACGCCCAGAGCTGTGCCTCATACGCCGTGCACCCGAAGAGCACCAGCTCGTGGTCGGGCGAAAACCACAGCCCCTTGTTCTCGCTGACGAGCGCCGCGCCGTTCGGCGGCTCCGGAACAGCACGGTGCAGTCTCACGGTGAAGTTCTCGCGGTCGAGCGTCATGATGCGGGTGACGTAGGCCCCGTAGGTCTTCCCGGGCAGGAGTCCGTAGCTTTCGAGGATGAAGTGGTCGCCCGAGCGTGACCAGGGATTCGCGAAGTGCATCCACGGGTTCTTGTTTCGCGTCTGGAGGTCGTTCTCGATGAGTGCGTTCGAGCCGGTGGGACCGGTGAGGCGGCAGATCCGTGTTCCGAAGGCGAGGTCCGTGGCTTTGTGGTCGGCCGCAAAGACGGGCGGCTTCTCGTCCAGGCGGTTCATCACCTGCGTGTTGGTCCAGGTCCCGGTCCCGTCGTTCCAGACGCACTCGATGCCGGCGGCGGGCGCGGACTCCGCCGCTCCGCAGCCCAGCACCACCCACACCAGCAGCACCGGCGTTACGTGTCTCATCAGCGTTTCCCATGTCCCCCGGTGATAGGGCACATCAGTATCCCTGGGCGGGACCCCTCCAGAGTCCCACACTGCCCGCGTAGATGATATCCGCGTCTTTCGGGTCGAAGAAGATCTTCGAGACGGTGAGACGCGGGATGCCGACGAACTGCTTCCAGGTCTTTCCCCCGTCCTTCGTGAGCCACAGCCCGTGCGTGCCGGTCGCGTAGTAGACCCAGCCCTTCCGCTTCGGGTGGAACGTGAGACCGTTCGAGTGCAGGAACGGATACAGCATCCGTCCGGCCAGCTCGTTCAGCTTTTCGGAGCTGAGCACCCGTGTCCAGGTTCCGCCGCCGTCGGTCGTCTCCCACAGCCCCGCCCCCTCCCGACCCGACCCCTGACTGGTGGCCAGGTAGATGTGGGTCTTGTCGAACGGGTTGACGGCGAAACACCGGGGAAACGCGAGGTCCATCCCCTTGGTGATGTCAACCCAGCTCTCCCCGGCGTCGGTGGACCTGTAGAGTCCCCCGCCGGGGTTCGGGAACTTCCATCCCACGCGGTTGGCCGTCACCATCGCGTAGAGCGTCCCGTCGTCGAGCAGTCTGACGCTGTAAACCTTGTCGTTCCCGGGCTTGCCGAGTCCGGTCATCTTCCGTGTCCAGCTCCGGCCGCCGTCGGTGCTCTTGTAGAGCCCGTCGTCGAACATGACGCAGTAGAGCGTGCGTCGGTCGACGGGACTTCGGGGATCGATCACGATGTCGGTGGCGAAGCTGCTTTCGGTCTTCAGTCCGTCGGCGATGGGTTTCCAGGTCTCGCCGTGATCGGTGCTGATGACCGGGCCGCCGTGGCGGTGCTGTGCGGACGCCAGCGTGTCGTGTGCGCCGGAGCAGGCGGCGTAAAGCACGCCCTTCCGGTCGGGGTCGGCGACCACGCGGTAGGTGGAATTGGTCCACCCTTTCGGGATGCCCTCAACGCTTCGCCGCCAGCTCCTGCCGCCGTCGGTGCTGACGAGGAAGCAGATGTCGCCGTAGGTCAGGTACCACCGGTCCTTGACGAAGGGGTCGAAGAGCACGCTGCCCGGCAACGCCACCTCGAGCCCGACGCTTCCCCAGGACTGTCCCTTCTGGATGTTGTTGGGGTCGGGCCCGTGGTACTTCGAGGCGTGCTCCTGCCAGGTCCTGCCGCCGTCACGGGTGATGAAGAGTTCGCCCGTGTTGACGTAGGCGACCGTATCGGGGTCGTCCGGCGCGACGGTGATGCAGTTGGCCCGGCCGCCCCAGCCCTTGCCCATCTCGATCCCGATCCAGCCCCAGTGCACACGGCTGCCGGGCTCACCGTACGGCCCGAGCACCTGCTCCCAGGTCCGCCCGCCGTCGACGGTCTTGTAGACGCCGAAGTCGCCTTCGAAGGTGGAGACGTAGACGGTCCGGGGCGCCTTCTCCGACACCGTGATGAAGCGGAAGAACTGCTCCGGAAGTCCCTCGGCCCTGGTGAACGTCTCGCCGCCGTCGTGCGAGAGGTGGACCGCCCCCTTGTGGCAGGTGTAGAGGTGCACGACGCCTTCGGGGTCGGTGGCGGCGCCCATGCCGAACATCCCCTCGGGCAGGTCCCTGCCGCGCCGGGTCCACGTGGCGCCTCGGTCGGTCGAGACGTAGAGTCCCGTCGTCGTCCCGGCGAACGTGAGGGGCCCGCCTCCGCCGCGGGGAGGCTGCACGTAGGTCCACACCGCCCCGCCCTCGACCCCCTCGCACCTCGCGAAGTTTCTGCCGCCGTCGGTGCTGCGCCACAGCCCCTCCCCGGTAGCGACGAAGATCAGCCTCGCGTCCGCCGGGTCGATGTTGATGGCCGTGACGTGGTCGAACTTGTCCCGGCCCTCCGGCTGCTTCGCGGGCCAGCCGTCGCACAGGATCTCCCACGTCCTCCCGCGGTCGCGACTCACACGGAAGCTCCACGTGCCGTATCCTCCGTGGTAAACCTGGTAGACGACGTTCGGGTCAGTCGGATGGTAGGCCGGTCGGCAGGAATTCCCGGTGCCGTTCATCTGGAGTTGATCGATCATGCGCCAGGACCGGCCGCCGTCCGTGCTCTGGTAGAAGTTCCCCATGTCACACGACAGGTGCATCAGGTTCTTGTCATGCGGGGAGATCCCGACGCCGTACATCTGTCCCCCGCCGCCGATGCCCAGGCACTCGAAGCGCTTCTCTCCTGCCGCTTCCTGCCCAAGAGCTTCCATCGCGACCGGCGCTCCCACGCCGCAGACGACGACCGCGGCAAGGGCGCACACGGCCAGGCGTCTCGTTCTTCCCCGCGTCACCATGGTTGTCGCTCCTCCGGAATGTGAGGACGGTTTGCCGGGCGGCTATTTCATCGGCGTCGCCAGGTGCTTCGCGGCGTCGAGCCAGTGTGCACGCATGATTTTCATTTTCTTCCGGACCTGGTCGACGAGGTCGGCGCCCAGGAGGAACGTGTCCTCCTTCTCGGGCGGGCGGGCGTGACAGATCACGTCCATGCCGTCCGCTTCTAAGAGGTCGATGAGTTCGGCGGCATTGTCCAGCTCGTCGCGCATGCACTCGTTCATGAGAAGAAGGTCCGCGTCGCCCTCCCACGAGCCGCTCTTGGCCGGGAGGGTCTCCGGTCCGGAGAGCTTTTCCGCGTTGCGGTCGCGCAGTGCCTGCATGGTGAGGAAGTTGGCGCCGCTCCGCGTGAGGGACGCCAGGATGCGGAGCGAGACGGCGACCTTTCCAAAGAACGGTGCCGCCGGCGCGCCCTTCAGAACCTCCAGTTCCCTGCACACGTCCTCGACCCTGTGCCGCCAGTGCTGAACGGCGAAGAACAGCCCGCTTCCCTGCGCCCCGATCGACGGCATCGAGCGTCCGCCGTGCGTGTCCGCGTAGTCCATCCGTGCCTCGTTCTCGTGAGGGTTGAAGACGTGCGGAAGAAAATACGCTTCCTCCTCCGACGTCAGTCTGTCGGGCATCACGACGAGCGGACGGGTGACGAAGCGCGAGGAGGTGCCGCAGTGGATGGGACGGAGTTCCCGAAACGCCGTCTGTCGGTATCGGAGCAATTCGTCCATCGTGACCATGGTCTCGAAGAGACGTTCGCCGTGTCTGGGACCGCCCCACGTCTCACACCACCGTCTCAGCCGTTCCATGACGGCCATCGTTCCGTAAGCGGGGGCCTTGAGGAAGTCGTCGATGCACGCGATGACCTTCTCCACGGTGTCGAGGTGCTCGTAGCCGCGGTCGTACGACGATCGGAAGTCGACGAACACGGTGGTGAGGTCGTCGCTCTTGAGTTGCTGGAGGTGTCTCAGGAGGTCCAGGGGGTCGAAGAGTGCACGGAGCGGGTAGGTGCCCGAGATGCCGCTGCCGATGGACGTGGATCGCTTGGATCGTCGTCGGAGGGTGGCGTTTTCGGGAAGGTGCCGGACGATGTCGTCACGTTCGTATTCGGCGAAATTGCCCGACAGGTGGACGTCGAGTTTGCCGCCGGCACGCTTGGCCCCGCGGTTGATGGCCTGGACCAGGTCACGCACGCGCTCGCCCATCGGCCGGTGCTTGCAGAACGTCGGCCCGTTCGGACCACTGTAGAGCCATGTCGACCAGCAGAGACCCGGACCGGCGTCGTTCGTCTTGAAGAAGTACGTGCCGAGTTCGGGCACCGCTTCGACCAGTGCCGCGACGCTCTCCGCGATCATCTCCTGCACTTCCGGCCGGTCGACGCACGGCGAGAACGCCTCCTTCCGGCTTCGACGGGGGTGGTCCGAGCGCGCGCCTCGCAGGTGCGGATACGCCTCGAAAAACGCCTCCGGCCAGAAGTTCGGCTCGTAGCTCCAGAACGCCGCGCCCAGGTCGTGCTTCCGCAGAACCTCGCGCTTGGCGTCCAGGATCTCCCGGTTCTTCCCGACGTGCTCCGCGCTCATGAAGGGCGCCAGCATCTTGGGTGGAAAGAACTTCTGCGGCACCGGGTTGTACGAGGCGTACTCGTGCCAGGAGCTTCCGCCCTCTGGGACGTCGGCTTCCGTCTTCTCGGCCAGGTTGCTGACGTTCACTTCCACGCGGCCGTGCGGTTTCAGCCGGGTGCTGAGTTCCGCCAGCCTTTTGAACTCATCCATGTCACGGATGGGGGCGTGCACCACGAACACTCTCTCGGCACTGCTCATGCACGGCTCTCCTTTGCGCATTCAGGAAACGGGAAATCCCTATACTATTGCCTGGAGGCGGGTTTTCAACCGCAAATCGGCGGACTTTGACGCGGCACCGCCGGGGAAGCGAGGCGGATCCCCGCACAGCACCGCAAGGGCTTTCCTTTGCGGGCGAAACCACGTAACACCTTTTGCAGTGGGCGGTTAGGGAACGCCGTCAGGTGTACGTGTCCTGCACGACTCAAAAAAACACGGTTTTCGGCTTGACGAGGGGTATGCCGACGAGGTATATTTTATCGCAACGACGCGGGGTAGAGCAGACTGGTAGCTCGTCGGGCTCATAACCCGGAGGTCGTGGGTTCGAATCCCACCCCCGCTACCATACTGATTCTCGCACTTTCGGGTGCGAGTTCCGATACAAGGGCTCGGGCAGGCATCCGCAGGAAGCCAACCCGGGCCCGATTTTTGTCCGGATCGTATTCCACCCGCCCGATATAGGCCCGCAGGATAGCCTTCACCTCGGCAACGCTCCTGTCCCTACCGAAAACCTCATCCCAAGGTAGACGCACGATTGAAGACGGTGTCTCGGCATTGGAGTAGGGTCCACAGACGGGCGCATCGTGTGGAGTAGACGTTGTCTCAAGGGTGTGCTGATGGAATTGGGCCGCGAGGGCCAGACCGTCCCCGCGGCCAAGTGTGTGTACGAGGGGATTTCGTTGGCATGTCAGGCGGCGCGGGTGTACCGGTGATGCAGCCCGCCCACGTGTGGGATGGCGACGACCTCGCCGGTCTCCGGCGGTTCCACTTCTCGTGGCAGCGGAGAGTTCCGGTCGAGAGACAAGTGCGTCCTGGCATGGTTGTAGTACTCGACGTACTCGGCGAGGATGCGCCGCAGATGATTCTCGCCGAACACGATCACATGGTCGAGGCACTCCCCCCCCCGGTGGAAAGAGAGGGGAAATCCTATCCACGGGCTGGCGCGTTGACAAGCGACGTAACTCCAGATACAGTAAGGCGGACGGAGTTTTCGGGAGGCACAGGTGAAGTGATCGATGGCTGGCGGCAGGTCACTTTGCCAAGACTAGGGACAGGTAGAAGCGATGCACAATCCGGCCGCGACTGCAGCGATCTGATGTCACTTCACCTCTTTGCGAGGAGCCATCCCATGCTCAAGAACCTGTCGACAGCGATGATGATCCTGTCGGTGTTTGCCGGTGCGGCACCCTCGGCGGACTGGCCCGAGTTCAGGGGCGCCAGCCGCGACGGAAAGTCGACAGAGACCGGGCTTCTCGCGAAGTGGCCCCAGTCCGGTCCGAAGCTGCTTTGGAGCGTTGACGACGTCGGGAGTGGGTTCACCCACGTCGTCGTGGCGAAAGGACTGCTCTACGTAAACGGGATGGTTGACAAACAGGGCGTCCTCCGCGCCTACACGCTCGATGGAAAGCTCAAGTGGCAGGCGAACTACGGCGACGAGTGGTTCAAGAACCACCCGGGTTCGCGCAGCATCCCCACGATCCGCGACGGACTGATCTACGTCGGCAGCGGCGTCGGGAACGTCGCCTGTTTCGACGCGGCGACGGGCAAGCCGGTCTGGTCACTGAAGCTCTTCGACAAGTACGAGGCCCCGCAGATCCAGTGGGGCTACGCCGAGAGCTTCGTCATCGATGGCGAGAACCTGATCGCCACGCCCATGGGGAAAAAGGCGGCGATGGTCGCGCTCAACCGGAAGACCGGCGAAGAGGTCTGGACGAGTCCGCCGCTTCCGGGTCACGAGTCGAGCTTCTGTTCGCCGCTGCTGGTCGAGCACCGCGGCACGCGCATGCTGGTGACGATGACCGACCGCGGGGTCGTCGCGTTCTCGCCCGCCGACGGCAGCATCCTGTGGCAGCTTCCCTACAAGAGCCCGCGGGGCAACCACCCCGACACGCCGATCTACCACGAGGGACTGCTGTATGTCGTCAGCGGCTACGGGAAGGGGGCCATCGGCCTCGAACTCTCCGACGACGGTCGCAGCGCAAAACAGATATGGGAGCAGCGCCGGCAGGACCCGGTGCACGGACAGGCGGTGCTGGTGGACGGCTGCGTCTACGCCGCCAGCCACCAGTCGTCGCGGAAGTGGTCTTGCGTCGAGCTGAAGACGGGCAAGCTGATGTGGGAAGACGGCGCCGTCGGCAAGAGCGGCTCCGTCATCTATGCCGACGGGATGCTCTACGGCTACTCGGAGGACGGTAACGTCGGGCTCCTTCGTCCCACGCCCGAGCGGTGCGAGGTGGTCAGTTCGTTCAAGGTGCCCATGGGCGAGGGGCCGCACTGGGCGCATCCCGTGATCGCCGAAGGTCGCCTCTTCATCCGTCACGGCAACGCGCTGATGTGCTACGACATCTCCGCCGCGGGCGGCGGCGAGTGATCCGGCGAGGGTGTCCCTTCCGAAAACGTAAGCGTCCGGCGCTATCAGGCGGTTCTCTCGGGGCGCGCGGCAAGGCATGATGGATTGGCCGGCCAAGTGGACAGCGGCTTCCCACTGGAGGCGGTGACAGCGGAACCCTCCCGAGAGTGCTTGCGGCTCGCCATGGAAGGGTCTGTCTGCCCGCGCCGGTCTTATTTTCCCAGGCAGTACAGGTACTTGTCCGAACGCACCAAGAGGCGGTCACCGGTCACGGCGAAACTGCCGTTGAAGACGCTGCGGTCGCCCAGATCGTTGACGGCGAGTTGCTCGAACCGGGGTTTGCATGCAAGCACGAACGTCCTGCCGTTGCGGGTGAGGTAATAGAGCCGTCCGTCGGCAAGCAGGGCCGAGGCATACACCTGTCCCGCCCCTTGCAGCCGCTGTTCGTAGACAATCTCCCCGCTGGCGGCCACCGCACAATAGGCGGTCCCGTTCTGCTCGTGCATCCAGTAGAGATGCCCGTCGTGGATGACCGGCGATGAGACGTTGGAGCCCTTCTCGCCGGTCCACAGCCGGTGGGAACCGGTCACCTCCCCGCCGCCGCCGGCGCGAACAGCCAGTGCGGCGGTGCCCGATCGTCCTCCCAGGCAGTAGATGACGCCGTCGGCGGCGACCACGCTGGGCACCATGTACCAGCGGATGTCGGTCTTGCACGACCAGAGCCGTTCGCCGGAATCGGGATTGAACGCGAGGACGCTGCCCTGCACGGCGACGATCAATTCCTGTCGTCCCGACTTGGCGGTGACGAGCACCGGCGTGTTCCATGACTCGCGGATGCCGTCGGCCTGCCATTTTCTCTCGCCGGTGCGGCGGTCGAGCGCGACGAGCGACGCGCTTTCAACACTGGCGTTGATGAACACCAGGTCCTTGTAGAGGACTGGCGAGGCCCCGCTTCCCCAGCCGTGGGTCTTCGAGCCGACGTCCGTTTGCCAGAGTTGCTTCCCGTCGTGGTCGAACGCAAGGGCCCCGGACTTGCCGAAGAACACGTAGACCCGCTCGGCGTCTGCGACAGGGGTGCTGGCGGCGTAGCCGTGGTCGCGAATTCGTCCCTCTTCCGGCAACTTGGCGGCGACGGCCTTGTTCCAGATTACCTGGCCGTCGCTCCGACGCACCGCGATCAGGTGCCGCTTCAGTTGCTCCAGGCTCCCGCCCGCTTCCCCGGGGACGAGATAGCCGGTATAGCAGGTCACGTAGACGCGATCGCCGGAGACGATGGGACTCGACGCGCCCGGACCGGGCATCTCGGTCTTCCAGACGATGTTCTGGGTAGCGCTCCACGACAGCGGGAGTCCCGTCGCGCTGCCGGCACCCATGCCCTCGGGACCTCGAAAGCGGGACCAATCCGCGGCGGCCCTGGCTGGCGACCTGCCGGTGCCCTGATTGGCGCCGACCTGCGCCAATTGCACACTCTCGTTCGCTCCCGACAGCGAATCCCCATACGACGGGAGATCGCAAACCAGGCCGACCAGCAGCCCTGTCAGGAGGACAACACCCCATCGCCGTGCGTGCAATGGCATCTTGCGTCTTGCCATAAGCTTCATACTCACCTCCTGTATCATACGGGCAGGAACACGCCGTTCATCCGCTTCCCGGTCGGCCCCTGGCGCTTCATCTGCCGGGCGCCGCCAACCGGGTGCAAGTTCAGCACCAGGTGCTTCATTCATCGGCTGTTGCTACGCGGCCGCCAATTCCGTCTCAATTCTATTGTCGGACGCCCTGGAGTCAATCGCGATCAGGACGTAAAGAAGCATCCCTGCCACCGACGTGAATACCTCCAGGAAACTCAGTCGCCTCGACACCGATCCCGTCTGCATCGTCACGGTCAGATTTCCCCCTTGACCTTCAAAACGCCGAGGCCATCCTGTCCCCTCACGCCGAAACCCATGTGCCCCCGGAGCCGGATGGCGGGGGTATCGAAATCGGCGTCGGCCTTTAGACCATCGCCAGGGCCAACGGCTCCAATTCGACCTCTTCCCAGTCCAAAAAACTCAGAGAATCAGTATCGAATCCCACCCCCGCGACCACAAGAAAAGAAGAAGGACGGCCGTCAGGGCTGTCCTTCTTCTCTTGTACGCCCGCGCCAGGGGCTTCCGTCATCTAGTGCTGCTCTGCGGCGGCCAAGGGCGTCTTCATTCCATTCCCGGACGCCCTGAAACCGGCAACGCTCAGGACACGAAGACGCGTGCTACGGCGCGGCGACCCGCAGGCGCACCCACTTCATCAGGGGCTTCTCCTCGCCGGCGACGGTGAGGGTGTAGGTGTGGGGTCCCGACTTGTCGGGACGTGCGAGCTCCGTGTGGGTCTTTTCGACCGGGTTCTTCTCGTCGCCTTCGGCCCAGCAGTAGGTGACCTCGACGGGTGCAGTCCCGGTCTTGGCCTTCGGGACGTAGTCCACGTCGATGCGGATGGCGTTGGCGATGTGCAGCTCGGCCGGGTCCTTCTTCGGCACGGGTCGCTTGAAGCGATACTTCAGGAACACGGTCCGCGTGCCCTCGGGCAGGTCCTTTGTCGTCTCGTTATACGCGATATACAGGTTCGGGGTCTCGCTGGTAGGGAAGGTCCACCGGTTGGACATCGGCTGCGGCTTCCACGTCTTGCCGTCGGTCGAGTAGTGCATCTCGTTGAGATCGTCCTTGGAGGCGCGGAAGCGTCCGCCCCAGCGGACCTGCCGGATGTCGCCGGGCGCGGTGATCTTGTAGACGAGGGTGCTGTCCCTGCCGCCCACACCCGCGCACAGTCCCCGCAGCCACTTCTCCTGGAGCTGCTCGCGAGCGGTCACGATGTTGGACTCCTCCAGAACCTGTGCACGATAGTCGGACGTCTCGAGGTCGGGGTAGATTGTGAGGGTCTCGACCTGTTCCCCGAGCGAGAGGCGGATCTTGTTCTCACCGGCCTGGAGTGCCGGGAGGCCCAGGGGATTGGTCTGAACGACGGTGGTGAAGGAGAGGTCCCGCACGCCGACCGCGCCGGGCGCGCCCTTCATCACGAGCTTCAACAGGTAGCTGAACTTGTCCGCGACGTGCTCGCGCAGGACGAGCTTCTGTCTGCCCGCCTTCACGGCGTCGGTCTCCTGCCACGTGGCGCCGTTGTTGGTCGAGACCGAGAGCTTCACCGCGTCTGCGGCGCCGTCCGTCGTGAACTCCCCTTCCACCCAGGCCCCGGTGATGATGTAGGGGGTTCGCATCCGCCAGACCAGCTCGGCCGGCGTGCCCGCAGCCTTCGTGGAAAGGCACTTCCCTCCGGCGACGGCCACGTTCTCCGTGCTCTCGAACCCCTCCCGCCAGCGGTCGTCCGAGAGGTCGGGCTTGAACTCCCACAGCCCGTTACAGTACCCCGCGCCCTTCGCGTCGATGCGATACGGTTTCTTCCTCATGATCGAGGCGAGGTCGCGGCGTTGACCCTTCTTGTCGTCCGGGAATCGCCCCGCGCTCCCCCCCGGACGGAAGTAGTCGTTCTCCTTCGACAGCGGATACCAGTACCGGGTGAAGGTTTCGCCGCGCCGGAGCGACAGGTCCATCCGGTGCCCGACCTCGTAGTCGTCGTAGGGCGGGATGTAGCTGACGCCGGGCTTGTACATGCTGCCCTGGGTGAGACTCACGTCGCCGATCTCGCCGTCCTTGTCGCGACGGTAGCGTCCGAGGGTGGCGTCGAAGTTCCGCCACCGCCCGCCGTAGTAGACCTCACCGGTGGTGTGTCCCTTGA
>DATKVD010000339.1:0-3459 GCA_035530235.1 Planctomycetota bacterium | reverse complement strand
GCGAGAGGGAGTCGGGGGCGGGGCCGCAACGGGGAACATCCCCATCGACGCCCGCTGCCAGCCGGTGAGCCCCGTGGCCCAGTACCAGTTCCGCCAGCCCCGGCCACGACCCCGGCCGCGACCCCACGCGCCGAAGCCACGGCCCCATCCCGGGAAACCTCGACCCGGTACCGCGTTCATGGTGCCCGGGACCCCGTAGCCTGCACAGTACCCGGCCGCACGTCCCGTCATCGGACCCATTCCCATCGGGCCTGTTCTGTCTCCACCAGGCATCGCTCTTGCCTCCTTTCCTCTTCTGCTTCAGACCCATTCGTCAACGCCCGTGCCCTTCAACACTCGGCGCACGGGCTTCCTGCAGCCTGCCGGCCTTGAATGCGTCGAGGGCCTCCTGCACGGTTCCCGTCGCACCGGTGTACACGCGAACCCCGGCCGCCTTGAGCGCCGTGAACGCCTTCGGCCCCACGTTGCCGGTGATCACCACCTCCGCATCCGCGTCGCACACGCTCCGTGCAGCCTGGATGCCCGCGCCCTGCGGGGCGTTCAGGCTCTGCTGGTTGTCGACGGCCTCGAATGCTCCCGACTCCGAGTCCACCACCAGGAAACACCGTGCACGACCGAACCTCAGATCCACCCCACTGTCGAGACCGGTGCCCTGCGACGTCACCACGATCTTCATAATGTCCTCCCTCGGCACTCTCCGGTTTCCGCGTCCGGCGGGACGCGGCTTCTCTCAGGGCGCGCCGCCCCAGCCGTGTCCCCGACCCCCGCGCCATCTGCGTCCGCGGCCGCCGGGCCCGAAGCTCATGCCCGGTGCGGGAAGCGCCGGACCCCCTTCGATCCTCAGGGCCTTGCCCGTCACCAGTGCGTCGGCAACCTTCCGACGCGCTAGCTCCAGAATCCGACCTACCGTCTGACGGGACACCCCCATACGCTCACCCGCCTCCTCGTGCGACAGGCCCTCGAAATCGGCCAGACGCAACGCCTCCACCTCGTCCACGCCCAGGATGACCTCCTCCAGCACCCGCAGCGGCACGCCCCGCGGCTTGAAATATACCACCTCGGGGAAGCCCTGGACGATTCGCTTGATCGGCGGTCGGGTCATTCATACGCTCCCTTGACGCACGTTCACCCCCCATCTTCCACGCACCACGACGGACCTGGGGGACCCATGAGGCTCCACCCTTATTATTGGCATATGCTCAGAATAAGTCAAGGGAAAATCCGGCTTTTTCGGGGAAAAACGTCCGTGCTTTGACCCCCGTCGCGGCCCGGTCCGGCATCCAGAGGCGGTGCCGCCAAGGCCGAAGCCGTGTGCGCGGCTTTTCGTGCAGCCCGTTGCGTTCGCCGAAGACACCGCTATAATAGCCGCGTTTTCGAAGGAGGCGGGGCGTGAACGGGTGCACCGGTGCCTATCTCTGTGCCTTCCTGATGAACGTGGGACTGGTCGTCTTCTGGGTGGGACTGCCCTACCTGGCCCAGGACTGGTTCTCGGCGACGTCCTGGCAGTTGGGACTGATCGGCGGGTGTGCGGCGGGCGGGTATGTGGTGACGTGTCTGTTTGCGGGGAGACTGTCGAGACGTGTGGCGCGTCGACACCTGGTGGCAGGCGGCGCGGCGGTGATCGCGGGTGTGGCGTCGGCGGCGTGCTTCGCGCCGTCGGTGTGGGTCCTGATGGCACTGGTGGCGGTGAATGGGGTGGGTCACGGGCTCTTCTGGCCCGCACTGGAGGCCCACCTGAGCGCCGGGGTGGGACCGACGGAACTGCGACACCGCGTGGGCTGGTTCAACCTGTCGTGGAGTTCGGGCGACGCCCTGGGAGCGCTGGTGGGCGGCGCACTCTACACGGCGGCCGCGGGTCTGGTCTCCCGGACGAACGTTCCACGACTGCAGGTGCTTCCGTTTCTCGTGACGGCGGCCATCAGCGTGACCATCTGTGTCATCGCACTGATGGTGCTCCGTGCGACTCCGCGGACCGCGTCGTGGCGTGACCGGCACGACGAGCGGGTGCCCAGAGGTCCCGGACGCGGGGGCGCGGCGTTCCTGAGCGTCTTCTGGACGATGGCCCTCATCGCCAACTGTGCCGCCGTCGGCTTCCGGGCCGTCCTCATCAACATCTTCCCCGACCTCGGCAAGGGAACACTGGGATACTCGGGGCTCGAGTGGGGCGTGCTCTACGCGATGGTGCCCCTCACACGGACGGTCATGTTCGCCTACTGGCAGCGTCACCACGGGTGGACCTACCGGGCACGATACCTCTTCGGTTTCCAGATCCTCCTGCCCCTGGCCGCCGTCATCCTCATCTTCAATTCGTCCTACTGGCTCTTCCTCGTCGCTTTCGCCATGGTCGGTGTGGGGATGAGCAAGACGTATTTTTCGAGCCTCTACTACGCACTGGACAGCGACCACTCGCACGAAAGCCGGGGCGGGATCCACGAGGCGACACTCGGCAGCGGGAGTGCGGCCGCGCCGCCGCTGGCGGGACTCCTGGCCTGGGCCACACGGTGGGTCCGGGCGCCCTACGTGTTCGCGTTCGTCTTTCTGACGGTTGGCATGCTCAGTCAGTTGGTGCTCTACGTCCGGGCCCGCACCAGGAGTGCGACGAAACACGTTCCCTGAGGAGACAGCATTCATGACCGCAGCGAAGTGGCGGACGGGACTTTCGCGGACGTCGATCGGACGCTTCGGCGGCATGCGCGACGACACCGTCCCCTATAACGACGGCTATCTCGTCGCGAGTGCGACCGCGACGCGCGTTTTCCTGGAGATGGACTACGGCCGGGAGGAGAACCTGGGGCATTTTCAGGTGCCGCCCGACTGCTGCGTGAAGACAAGCGCGAACTGGGTCGGCAGGCGCTGGACGTTCTCGACCCCGGACGGCAGGCCGCATTCCGAGGTCTCGCGGTCGCTCCTCTTCCCGGGGTTCCATCACCGGGTGCAGACCGGGGTCTTCGAATACTACTGGCGCATCAAGGACTACGGACCGAGCGACCTCTTCCTTCCACTCAAGGGGGGCCTGAAGCACGTCCATGGGACGTCCGGGTACGACCGCAAACGCGACGGCGAACTCGCGAAACCGTGGGTGCTCTTCTCCTTCAGCGGCGCAGGTCTGCCCTTCGACTATCCCGTCATGTTCACGTTCGACCGGCGTCCCGAGAGGATCGAGGTCTGGACGCACGAGTACCTGAAGATCCACTTCCGCGCCCGACGGGCGACGGTGGTTCAGGTGTTCCCGTTCGGGGCCGACCGGCTGGACAAGGACCGGACCGCGGCGTGGCGCCGGGGACTCCCGGCGGAGACGCTCAGGCGGCTCGACTTCTGGGCGTCGGCGGCGCTGGCCTATCCCGTCGCGTGCCGGGAGGACTTCAGCATTGACGAAAAACGCGGCGTCGTCCACGTCCGCAACACCTTCCGATACGAGACCTCGAAGAGCGACTGGCACGTCCGGCCGACGCGCCTCGC
>DATKVD010000338.1:7500-10358 GCA_035530235.1 Planctomycetota bacterium | reverse complement strand
GCCATTTCTCTGCGGCCTCCCGACACGGTGAAGTGTCAGGAGGCACCCCTTATCCCTAAGTTACGGGGTCAATTTGCCGAGTTCCTTAACGAGCTTTCACTCGAGGGCCTTGGGATTCTCACCCCGCCTACCTGTGTCAGTTTTAGTACGGACACCGAAGAAACTCCTTAGGGGTTTTTCTCGACGGTCACGCCAACCACTTCGCCAGATAAAGGCTCGTCATCGTCTTTGGGGGTTTGGTGTCCCGGATTTGCCTAGGACACCCCCGCCGACTTAACCGGGCATTTCTAGTCGCCCGTAGGTCTTGATGACCGCGTTACCCCATCGTAATAACGTTTCTTAGGTGGTACCGGAATATTAACCGGTTGTCCATCGCCTACGCCTTTCGACCTCGGCTAAGGGTCCGACTAACCCTGGGCGGATTTACCTTCCCCAGGAAACCTTAGGCTTTCGGCCAACAGGATTCTCACCTGTTTTATCGTTACTCGTACCGGCATTAGCTCTTGTATGTCGTCCAGGAGTCGTCACCGTCTCCCTTCACCCAACATACAACGCTCCCCTACCACGGCTGCAGCCCGCAGGCTGCAACCATCCGCAGCTTCGGTAATCCGCTTAGCCCCGATCATTTTCGGCGCGACAACGCTCGACCAGTAAGCTGTTACGCACTTTTTAAATGGTGGCTGCTTCTAAGCCAACATCCTGGCTGTCTCAGCGTCATCACTTCCTTTACCACTGAGCGGATATCTGGGACCTTAGCTGGCGATCTGGGCTGTTTCCCTCTTGACCGTGAAGCTTGTCCCCCACGGTCTGACTCCCGTGCTTGCTGTCATGGTATTCGGAGTTTGATTGAACGAGGTAAGCTGGAGGCTCCCTCTATTCATTCAGTGGCTCTACCCCCATGACATCGTGACACGAGGCTAGCCCTAAAGCTATTTCGGGGAGAACCAGCTGTCTCCACGTTTGATTAGACTTTTACTCCTCCGCACAGCTCATCCCACCACTTTTCAACGTAGACGGGTTCGGTCCTCCACGCCCTTTTACAGGCGTTTCGACCTGGCCATGCGTAGATCACGTGGTTTCGGGTCTACTGCATGTTACACTGTCGCGCATTTCGCACTCGCTTTCGCTGTGGCTGCGCCCCTGAAGGGCTTAACCCTGCAACATACAGTAACTCGCCGGTTCATTAAGCAAAAGGCACGCCGTCAGACCTTCCGGAGACCAGACGCTAGAAACTAGACGTCTCAGAGAAGTACTCGCCAGACAGGCCGGGATTCTCCTTGAGATATCTTCCGCTGTCTTTAACCGCTTTCGCTCTCCAATACAGCTCTAGTTTCTAGGATCTGATCCCCGGCATAGTCCTCCGACCGCTTGTAGGTACATGGTTTCAGGTTCGTTAACTCCCCTCAACGGGGTTCTTTTCATCTTTCGCTCACGCTACTTTTGCACTATCGGTCACCAAGGAGTACTTAGCCTTGGGAGGTGGGCCTCCCGAATTCAGACCGGATTTCACGGGACCGGTCATACTTGGGGTCCTTCCTGGAGAGTCGATGACTTCGAATACGGGACTTTCACCCTCTAGGGTCGACGTTGTCCGCGTCGTTCTTCTCGTCACGACCTTTGTAACTCCATGATGCCGTCGTGTCGGCATCCGGAAGCCCCGCGACCCCGAACGTGCAACGCACACGAGCTTACACACGTCCGGTTTGGGCTCATTCCTTTTCGCTCGCCGCTACTGGGGAAGTCGAGGTTTCTCTCCTTTCCTGGAGGTACTAAGATGTTTCAATTCCCTCCGTTACCCTCCACGACCTATGCATTCAGTCGTGGATGACGGGACATTACCCCCGCCGGGATATCCCATTCGGGAACCCCCGGATCATCGCTCGCTAGGCAGCTCCCCGGGGAGTTTCGCAGCCTGCTACGCCCTTCATCGGCTCTTGGTGCCAAGACATCCACCATGCACCCTTCGTAGCTTGACCACAATCTTTTCATCAAAGATTGCGGCTCACGTCCCGACATGGACGTGACAGTGAGGCATTCACCGCAGTCCCACTATTCAATTGCCAAAGAGCAGTTCACGAGACCCATAAGTATGCTTCACAACGGGACTCGAGTCAAGGGATTTCTTCCAAATCCCTTCACCCGAAACCCGTCCAGGTCCACCTGCGCCGGAGTCCCCTCCCGCCGGCTCCCCACAGCGGAGCCACGCACACTGGTGGAGGTGACGGGATTCGAACCCGTGACGTCCTGGTTGCAAACCAGGTGCTCTCCCACTGAGCTACACCCCCGGAATCGAGTCGAAACTCCAAACTCGAAACTGGAAAGTCATCGACTCTTGACCTTCGAGTTCTGAGTTTCGACCTTCGACTCTGAACTGGTGGGCCCAGAAGGATTCGAACCTTCGACCTTACGGTTATCAGCCGTACGCTCTAGCCAACTGAGCTATGGGCCCCCACCATCGTTGCATCGCAACGCACCGCGTGCGTGCACACGTGGTAATCCCGGGGGCACACGAAGCTCAGCCTCCAGGTTCGGCTGGGCCTGACGAAGACCTCTCGCGTTCGACGTCCCCGCCGCCGAGATATCCGTGAACCGCGCTGTCAAAGAGCCCTGCAAGAAACAAGGGCCAAGGCATTGCCTTGGCCCTTGGCCGCTGCACATGCCCTGACTGTGGCTATTCTAAATTCCGGGACTGATCATCCACTCGACGTCCCAAAAACGAGAACCGAACCTGTGTTCGGATGGTTCATAAAAGCAATCGGCAGCCCCACGTGAGTGATGCACCCATTACGAGAACAACCGTCGCCGGCCGTTCAAGTCTAAGTTATCCTTAGAAAGGAGGTGATCCAGCCGCAGGTTCC
>DATKVD010000338.1:0-5000 GCA_035530235.1 Planctomycetota bacterium | reverse complement strand
TCCCCCAACCATCCCTTGAACTGGGGTGTTCTTATGATGCAGCCAACGAGAAACATCACCAGCACAACGACGACGAGAACCCCCATGGTCGTTCCTTTGCAGCGACCTGCGCATCATGACTGGCTCAGCAACTCCTCAAGCCCCCATTCGACGATTTCGTGGAGGAGCTTGATGTGGACGGCTATTTCAGGCCGGCCGCGGAGACTGTGAGTTTGGGTTTGGCAGCAATGTTCTTGAGTTCGAGCGGCTTCGTGCCGGGAAAGGTGACGCGGAAGTCGAAGGTGGCGGCGTCGGCGAGGCCGACGTGGATGGGCGTCGCGTCGGGATGGGCTTTCTCGACGAGGTACGGGCGGGCGTCTGGTTTGCCCAGGTCACCCGCGGCGAAGACCTCCACGACCGTTCCCACGGCGTAGGGGTTGGGGGCGTCCATCCGCGGATAGAGCTTCGTGAAGTTCCCCGGGTTCGGCGTCGCGTTCAGGTAGACGGTGATCTCGGTGGACTGGTGCTGTCCGGGGCCGCCGATGACGAGGTCCATCAGCCCGTCGTCGTTGATGTCGCAGATGACGATCGGGTCCGAGTCCCACCCGCCCACCTTGAGGACCCGCTTGAAGGTCCCGCCGCCCTGGTTTTCGAAGACCTGTTCGTCGCCGAGGCGGGGGTTCGAGACGACGAGGTCGGGGTCACGGTCGTTGTCGAAGTCCACGGTCCACGCCCGCAGGAGATACGGCCCGCGCTTCTCGAGGAACTTCTTCAGCTCACCCTCCTTCACCGCGAAACGTCCGCGCCCATCATTCACATAGAGCCCGGCGTCCTTCCCGGTCGCCACGAGGATATCGAGCGCGCCGTCACCCGTGAGGTCGTGAATCAGGATCGGTGCGCCTTCGGTCGGCAGCCCTGACGCCCCGGTGACGTCGGTCAGCCTGCCCGCCGCGTCGGCGGTGAGGTATCGCCCGAGGACGTCGCCGCCGTAGGCCCCCTGCCCCACCACGACCACGTCCGCCAAGCCGTCGCCGTTCAGGTCGTGTTCGGTCTCATAGACGACGGTGAAAAACCGGTTGTTCGTTTTCTTTTTCACCTCGTCGAGCATCTGTTTGACGTCGTCGGGGACATTCGCGAGGACCGGGGGCGGCGGGAGCGCGACCTGCTTGAATCCGGGCGGGTCGGGGGTGAAGACCCACGCTTCGAGGCCGCCTCGCAGCTTGAGGTCGGGGTAACCGTCACCGTTGACGTCGACGATCTCCCGGGGATGGAGGGTGTCGGGGCCCTTGCCGAACGGTTCGAAGCGTCTGCCGTCGCGGTTCAGGTAATGAGGCGAGCGGATGCCGAAGAAATCGAGCCAGCCGTCGCCGTTGAAGTCGTAGACGACGGTCCGGTAGCCGATGGCCCCGGGGAGCTCGCGGCCCCTGAGCCCGAGAGACTCGGTGGCGTTGACGAACGTGAGCTTGCCGGTTTCCCTGAGGAGGTTCTTAAGGACGAGCCCGCCCGGGATGCCGTGGTGCGTGGGCAGGAGGTCGAGGTCGCCGTCACGGTCGAAGTCGAGCGTCGTGAGCCCCCACGGCCACCACCAGTGACTGGGCTTTTTGCCGCCGTGACTGGCCAGTTCGTCGGCACACCACTTCTCCAGGATGGGCCTGATGCCGGTGTCGGCCGCGGAGACGGTCTTGAACGTAACGTCCGCCGCGTGCGCGGCCGCCGCAAGGACGGCACACGCCAGCACCCGGAACATGAGTCGGCAGATCGTCTTCATCCCGTTACCCTCGAAGTGTCGGGACACGCGGCTTCAGACGCCTTTTCGGCGCCAATCGGGTCCTCCGGCTGACCCCTCACATACGTTCGGGGCGAACCCGCTCCCGCCGCTTGGGGCGGGAGGGGGGATACTCAAGGACCCTCGCCGCGGAGGATCAGCGTGTGGGAGCGGCCGGATTGCGGCTCAGCAGCACCACACCCGCACGCACGGGAAACCGCTTCGCGTCGATCGGCGTGTAATCCGTCATCAGGTAGTCCAGGAACTCCTGCTCGGGGGTCTTGTGTCCCCAGACAAACCAGAGGTACTGTGGCTTGCGCCGAGTGAGGAAGTCGCGGACCTTGGGGATGTCCCTGGCCGTCCCGCCGGCCACGTCCACCCGTTTCGGGGACCCCAGTCTCCTGAAGTAGTAGTCGAAGAACCGATCCCCGTAACTGACGGCGACGATGGGGATGTCCTCGGCGGCACGGTCGTGTCCCAGGACGTACCGGACGACGTCGCGGAACTGGTCCTTGTGGGGTAAGTTGTAGTAGTGAAGACCGTAGACGCCGTGGCACACCAGTGCGATGCAGACGGCCGCGGTCAGCAGACCCACGTACGTCCTCAAAAGCGGGATGCGTGCGATCCCGCGTGCCGTCAGCAGATAGATCGCGGGCAGGATGACGATCAGGTTCCTGACCACAATGACGGGGGTGGAGATGAGCGACTTGACGTAAGGGACGGCGAACGGCACGACAATCCACAGCATCAGCACGAGTCCCGCGTAGGGTGTGCGCGGCTTGCCGGCGGGGTCGGATTTCCCGGTCCGTTTCTCATAGACGGCCCGCCCGAGCACCCACGCCCACAGTCCCATGGCCGTCCAGGCGAAGACGTAGGAATGATTAACGACGTACTGGAGGTGAAACGTGAACGCGGCGAAGGGGTTGGTGGAGGGGCGAGTGATCCAGAACGACTTGATCCTCGCGGCCCTCATCACCATGGGCATCCACGGGACGTAGCCCGCTGCCACGGGCAGGTAGAGCAGTGCCAGCCACCCGAGTGCACGGGCACGCTTCAGCAACAGCACCCCCCCCATCGCGAGGGCCTGGACCAGGATGAGGAAGAGTCCGAAGTAGTGCAGGTAGGACGTCACGAGGGCGCAGGTCATGTAGCCGACGGTGGGCCAGAGCGGGGGTCGCTTTCCGGCACACAGGTCCCTGAGCACCGGCAGGAGGAAGTACACCGTCAGGGTCGAAAAGAGGAACAGCATCGAGTAGGCGCGGGCCTCCTGACTGTAGCGGATGGGGAAGATGAATACCGCGGTCAGGGCGGCGGCAATCAGACCCTCGGTGTCGGAATAGAGCCGACGGCCTAGGAGGTAGATGGCGACGATCGTGAGCACCCCCGCAATCGCCGACGGCATCCGCAGGACGGTCTCCGATTCACCCACGTACTTCTGGAGGTAGTAGTGCATCATGAAGTGGAGCGGGGGATGCACGTCGAGGGGAAGCTTGCCGGTGGTCAGGACGTCGTGGAGTGACTCCTTGTCGGCGATCTGCCAGGTCCACAGCTCGTCGTTCCAGAGGGACTGGGTCTCGAGGCCGCGGAACCGGAGCCACGCACCGACCACGACCACGACCAGGAGCAGGACAAGGACGGTCTCGCGATCGACGAGGTCCCGGGTGGGTGACGGTGGGTCCGGACGTGCGTCGGCGTCCGGCCTGGGGGACTTCTCCCGGGAAGAGGGGTGTTTCGGCATGGACGGTTCTCCACAGTGACGGTTTGCCCCGGGGCTTACGGGCTCACCGTCGGTCGTTTTTCATGAAGAGCGCCTCGGCCCCCCAGAAGCGCTTGTGCGCGATCACGGAGAACCGGTCTCGCATGAGGGCCTCGAAGGGCGCGGGGAACTCCCAGTGTCCCGTGATGATCCAGATGTATTCCGGTCGTCGCACCTGTGCCCCGGCCAGCACCCGAAACCCGCGATCACTTGGACCGGACCACATCTCCACCCGTCTGGAAGACCCCAGCTTCTCGAAGTAATAGTCGTAGTAACCGGGCGGACATCGCCAGCCGACGATCATCGAGTTCGGGTATTTCGCCTCGTTCTCCACCACGTATGCCACAGCCTCCCGGTACTGGTCCTTGAGCGGGCGAGAGTAGTAGCGCACGACGAACACGAGCTGGCCCACCAGGGCGGCCGCGATAAGCACGGTGATGACCGCGTGAAGCACCGGACGGACGGGAATTCTCGCGATGCCGCGCGCGACCAGAAGGTACGCCGCCGCCGTGCAGATGATCATGTTCCTGTGGGAATAGGTGGACCGCCAGAAGGCCGCCTGCACATGCACCAGGACGAACGGAATCACCAGCCACAGGAGAAGCATCACCCCGGCACAGGGCGTCGCGGGTTCCGTCCCGGGGGGCGACTTCTTTCGGAGGGCATCGTAGAGGGTGATGCCGAGAAGCCACGCGTACACCGCAAACGCCACCCACTTGGCGTGCCAAGGTGGGCTGAACTGGAACCCGAGCCAGCGCACGAACGCGAGCGGCTCCGGGGGGTCCGGGTGGACGTGCGTCGCTCCCAGGCTCCTCAGCATGTTCCCCAGCCACGGGATGTACACGAGCACGACCGGCACGAGAAGCAGCCACAGGAGCGGCAGCATCCTCCGCCTTCTGAGCAGAAGCACCACCGACGCCGCCAGTGCCTGGAAACCGGCCAAGTAAAGCCCGTAGTAGTGCAGGTACGACAGGACGACGACGCTGATCATGTAGCCGACGACCGACCCCGGACGCAGCGGCTCTCCCCGGCACAGGCACCGCACCACGTCGATGAGGAAGTACACCGACAGCATCGAGAAAAGCAGCAGCATCGAATAGGCCCGGGCCTCCTGACTGTAGCGGATGGGATGCTGCAGCACGGCCATCAGCGCCGCCGCAATCAGTCCCTCCCTGTCCGAATACAGCCGTCGGCCCAGAAGGTAGATGACCAGGATGGAAGCCACGCCCGCGACCGCGGACGGCAGCCGGAGAATCGCTTCCGTGTCCCCCACGTGCTTCTGAAGGAAGTAGTGCATTACGAAGTAGAGCGGCGGATGAACGTCCCTCGGCAGTGTCCCCGTGGTCAGGAGTCCCCTGAGCGTGTCCGCCCGGGACGCCGTATGCCACGTCCACATCTCGTCGATCCACAGGGACTGGATGCCGAGGCCGTAGAACCGGAGTGCCGCACCCACGAGAAGGATGACCGCCAGGAGTGCAAGCACGGTGCCGCCCGGACGTC
>DATKVD010000337.1:0-12699 GCA_035530235.1 Planctomycetota bacterium | reverse complement strand
CCGGTCCGTGAACTCGAACGCATCCTGTCCTCGGACGAAGCGCTGCGCGACTGGGTCGAATCGCTCGACTGGTCACACCCGTGGGGCGGGCCCACCGGTGCCGGGCACAATCTCATCAGCTTCACCTACTCGGCCGACGATCTCGGACTCATCTCGCAGGCGCAGCTCGAGATCATCCGGCAGGTGGTCGAGGCCGGCCGTGACGACGTCTACGGCGTGTGGCACCGTGACCACCTGAAGACGCCCGAGATGATGCACCTCGGGGGCGCCTTTGCGACGGGGATTGTCTACGCACGGTTCGGCTGGCCGCTCGATCGGCCCGAGGGGACCGTGAAGCTGCTCGAGGAGATTCAGCTCCCGACCGGGAGCTGGAACGAGAACTGGCCGGCGGGCTCGGCCGACATGGACGCCACCTGGCTCTTGGAGCGGTACACGCGACACGACGCCGCGCTCCGCCGGCGCGCCATGCCCATGCTCGAACGCTGCGCCGAGTACACCGTCAAGCGGTTGACCGACCCCGACGATTTCGCCAAGGCGGCGATCGACACGCACCTGAACCTGCTCTCGATTCTGAGGGCCCTTTTCCCCAACCCGAACGACGACCTGCCCCCGTGGCGGTTCGTCATGTTCGGGCAGGAGTTGTGAGCGTCTCTTGGTGTCATTCTGAGTCCCGATGAATCGGGACTCAGAATGACAGAATGGTTGTACTACGGCAAGGAGGTTGCCATGCAATTCGGGTTCTGTGCGAACTACGACGAGAAGCTGTTCCGGTTTGCGGCGGAGGCCGGGTTCGACGGCGTGGAACTGTTCGTCCCGAACACGCTCGTTCCGGATGCGAGCGGTCTCAACCGTCAGAACATCGCGCAGCAGAAAGCCGCGCTCGAGGCCGCGGGCATCCGCGCACTCACCGTCTTCCACTTCGCCAACTACGCCGATGCGAACGCCGCGAAGGCCCGGGCCGCCGTCTCGAGCATGAAGAAGGCCATGGACCTGGCCGAAGCGCTCGGGACGAAGATCGTCACCTGCAACGCGTGGGTTCCGGCGGGGGTGCCGTTCGCGGAGCAACTGAAGTTCTACACGAAGGTCTTCGGCCGCTTCGCGAAGATGTTCGAGGACCGTGGGATGCAGCTCGCCATCGAGAACTGCCCGCACGGCGGACGGAACATCGGCTACAGTCCGTGGACGTGGGAACGGATGTTCGACGCCGTCCCGTCGAAGGCCATCGGCCTCGAGTTCGACCCGAGCCATCTCGTCTTCCAGTTCATCGACGTGGAGCGGGCACTCTACGCGTTCGCCGACCGTGTCTACGCGTTTCATGCGAAGGACACGCAGATCTATCCGCACGTCCTCGAGCGCACCGGGGTGCTGGGCAAGGGCTGGTGGAAGTTCCGCATCCCGGGCTACGGCGACGTGGACTGGACGGCGATCTTCCGCGGACTCACCGAGATCGGCTTCGACGGGAACATGATCATCGAGCACGAGGACCCGATCTTCCACGGCGGCCGTCGCGAGGAGGGACTGCGCCTCGGCCTCAAGCACCTGAAGTCGTTCGTGGTGTGACCCTCTGCAAAAAAGGGTCCAGGACCCTTTTTTCACCCTTTTTTTCACTCCACCGGCAGGGCGGTCTCACCGTAGGGATAGCCTTTGCGGATCTCCCACAGCCCCGGACGGTCGGTGTCCATGGGGCGACCCGAGGACCTGCCCGCGGCACGCCCGTACCGCAGGAGCAGGATCAGGTCGGAACTGACCGCCGGACTGTTCAGGAAGTAGGTGTGGGAGATGAAGTCGGTCCTGGGGATGGCGGAGCGGACGACGTCGATGCTGCCGAAGCGCGTGAGTCCCTGGATCTCCTCGGCGGTCATCTCCTTCGGGTCGAAGCGTCCGAGCCGACGGAACCCGGCGTGCAGCCATTCGGCCAGACGGATCGCACGGTCCTCGGGACACGCGTAGATGGTGATCCGTTCGGGCACCCGGTGCACCCCCTCGGCGAGCACCCGCTGCTCGATGACGAACAGGTCCATGTCGGGGGCGGCGACGACGAGTTCCCCGAGCTTGAGTTCCCGACGGGTGTCCCGGTCCTGTGCACGGAAGTGGATGTGCATCTCGCGCAGTGCCGTCGCGACCAGATCGGCCCCGGTGCTGTGGGCGATCACGTGCACCTTCTCCAGTCCGGGGGTGTGAGCCAGTGCGGTGAGGAACGTCTTGAAGTGTCCCACCGAGGCCCGGGCCGAGTCCCGGTCGGCGAAATATCCCAGGGTCCCCCAGCGCCCCGCCGGCCAGCTGTACACGATCGGCACCCCGTCCCGTCCCAGAAAGTGCCACAGCTCCGCCATGTCCATCACCGCGTCCTCGAACGTGTTGTTGTAGCCGTGGACGTAGACGTAGGCGTGAGGTCTGTGACACGCGCCGAGACGCCGCGCCACCACCGCACCCAAGTGGTCCGTGGACGGCAGCTCTTCGGTGCGCTCGACGGTCAACGGGAGTTTGTGTCTGCGTTTACGGGCCCGGCTCTCCTGACGGAGCTGGTCCCACGACAGTCCCTCTCCGATGCTGACCCAGGCGGTGCCGACGGCGACGTGCCGGGAGCGTCCCGTCGAATACCGCACCCCACGGTCGTCCATGCCGGCGGCCGCACGGTCGGTGACGTAGAGAACGGGCACGTCGGGGGTGCGGCAGGCGGCCGGGACGTCGGCAAACGGGTCGTCCTTCATGTCGGCATAGAGGTTCGGGGCGGGCATCAACTGCCGGCCCCCGGCACACGCCCCCGTGAAGCACACCGCGGTCGCGACGAGGACGACCGCGACCGTCCGCTGCGCGAGACGTGTGCTCGACGTCATCTTCACCGGTGTGCTCTCCTCTTCGGGACGACGTGAACTCGCGTCCGCTCCAGTGTACCGTCGGGCGTGTCCGCTTCAAGGGTGAATCGCCGGTCGCGGGAGACCCTCGCGTCGAAAAAAAAGAGGCCCCCTGCGGGGACCTCTTCGACGTGTGTGACCTGCGTTGCGCTCAGTCCTTCCCGGACGGCGTCGCTTCGGGTTCCACCGACATCACGACCGGCTCGTCAACCGCAGGCGGCCTGACCGCGAAGTCCCCCACCTGCGGAAGCAGTTCCGGGACCTGTCGCTCGAACACCCGACCGAAGAACGTCTCCTCGTCCACCTTGAGCACCTCGATCGCGTTGATCGTGTCGCCGCCTCGCGTCAAGAGCAGGATGTCGCCCTTGCACAATCCGTCCTTCCAGCCCAGGAGTGCCATCAACTCCCCGTTCTGAAACCGCCAGACGCGAAAGACCTCTCCCTCCATCCGCGGCGGCGGCAGTCGGTCGGTCCTCCCCGCCGCGACGGCCGACGCGTCCACCTGTGCGGGCCCCACGGCTTTCCGTCCGGCGGCCTCGCACCCGAGCAGACCGGCCAGCAGCAGTCCCGAGAGGACCGTGACTCCGGCGAACCTCATGCGCGACTCCTTTCAATCCCGTGTCGTCAACGTGCACCGAACGGCCACAGCATACCCGGCCGCCGCCCTGAGGTCAAGCACTCCTGCCGACCAACGCACACGACTTTTTCGCGGCCGCCCGGCGACCCGCCGGGATGCTCACACCGGGACGTCGCCCGGCGAGCGGCGGCGACGCGGAAATGCCCGGCTTTTTCGACGATGCCTCGGCGAAAAGTGTCGAGTTTTCGACACGTCACGGACCGAAAAACGTCTCCTCAGGACTCCTTCACCACGATTTCGGAATTCCCGACGACTTTCTCGGATGTCCTAAGTGATTTCGCCGTCGGGGGTAAGGGAGCGACGGCCCCTCTTTCCCGCCGAAAATCCCCGAACGGACGGACGATTGGCACGGGATTTGCAGTAGGAACGGTGAGAAGCCTGATTGCTTACTTGCGCAGGCAATCGGAAAAGAGCGGCGAATGGATGCACCCGCGGCGGACTGCCCCTGATCCGGGGCATCCATTCGTCGGCTCGCTTTGGACCTCGAAGGCAAAGCCGGCATGCAGTGGTTGCAGGCTCTGCTTTCGAGTTGGGTCGCGAAGGAGACTCCCAACTTGAGGCGGATGGGCCCCCGGGAGCTTCTTCGCGGCTGGTTCCCGCCGTGCTTTTCCTGAGCAGTCCCGCCCGGGCTTTTCGTACGTACCCGCCGTGCACGCACGAGCAACCCCCCACGGGCACGGACTACTTCTCGTGATAAGCCTGCCCCGACTCGTAAACCTTCAGTCTCTCCTCGAGCTGCGTCATGATGTGAGGGTAAGGCTTGGTGGGAGCGGTCTTCGCTTCCTCCAGGGCCTTCTTCATGGTGTTGGCGGCGTCGGCGGCTTTGCCGGCCTCGGCCTGTGCGGCGGCAAGAGCGTCGGTGTAGTGCCACACGTTGTCGGCCTTGGTCTCCTGTGCGAGCTGGACGGCTTCTTCAGCCAGAGCGAGGGCCCTGGCGCCGCTGCGGAACTTCTCATCCCGTGCCGTGGCCAGCTGCCACGCCATCTCACGGGCGACCGGGGCGATCAGCACACGGTTTCCGGTCTCCCGGGCGTCGTGAAGTGCCTTGGCGTAGCCTTTCATCGCCATCTCGTAGAGCTTCGCCCCGCGCTGAGCGTTGCCGACGGTCACGGCGGTCCCGATGGCCGGACCCGGCGCCTCCTTGGCGAGTTCACGATCGATATCGTCGCCGACCCACACCTGCTTGGTCAGACTGTTGATGCGACTGATCCGTCGACCGTCCCAGTAGAAGATGCACGTCCCGTGGGGACTCAGGGGGAACTGGTGGTTGATCAGCTTGATCTCGTGGTGTTCCCCGGCCTTGATGGCCAGATCGACCGGTGGGGGGTCATACGGTCCGCCCTGGAAATACCCCCATTTCTTCTCCCAGTGCTCCCACTTGAGCTGATGGATCTTGTAGGTGCCCGCCGGGATCTCCACCACGGCGATCACCCTGTGCGTGTCGAGGTCGAACGTGAACGTGGTGGTGAGGGTGAGGGTGTTGAGACGCCACGTCTCGCGGGTGGTTCCACGGATGTCCATGACCACCTTGCGGTGGACGACGAAGTCGATGCGTCCGTGACCGGCCTTGGGCTTGGCCGTGGGCTGGACCCTGAGTGCGGCGGCGGGCGCATCCCCCGCACGCACGACCGTCACCCGTGCCTGACCCGTCCCGGCAAGACCGCCGGCGACGGCCTCGGTGCCGCCCGTCGCGTCGATGACGAGATACTTGCCGGTGGCCTTGCTGGCGATCATCTGACTGACCACCCACTCGACCGGGACCGTGTTGTCCTCGTCGCCGTGCTCGGGCACCAGCTGCGGCTTCCCGTTCACCATGATGCCGCGTCCGGAGAAGAAGACGAGCAGTGTGTCGCCCGGCTCGGCCAGCTGTGCCAGCTGCGTGACCTGCTCACGGATGTTCGCCAGGGCCGCGCGGTCCTCCCAGTGTTCGGCACCGTCCAGGAGCACCTTGACGGTCCGGTAGCCCGCGGCCTCCAGTTTCCGTCCCACCGCCTGGGCGTGACCCCGTCCGTCGGCGACATCCCCAAGCAGCGGGTACTTGTCCACCCCGACGCAGACGGCAAGTCCCCTGTTCCCCGTATCTTTCACCACGTCCTGTGCCGCGACGACGACACAGAAAGCCGCGATCAGAACCCCTGCGCAGGCCATGCGACGGACCATGTGTGCCCTCCTGTTTCACAATGCGCCGTGTTCCCCGGTACTGCGGTCCGGGTCCCGACACCCGGCCCGCCCGACAGCCCATACCACGGATGGTAGCGTTCGTTCCGCTGCGATACAAGGCATAAATTGGCTTCGTGGGGGCGAAATCGTCCCGGCCGCCAATCCACAGACGAGACGCCCGGGCGCCCCATTCACCCCGTCCTCCCCTGTCCCGGTCGCGTCGGGTCGATAGTTGTTGCCCGGCCCGCTCGGGCCCGGTAGACTGGACAGGTCCCCTTCGCAGGAGGGCCGCCCGGTGACGCTGATGCTGCTGATCAGCTCGACCTTTGCCCTGGCGCTGCTCGTGGTGCACTCGTGGCGGACGCGCGGCCGAACCGTCACACTCGTCTTCTTCATCGCCGCAGCCCTCTTCGGACTCCTCCGCGGCAACGCCATCTGGCTCCTCGTCAGGTGTCTCGGAGAGACCGCCGGCGAACTCAAGCCCTATGTCCCCCAGGGAGGACTCCTGCCCGAGGTGGGACACGCCTCCGTCCAGGTCGCCCTCGGGTGGGTCTTCGCCCTCTACCTGGCGTGGACGGTCTCCGAGAGGATCCTCCGTCGTCTGCCGCGCTTCACCGGACGTGTCTTCATGGTCTCCGGACTCGCATCCGTCTTCATGCTCGCCATGTGCTACGGCATGGAGACGACGGCGGTGAGTGTGGGGTGGTGGTACTGGACGCTTCCCACGCGCTCGGCGCTGTTCGGCAGCGTCAACGTGTGGGCGATGGAGGGGTGGTTCTCGGTCGTCCCGGACTTTCTGATTCCGTTTCTGGTGATCGTGTGTGCGGACACGCGTCGTCGACGACTCAAGTGGCTGTGGGTGCTCGTTTTTCCGCTGCACCTCTCGGGCCACCTGATGTACCGGTGGTTCACACACGCCTACCTCGTTTACAACGTGATGGAACTGGCGGTGGTGGTGCTGATGATGTTCGGCGGGCTGCGGATGGGACGGGGGGAGATCCGCCCGGGCGAACGCGGCGGCGGAAAGGTGACGGACGTGCTGCCGGGCGTCGCACTGGCGATCTTCTTCCTGGTGCTCATGACGGCGACCCTCGTCGGGAAGGGCGGGGTGTCGGGCGTGCTGACGCTGGTTCCGATGCTGATGCTGTGTCTTCTGGCGTGGCGTCGTGTGCCGGTCACATGGGTGACGGTGCTTTCGCTGGCAGGTGCGGCCGGATGGTGGTGGATCGGTGCACGTGCATTCTGGGTGCTGGTCCCGGTGGGGGTCTACGGGTTCCTCAGACTGCACGAGCGTCTGGGTGAGTCGCTTCTGATGAAGCTGGTGCCGCCGGCGGTGCAGGTGGCGCTCACCCTCTGGGTGGTTGTGCTTTTCCAGCGGGACACCGCACGGATCGACGGCTATGTGAGGGCGTGGCTCGAGGGCGACCGGAGGACGCTTGCCGGAGAGAGCGCGGAGGCGGTCGAGGCGTACCGTCGGGCGGATCAACTGCGACCCGAAAGCACGCTGCGCTTCCACCAGGTCCTCCAGCGGATGACCCGGATGGACGGGAAAGACCCACGGGAGACGGCCGTCCTCTTCCAGCACCGCACGGGTCGTCTGGTGCGGGAACTCGAGGAACTGACCCGACGCGACCCCGAATGGGTCGAGCCCCGCATGGCACTCGCCCGCTTCCATCTCCTGCTCGGGGACCTCCATGCCGCCGCCGACCAGTACCGTCAGATGCTCCGCCTCCGCCCCAGGGACGCCAACGTCATGTCCATGCTCGGATACCTCCTCCTGCGTGAAGGCAAGGTCGCCGAGGCCGAGGAGCTCTGCACACGTGTCCTTCGTCTGAGGAAGCCGCCGGCCGCCGCCGCCGTCAACCTCGGCGTCATCCGATTCCACCAGAACCGCACCGCCGAGGCCCGCACACTCTGGCAGCTCGCACTCTCCCTCTCACCCGAACACCCCGTCGCTCGACTCAACCTCCAGAGACCGACGGGTGCTCCTCCCGACGCCGCGATCGACACGAGATACCTCGCACGACCGACGGCCACGACCAGTCGTGAGGTGGCCGGGTGGACCAACACCCTCGCGGCCTATGGCAGGGGGTACTCCGAGCACGAGCGGGTAAGACTGCTCCTCGAGGCGACACAGTTCGATCCCGACTGTCTCCTGGCGCACATGAACCTGGTGAACGTCTACCTGGGACGGGGAAGTCCGCTGCGGGATGTGGACCGTGCCCTGTGGCACGCCCGGCGGGCGGTGACGATTGCCGGGCAATCGCACGGCGAGGACCGGCAGGCGGAGAGTCTGCTGCTCCTGGGACAGGCCCTGAAGGCCGACGGGAAGCCGGAGGCGGCGCGGGAGGTCCTGGAGAAGGGCCGGACGAAAGCGCCGGCGGCGAGACGTCCGGTGTTCGATCGGCTGCTGGGGGAGCTAGGGGCCGCACCGCCGTAATCCGAGTCGCGGCAAAGCCTTACGGCATGACCGAACGCCCCGCGGCACCAGAAAAAAAAGCCGTCCCGACGGTGTCGGGACGGCTTTCGGTCATCCTTCGTCTTCGTCTCGCGGGCCGACTCACCTCAGCCGTCGACGACGCAGATACCCGAGGACACCCAGCACGCCCGTGCCCACAAGCAGCAGCGTCGCGGGCTCCGGGACCTGCGGGTAGCCGCTTCCCAGCCAGTCGAACTCCATCTCCGTGACGCTCGGCAGACCTGTGATTACCGTCACGTAGTCGTTCGGGTCGGCCTGTCCGTACCCGGCGAACTCACCGTTGTCGGCGAGCTCAACCACGATCACCTTGGTGGCATCCAGGATCAGGAGAAACATCGTGTTGTCGGCGTTCTTCACGAGTTCGAAGTCATCCGGATACCCCGGGTCGTCACCGGCGACCGAGGAGGAGAGGTTGGTGTAGACGACGCGGAACTCACGGATGCCGGCGACGTCCTCGTTGTCCATCGCGTCGCCGTCGTTGTTGAAGTCCGCGAAGAGTGCCACGTTGTTCCCGGTGCTCAGACCCCAGGCGGCCTCGTGCCACGCGCCCAGGTTGTCCATCACCTTGCCCGCGGCCATTCCGGCAGGCTCGTAGAACGAGAGGGTCGGCATGGTCGGGTTGGGGATGCCGCCGTACGAGCCCTCACCGAAGAACATGTGCTTCGAGAAGGTCCCGGCGTTGTTGTCCACGTAGATGATCGAATCGGACCCCTGACCGAACTCCCCCGGCTCCGCAGCGGCGTATCCCGACACCCCGTAGAGCCGTCGGCCGTAGATCTCGAAGTCCCGTTCGGCCCAGATGCTCGTGCAGATCGACGGAGCCACGTAGTCCTCCACGTTGTCCGTCAGGTCACCGTCACTGTACGTGTCCCTCACGATGTGATACCTGCCCGCGTCGGTACTTTCGTCGTTGGTGACGATGCTTCCGGTGGTGGCCCCGGTGAAGAGGCCCATCGGGTCGGGCAGGGCGAAATGACCTTCGTCGGTGCCGGGACGCCCCGCCCTCCCGTCACCGATGACCTGGAAGGTGAGCGAGTTGTCGCCGGGATTGATCCGCAGGATGTCGAGGGTCTGGCCGGCGGGGGCCTGTGCGGCGGGACTGTTGTTGTGGTACATCCCCATGATGAGTGTTCCGTACCCCGTGCCTCCCGAGAGTTCGACCTCGGGAGAGCGTCCGGAGTCGGCGTGCATGTTCCAGCCCGCGTAGTTCCCCACACCGTTGGCGTTGTCCACGACGTCACCGTGGGTGTTGAGCCCACCCACCTGCTGCCAGTTGGCGTCCAGCTCGATGCTGTACAGCCGCATCCAGATCGTAACCCCGTCATTGTACTGTGCGGTGAAGTAAAGACGTCCCGTCGGACCGACCGAAATGCCCGGGGCCGCCGAACACACCAGGAGCAGCGCCCCCGCGAGACCCAGAATTCTCCCGAATTTCCTCATGACTTCGCCCTCCACAGAGACCCGAGAACCATCTCCCACGGAAACCATCCCTCCTCCCAGGTCTGAATCCCCGCAGCCCTCCAGCAAAGAGTGCCCCCGACGGCGGCCGTACACCCCCTGCACCGCCTTATCAACTGCAAAAACCGTGCCGGAAACGGCCATTTTCTGCGGAATCGCTGTCCATCGGGACCCAAAGGTCAAGCCTCAGAAGCACTTACGCAATCGCAGAATATTCTGAATATCGCGGCGACGGCATGCGGGGTGTCTCGTCCATGTTCAGCATTTTAAACACCCGACCGGGCCGTCCGGCCGCCGACGTGACGCAACCCCTTGGAGAATAAGGATTTGCCTGTTCCGGGGGCGATGTTCGGAAAACCCAACATCCTGCGCGAAATCCATCACCGGGACTGGGGCAATCGGACGTCCTCCGCCGGCTTCGACAGGTCGGGTTTTCGCTCCGACACCCGCCGCCTCGTGTTTCCTGACGTGGGACAGGCCCTGGAGGCCGACGGGAAGCGGGAGGCGGCCCGGGAGGTGCTGGAGGCGCGTCGGACGAAGGCGTCAAGAATGAGACGTCCGGTGTTCGATCGGCTGCCGGGCCCTCCGCAGGCGCGCGGTACAAAGAAGAAAGCCGTCCCGACGAGCGGGACGGCCTTCTCTCTTGTGTCCGTGCTGTCCCTTACCTCATCCTCCGTCTGCGGAGGTATCCGAGGACTCCCAACGCACCGGTTCCCACCAGCAGCAGCGTCGCGGGCTCGGGGATCATGTCGAACTCGATCGACTGCCCGGTGTCGAACAGGTCCCATTCGTCATTTTCGGTGAAGAGCATCGTCTTGGTGCCGGCAACGTACTGGCCGTTGTTGTCGAGCTCGAGGGCATAGACGCCGGCGTAGTTGCCGTGTGCGCCACTCCACCCGACATACTGGTCCATGACGATGAGGAACTTGTCGTTGCCCGCGTCCACGAACTCGATGTCCTCCACCTGGCCGTTGACATTCAGCAGGTACGCGATCTCGCCGATGTCGTTGTCCATCCCGTCACCGTCGTCGTTCAGGTCAACGAACACCGTGAGCCAGCCGTTGGCCTCGGTCCAGACCGCGTAGTGCTCACCGGCATAATCGCCCTCGTCAAAGGTCAGCTTGCCGGCACCCACAGGCGGGTTGGCGGAGAGGTCGACGCCGACGGAAAACAGGTGGGTCATGATCTCGCTGTTGTCCCAGCAGAACCGCTTGGCCGTGATGGTGTTGGTCGTCCTTTCCATGTAGCCGACGGTGTCCAGGGTGTCAAAAGACGACCACCCGGTGCCGGCAAAGACACGGTTGCCCACGAGTTCATGGTTCAGGGGGCCGCCGATGCCCCCCCTGACGCGGTCGTAGGCATCGCCGTCGTTGTCGGTACAGTCAGTGTCACTGTAGGTGTCGGTGTTGGTGTACCACTGCTCGTAGTAGTTGCCGGCACATATGACGACGTCGCCGGGATTGTCGCAGAACCCGCCCGTCGGGTCGGGGATCGCAAAGAGACCGTCGTCGGTCCCATACCGGACCGGGGGGGCCACATACCAACTGTGTGCTGTTCCGGCCATCCCGGTGCCCAACACCGACACGTTGCGGGTGCCGACGCCGGTCGGGGTGATCTTCAGCACGTCCATCGTCTGGCTGCCCGCCTTGCCGCTCAGGGGGGTGTTGTTGTAATTCAGCCCCATGACGAGGTCGGCGTAACCCCCGGCGCCGCTGTTCAGGATCTCAGGCGAGTGACCGCCCACGACGTTGTGCGTCCCAATCGTGTAATTGTCGAGGATGTCGCCGTGGCTGACGACGTCGGTCCCCACGACGGTCCAGTCGGTGTTCACCTGTACGCTGTTCAGCCTGATGCACTGGCTGGTGTCCACTTGATGCCTGTATGCGAGGTAGAGATATCCCCCCGGACCCGCGCTGATCGCCTCTGCCGTCGAGACCGCCAACAGACCTGCAACCAGAACCCACACTGCTATTATGCCTGACTTCCTCATGACTTCGCCCTCCATAGAGACCCGAGAACCATCTCCCACGGAAACCGTCCCCCCTCCCAGGTCTGAATCCCCGCAGCCCTCCAGAAATAGTGCCCCCGGCGGGGGCGGTATGCGCCCTGCACCGCCTTGCCACCTGCAAGAACCGTGCCGGGAACGGCCATTTTCTGTGGAATCTCTGTCTATTGGACTCCCAAGGTCAAGCGGCAGAATCACTTGCGCAATCGCAGAATATTTTGAATGTCGTGCCGACGGCACGCGGTGCGCCTCGCGCGTGTTTAATATTTTAAACACGCGTCGAGGCTGACCGGCCGCCGAAGTGACGCAACCCCTTGCAGGGAAAACACTTACCTGCTCCGGGGGCGATGTTCGGAAAAATCAACATTCCACGTAAAATCCATCACCGGGATTGGGGCAATCGGACGTCCTCCGTCGGCTTTCACACGCCGGGTTTTCGCTTAGAAACCCGCCGCCTCGTGTTTCCTGGCGTGGGGCCGCGCGCCGCGTGGATGTGCGTTCCTCTCCGCAGCTGGGGGCCCCCTTCGCGTCCGGACTCCTTCGATTGACACGGGGGCGAACCCATGCTATACTGCGCTTGCGCAGCCGTCGGAGGGACGCCTCCCGGGAGATCGAAGCCGATGAATTACCGTGAGCTTCGAAAAGGCCACGTCTTCGAGCACGAAGGGGAGGCCTACGTCGTCACCGAGAACGAGCACATCACGCCCGGCAACTGGCGGGGGATGTGTCAGGTCAAGATGAAGAGCGTCAAGACCGGTGCCGTGATTCAGCGACGGTTCCGCCCCAACGAGAAAGTCGAACTCATCTGGGTGGACAAGAAGGAGATGCAGTATCTCTACCAGGACGGCGGGAATTACGTCTTCATGGATATGAAGACCTTCGAGCAGACCCCCCTGAACGCGGAGATGCTCGGCAACAACGCCCAGTGGCTGGTGCCCAACATCACCGTCAACGTGGAGTCCTACGACGGCAGGATCATCAACGTGAACCTTCCCGACACGATCGAAATGGAAGTGACCGAGACCGACCCGGTCATCAAGGGACAGACCGCCACCAACCAGTACAAGCCCGCCATCCTCGAAACGGGCGTGAAGGTGATGGTCCC
>DATKVD010000336.1:0-3346 GCA_035530235.1 Planctomycetota bacterium | reverse complement strand
TTCTTCCGCCTCCGCAAGCAGACCCACCGGGACTTCGCCATGCTCGTGGCGCTCTGCGGGGTGAGTGCCGTCGTCTTCGGGTTCGTCTACGGGTCGGTCTTCGGCAAGGAAGGCATCATCAGACCGCTGTGGGCCTCGCCCATGAGCAAGGTGATGCTGCTCTTGCAGTTGAGTGTCGGCGTCGGTGTGGTTATCATCAGTCTCGGGGTCGTTCTGAACGTCGTGAACAAGCTGCGGACGGGGCAGTGGGCGGCGGCGGTCTTCGACCGGTTCGGCGTGGTGGGCATCGCGTTCTACTGGGGCGCACTGGGACTCGCCGTCAAGCTGACGTTCGGCGTCGGTGTGCGTCCCAGGCTCGCCGTGGCGGTGATCCTCGTCTCCCTGGCGGTGATGTTTCTCAAGGAGCCGATCGGGTTCGCACTGAGACGCGGCGGCGGGAGATCGGGAGGGCATGCGGGCACGGAGGAGGGGGGTGGGGGCGGGTTCTTCATCGCGGTGGTGGAGGGCTTCGTCGAGGTGCTCGAGGCGCTGCTGATGTACACGGCCAACACGGCGTCGTTCATGCGTCTGGGGGCCTACGCGTTGAGTCACGCCGGACTGTGTCTCGTGATTTTCGCCCTGGGCGATGCCGTCGCCGGCTCGGCCGGGGGAGCCGTGTGGGCCACACTGCTTATCATCGTCGGGAACGCCGTCGTCATCGCCCTCGAGGGACTGGTCGTCGCGGTCCAGACACTGCGTCTCGAATACTACGAATTCTTCAACAAATTCTTCAGTGGGGAAGGACAGGCCTACAAACCCTTTGACCTGAGATCAGAGCAGTCTGAGTGAGGAGGAGCGATGGATACGCTGAGACGGATGATCGTGGCTGGGGGCGTGGTCGGGATTCTGGTCGCCGTCGTGCTGGCACTGGCCATCGACGCGGTCTTCGCCCAGGAGACCGTGCCCGGGGAGCCCGGCGTCGCGGCCAGGGAGATCACCCAGGTGAACTCACGGTATTACATGGCGGTGGTGCTGGGTGCCGCGCTGGCCGCCGGGTTCGGCTTCCTGGGGGGCGGCTACGCGGTGGCACGGGTGGGTGCGGCGGCACTGGGTGCGGCGTCGGAGCGTCCGGAACTGCTCACACGGTCCCTCGTGTTCGTGGCCCTCGGTGAAGGGATTGCGATCTTCGGACTCGTCGTCGCGATCCTGATGGTTCTGAGGCTTCCGCAATGAGCTATTACTGCATCGCCGACGAAGACACGGTGCTGGGCTTCCGGTACGCCGGGGTGGCGGGTGAGGCGGTGGAGGGCTCGGAGCAGGCACGCTCGGCGTTCGAGCGCGTCTGCGCCTCGAACAAGGCCGACATCGTCATCCTCACCGAGGTGGTGGCGAACAGCATCCGTGATTCGGTCAACCACGTCCGGTTCAAGACGCAGCACCCGATCGTGGTGGAGGTGCCGGGACCGGAGGGACCGGTGCCGGACCGTGCCGACCTCCTCAAGCTCATCCAGGAGGCCGTGGGACTGAGACTGTAACGGCTCATGACACTTATTCTTGGGACTCGGCGCCGGGGCACAGGTCCCCGCGCTACCTCGCCTGCTGTAGCGCGGCCACCTGTGGGCCGCGATGATCCTTGACGCCGTCTTTTGGAGCCGGCTGTGGCGAAAGACAAGACACAGGAAGACGTCGAGAAGGTCCTGAGCGGGGAGATCCTGGCGGATGCCCGTCGTCGGGGCGAGCGGACGGTGAAGCGTGCCGAGCGTGAGGGCCGGAAGCTCGTCGACCGCGTGGTGAAGCAGGCCCAGGCCGTCCGTGAGCAGGTGCTCGAACGGGCACAGACACGCCTGGAGCGTGAGCGGCAGGTGTTCGATTCGACCATCGCGCTCGAGGAGCGCATGCGCCGGCTCAAGGCACAGGGCACACTCCTGGACGAGGTGTTCCGTGAAGCGATGACACGTCTCGCCGAACGACGCGACGTCGACTACAGGGCCGTCCTCAGGGACCTCGCCGCCGAGGCCGTTACCGCCATGACCGGAGACGCCTTTGTGCTGCATCTCAACAAGGCCGACCTGGCGTCGGCCACACGCGGTCTTCGCACCGACGTGACCGCCGCCGTCCGTGAGATGAGCGGTCGAACCGTGCAGCTCACCGTCGCCGACGACCCGGCCGACATCGAGGCCGGTGTCGTCGTGGAGAGTGCCGACGGACGACAGCGGTTCGACAACTCCTTCGCCGCACGACTCGAGCGGATGAGTGACGTCCTTCGGTTCGAGGTCGCCGAGATCCTCTTCGGCTCGGCACCCGACGAGACGACACCTGCCGGGGAAGATCAGCCATGACGGAAGAGCACGCGAGCATCGTGAGGGTCAACGGTCCCATCGTGACGGCGACGGGGATGCGTCGGGCGGCCATGTACGAGGTGGTCGAGGTGAGCAGTGAGCGTCTCGTGGGCGAGGTGATCCGTCTCGAAGGCGACCGTGCGGTCATCCAGGTCTACGAGAACACCTCGGGGTTGTGTCCGGGGGCGCCGGTCTACCAGACCGGAAGTCCCCTGTCACTGCTCTTGGGGCCGGGACTCATCGGGAACATCTACGACGGGATCCAGCGACCGCTCCGGGCCATCGCCGAGAAATCGGGGACGTACATCCGACGGGGCGAGAAGGTGCCGGCACTCGACGCGGACCGGAAGTGGCACTTCACCCCGACGGTCTCGGAGGGTGAGGGTGTCGAGCCGGGTCACATCGTCGGCACCGTCAGTGAAACGGACCTCGTCGAGCACCGTGTGCTGGTGCCGCCGGGGGTCGCGGGCGTCGTTCGGGACGTCGTCGTCAAGGGCGATTACACCATCGAGGACGTGCTGATGCACGTGGTCGCGGGCGACGTCTCCCGTGAGATCACCCTGTGTCAGCGCTGGCCGGCACGTCGTCCCCGACCCGTCGCCGGACGGTCCGAGCCCGTCATACCGCTCGTGACGGGACTCCGGGTCATCGACACCTTCTTCCCGCTGGCCAAGGGGGGGACGGCGGCGATTCCGGGGGGCTTCGGGACGGGTAAGACCATGGCACAGCAGGCCCTCGCCAAGTGGAGTGACGCCGACATCATCGTCTACGTGGGGTGCGGCGAGCGCGGGAACGAGATGACCGACGTCCTGACGTCGTTCCCGGGACTGGTCGACCCACGCTCGGGCCGACCGCTCATGGAGCGCACCGTCCTCATCGCCAACACCTCCAACATGCCCGTCGCCGCACGGGAGGTCTCCATCTATACCGGCATCACCGTCGCCGAATACTACCGCGACATGGGCTACCACGTGGCCGTGATGGCCGACTCGACCAGTCGGTGGGCCGAGGCCCTGAGGGAACTCGCC
>DATKVD010000335.1:0-3234 GCA_035530235.1 Planctomycetota bacterium | reverse complement strand
TTCGAGGCCCGACGGAACCCCACCAACGCCCTCGTCGAGCTGGAGGTCTGGAACAAGAAGGAGAATAACCTCGGGATGCCGCTGCCGAAGGGCCGCGTGCGATTCCGACAGGCCGACCCCGACGGCGAACTGGAATACATCGGCCAGGATTCCATCGACCACACCCCGAAGGACGAGAAGCTGACGCTCAACATCGGCGCGGCGTTCGACGTCGTCGGTGAACGCACCCAGGTGCAGTTCAGCCGAAGCGGCCGGACGCGCACGGAGTCGTACACCATCAGGGTGCGCAACCACAAGACCGTCCCGGTGGACGTGACCGTCCGCGAGCACACCGGCGGCGGCGACTGGCGCATCACCGTCACCAACACGCCCGAGAAGAAGGTGGACGTGAACACGATCGAGTTCCCCGTCACCGTGCCGGCCAACGGGGAAAAGACCGTCTCCTATACGATATTCTACAGGTGGTAAGGAGCCGAAGATGGCCAGGAGGATACTCGCCGGTGCGCTGGTGCTGGGCCTGTGGGCCTCGGCACCCCTCGCGCAGGCGGTGGACGAAAAGGACCTCGGTCCCGGGGTGTCGCTCACCGTCTACAACCAGAACTTCGCGGTCATCAAGGAACGCCGGCTGATGGACCTTCAGCCCGGGCGAAGCTGGGTGAAATTCATGGACGTCGCCTCGAAGATCGACGCCACCTCCGTGGCGTTCTCCTCACTCACCGACCCCCTCGGGACGAAGGTGCTGGAGCAGAACTACGAGTTCGACCTCGTCAGCGCATCGAAGCTGCTGGAGAAATACATCGACAAGGACATCACGATCATCACGAAGGACGGGGACGTGGTGGAAGGGAAGCTGATGTCGAGCGACGCCGCGCAGATCGTCCTGAAGCGCGAGGACGGTGGGATCGCGATGGTCCCGCGCGAGCGGAACGTCAGGGACATCATCTTCGGCAAGCTCCCGGAAGGGCTTCTGACTAAGCCGACGCTGGTGTGGCAGGTGCAGAGCGCCCGGGGCGGACGGCAGCTCATCAAGGTGGCCTACATGACGACGGGGATGAGCTGGCGGTCGGACTACACCCTGGAGCTGATGGAGAAGGGCGACGCGATCGACTGGGCGGGATGGGTGACGGTCAACAACCAGAGCGGCACGCGGTACGTGGACGCCGGGCTGAAGCTGATGGCCGGCGATGTCCACCGCGTGGTGGAAGAGCGGCTGGGGGCCCCCCTGACACGGGCGCCGCAGGCCGCACAGGCCATGAATGCCAAGGCGCGGGAGGTCGTGGAGAAGGCCTTTGCGGAGTATCACCTCTACACAGTGACGGCGCCCTCGACCCTCAACGATCAGCAGACGAAGCAGATCGAGTTCGTGAAGCGCTCGGGCGTGCCGGTGCAGAAAAAATATTACTACCGCGGCTCGTCGACCGGCTGGTGGCAGCGCCCGACGACGAAGGTGAACGTCGAGGTGCAGTTCAAGAACTCGAAAGAGAACAACATGGGGGTGCCGCTGCCGGCGGGGGTCGTGCGGCTCTACAAGCGCGACTGGGAAGGGGAGCTCCACATGCTCGGCCAGACGCGCATCGACCACACCCCGAAGGACGAGGAGCTGAAGTTCGAGATGGGAAACGCGTTCGACCTCATCGGCGAGCGGAAGGTCGTCGCCCAGCGCCGGCCGGCGCTCCGGGTGTTCGAGGAGGATATCGAGATCCTCATCCGGAACCACAAGACCGTCGCCGTCACGGTGGGGGTCGAGGAAGTGATGTATCGCTACGCGCAGTGGCGGCTCCTCGAGCAGAACCAGCCCGGCCGGAAGAAGGACTTCCGGACGATGGTGTGGCCCGTCAAGGTCGACGCCAACGACGAAAGCAAGCTCACCTACACGGTGAGATACAACTGGTAACCGCGAGTTGGAGACACACTCATGAAGACGAAAACGCTGATCCTTCTCCTGATGATGGCCGCGACGGCCTGGGGCGTCGACGAGAAAGACCTGGGTCCCGGGGTCTCGCTCACCGTCTACAACCAGAACTTCGCGGTCATCAAGGAACGCCGGCTGATGGACCTCCAGCAGGGGCGGAGCTGGGTGAAGTTCATGGACGTCGCCTCGCAGATCGACGCCACCAGTGTGGCCTTCTCCTCGCTCACCGATCCGATGGGGACGAAGGTTCTGGAGCAGAACTACGAGTTCGACCTCGTGAGCGCCTCGAAGCTGCTGGAGAAATACATCGACAAGGACATCACGATCATCACCAAAGACGGCGACATGGTGGAAGGGAAGCTGATGTCGAGCGACGCCGCGCAGATCGTCCTGAAACGCGCCGACGGCGGGATTGCGATGGTTCCCCGCGCGCGGAACGTCAGGGACATCATCTTCGGGAAGCTCCCGGAGGGGCTTCTCACGAAGCCGACGCTGGTGTGGCAGGTGCAGAGCGCCCGTGGCGGGCGTCAGCTCATCAAGGTGGCCTACATGACGACGGGGATGAGCTGGAGGTCGGACTACACCCTGGAACTTCAGGAGAAGGGGGACGCGATCGACTGGGCGGGCTGGGTGACCGTGACGAACAACAGCGGCACGCGCTACAAAGATGCGGGGCTGAAGCTGATGGCGGGTGACGTCCATCGGGTCGTGGAGGGCCGCGATGAGTGGCGCGAGGGATTCAGGCGGAATGGGGCCATAATGGAGAAGGCCGCGGCCAAGAAGGAGGTCGTCGAGAAGGCCTTCGCCGAATATCACCTCTACACGGTGACCGCGCCCTCGACCCTGAACGATCAGCAGACCAAGCAGATCGAGTTCGTGAAGCGCTCGGGCGTCCCGGTGCAGAAGAAATATTACTACCGCGGCTCGTCGGGCGGCTGGTGGCAGCGGCCGACCACAAAAGTCAACGTCGAGGTGCAGTTCAAGAACTCGAAAGAGAACAACATGGGCGTGCCGCTCCCGGCGGGGGTCGTGCGGCTCTACAAGCGCGACTGGGAAGGGGAAATCCACATGCTGGGCCAGACGCGCATCGATCACACCCCGAAGGACGAGGAGCTGAAATTCCAGTTGGGGAACGCGTTCGACCTCATCGGCGAGCGGTAGGTCGTCGCCCAGCGCCGGCCGGCGCTTCGGGTCTTCGAGGAGGATATCGAGATCCGCATCCGGAACCACAAGACCGTTGCGGTGACCGTGGGGGTCGAGGAAGTGATGTATCGCTACGCCCAGTGGCGGCTCCTGGAAGAGAGCCAGCCCGGCCGCAAGAA
>DATKVD010000334.1:0-9478 GCA_035530235.1 Planctomycetota bacterium | reverse complement strand
GGTGCTTCTCCTCGAGGTTGAACGTGACGGTGACGTCCCGGGCGTCGCCGTCGTCGACGTAGGTGACGCGGTTCTCGCCCCCGGTGAGCTGCGGGAGGGCGTAGCGGTTGAGGTGGAGCGTGTTCTCGAAGGCGATCATGTGGATGCCGGTCGGCTCGTCCCGGACGGCCGCGGTCATCCGGAACTCGACGTCGTAGGCATACGTCCCGAAGACGAACGGGGTGAGGTCGATGGTGCGGATCCCCAGGCCGGTTTCCTTCAGCGTGAGCGCCCGGCGCCGCCAGGTGGTCATGCCGGGGGCGTAAGCGGTCACGAAGACGTCGAGCGTCGACGCCTCGCCGGCCTTGCCGAAACACCCCTCCAGGGCCGCCCGGGTGATGGGATAGGGCGAGGTGACGTTGAAGACGGCGTGGGCGCCGACGCGTGGCGCTTTCGGTCGGAGCGCGGGTGGGTTATCGGGGCTGTGAGCGAGGTTCGACCGGGCCTTGAGGAACTCGTCCGGTTTCCCGCGGTTGAGGTCGGGGCGCCAGGCGAGCGAGCCCGAGGCGTATCGCTTGTTGCGGTTGATCTCGTAGTCCCAGAGTGACGGGCCGTCCTGGAAGGTCTTGCGCGTGAGCGACTCGCCCGGCCGGAGCGTGACGTCCATGCGCCAGCCGGTGCGGCCGTTGTGACCGCCGAGACGGTTGTTCCCGGGCGGGTCGTAGAAGCTGAGGTCGCGCTGGGAAGCGCCGGCGCGCTTCATCAGCTCCGTGTGCTGCTCCAGTTCGCGCACCGACGCCACGGAGCGGTTGTCGCTCCCGATGTAGAACGTGCGCGTGGTCGGGTCGAACATGTGCCACCCGCCGTCGTAGAAGATCTCCGGCACGGTGTGGTGGGTGAGTTCAAACGTGCGGGCGTCCAGTCCCGCCCGCCAGGCCAGGGCCTTGGTCCAGATGGTGAAGTTCCCGCAGATGCCCGCACCGCAGTTCAGTCCGATGATGGGGTCGTCCATGCCCCAGGTGCTGCGGGAGGGCGAGCTGGTGTAGACGGCGAAGCGTGCGACGGCGGTGTAAACCGCGAGGGCCTTCTCGGCGTCGGTCATCCCGGGGCGCAGGACCGAGCGAAGGAGCGCGTCGGCGGACGAGAGGTCCGGCAGCCCCTCGACCCGCAGCTTCGGATTCTTGGCCGCGCCCTCGATCTTCACCCACTGGAGCACGTCGTCGGGGATCGAGTTCCGACTGAAGGGCCGCATCGTCTCGGCGTCAGCTGTCACCGTGAAGGTGTGCGGGGATTTCGTGATGTGCTCGACGTGCGTGCCCACCGCCGGACGCACCACCAGGTCCACGTCGGCCGAGAGCACGCGAGCAGACATCACGCACAGTGCGCACGCCGCGATGACCGCAAACCGCCTCATGGGGTCCTCGGGGTCCGGGAAAAGACGACACAGTATTATATCACGCGTCGCGGCCCGCCGCATTGTTTCCGGGGACTGTCCTTCTCACCGGTGAAAGGTTATAATGGCCGCTGGTGGGCTGTTCAGTTCGGGCAGGGGGGCGGCGATGGGCGCATCGTCGGGGAGTCTCAGAGGTTTGCGGTTTCAGTTCTATGACCTGGACGTTGGGACGCGCTCGGACGATATCGCGCTCCTGTTTCCGGGGTGGCGGGCCGGCGACGAGCGCGTGGTGGTCTTCAGTCCGCACGACGACGATGCGGTCCTGGGCGCGGGGTACGCGATCCTGGCGGCCCGGGCCGCCGGGGCCGAGGTCCACGTCTTCATCTTCTCCGACGGCCGGCTCGGCTACTCCACCGTCGCCGACAAGGAGACCATCGTCGCTCAGAGAAGCGCCGAGACCGTCCGGGCCTACGAGGTCCTCGGCATCGATGAGACGCACATCGTTCGTTTCGACTATCCAGACAGCTCGGTGAACCAGTACGTCGGGTGGGTGCTGCCGGACGGCGCCGAGGCGAGTTTCCCCGCCGACCTGCGGGCGCTCCGTGGGGTCGGCGTCACGCGGATGCTCGTGCCCAACCGCTACCGCGAGCACGTCGATCACGAGGCGGTCGGGCGGATCGGGCTCTACGACGGCCCCTTGGTCGGCGACGACGTCCTGCCCGACCACGGGAGCGCCCGACCGGTGCGCAGCTACCACGAATACGCCGTCTGGGGCGACTTCTCGCCCGAGGACGCCCTCGTGAGCGCCCGGCCCGTAGCGCTCCGCGCCAACCGGGCCGTCGTCACGGGCGAGGAGACCGAGACGCTCGTCTCCGAGGCGGTGAGGGCGTTCGCGTCTCAGGGCCGGGTCATCGCCGGCATCATGGACGCCCGCCGCCGACGGCGCTTCGACGGACGCTTCATGGAACTCTACGTCACGGTGGAGCCGCGACCGACGCTGGACTATGCCCCCTACGCGGAACGCATCCGAGAGATTGACGGGACAGACGCGCAACCGAAAGGAGAACCGTCGTGACCTTCGACTACGAGCTTGCGAAATTCATTCCCTACCGGGACGTCGAGGTATGCCGGCGGGTGCGGGCCATCACGCGCGAGGAGATCACCAAGCACCCGAACAAGGCGTTCAAGATCCGCATCATCGACGATGAGGACGCGTTTTTCCGTGCGATGGCGGCGGACCTCGTCGAGCGGATTCAGCTCGCCCGCGACGAGAAGCGGACGTTCGTGGGCATCCTGCCGGTGGGCCCGGTGCCGCAGTACGCGCTGGCGGCGAAGACGATCAACGAACGCGGGCTCCCGCTCGACCACTTCCACGGCTTCAACATGGACGAGTACGCCGATCAGGACGGCAACACCGCGCCCCCGGACTGGGAGGGGTCGTTCCAGCGGGCGATGATGATCAATTTCTACAGCAAGGTGGACGCGAAGCTCCGGCCCCCCGCCGGGCAGATCCACTTTCCCACCACCGAGGTCATCGACGACTACGGGAAGATGATCGACGACCTGGGCGGCGCGGACGTCGTCTACGGCGGGGTGGGGTGGTGCGGGCACATTGCGTTCTGGGAGGCGCACCTCGGGTTCGAGTTCGGCGACGACATCGAGAGCTACATGCACGCCGGGCCGCGACTCGTGGAACTCCATCCCATGACCATCATGCAGAACGCGCTCCAGTCGTTCGGGGGCGACTGGTCGTGGGTGCCGCCCAGGGCCAACACCATCGGCCCGGCGCAGATCATGGGCGCGAAGGACCGCAGCTTCTGGATGGACGGGTGCATCGGCAGCGTCGCGTGGCAGGGGTTCATCGCCCGGCTGGCGGCCTACGGGCCGGTGAACACCCTGGTGCCCGGATCGATCCTCCAGACCGCGCCGGGAACCTACACCCTCCTGGGCCCCGTCGCCGACGACATCGAGATTCACATCACCTGAGGGCGTCAGTCCTGGTGTCCGATGACTCCGGCCACGTCGGCCGCGGCGGCGTAGAGGTCTTGGGAGCGCTGCTGCCAGCCGGAGCCGACGAACCACTGGTGTCCGATCATGCCGGCGGGTGCGCGTCGGCCGCCGGTGTAGGCGGCGTGGTGGGTGGCGCCGCCCGACTGCATGAAGGAGCTGAGTCCGCGCAGGACGCTCCGCGTGCGCTCGTCGAGGATCAGCTGAGACCGCGCGACGAGATCCCTGCCGAGCTTCTCTCGAAGCCCGTCGTCCGTGAGCGCCTGCTCGATGAAGATGCGGGCCTCGCATTCCTGGAGGCCCTCGCGCAGCATCTCAAACCGTGCCGTGGCGATGGCGCCCTCGCGCCCCGGACTCAAAAGACACGTCGCCACGTCGATGGTGCCCCAGGTGCTCTTCGGGTAGCGGCCCGCTAGCGTCCCCACTTTCCTGCCGCGGCTGTCCTTCAGCACCGGCCAGAAGTCGCCGCCACGACGGGCGACGCCGCGGAAGTTGGACGCGATGTTCACCTCGCCCATCACCCGCCAGAGGGTCAGGTGAAACGAATCGCGGATGTCCCTCGGAAAACGCGCCTTCAGCTCGGTCAGCCGCCACCCGTGCAGGCGTCTCACCGTCGGGTCGACCACGTCGTCGCCGCCCTGCGAGTAGACGTGCGCCCGGAATCCCACCGGCACGCCGTGGAGGTCGCGCCGGTAGCCGTGCGCGTGACACGTCCACGGCACCCCGGGAAGCAGCTCGGCGAAGTGCGTCACCGTCTCCTTGTCGGGGATCCAGTCGCACGGGAGGCCGAGCATCATCACGTCCTCCAGGCCGCGGCGCTTCATGCGTCTGCGGACCTCCTCGAGGAGCGGCTTCCAGAGCGTCTTGCTCTTGGGGTCGCGGTAGGGGGGCAGCTCGAGGTCCTCCACCTTGCCGGTCGCGGGGTCGAGCACGCTCACCTTGACGCCGCGGCCCATGTAGGCCCGCCGGGCGTCCCTGGCGGTCTGCCCGGTCCACAGCGTTTCGTCCCGCCTGCCGACGTGCCCGAGGAACGGGTCCCACACGTGGAAGCAGACGACCAGCGGCTTGCCCTGGCATTTCTCCACGAGGTCCAGGTAGCGCTCCATGATGCGGAAGTCGTGCGTGTAGGAGCCGTCCGGTCGCTTGATCCACCGGACCATCGACTCGGCGTTGCCGAGGTTGGTCTCGGTGACGAGCGGGATGTAGACGGTCTTGTTGCCCACGTCCCCGAGGAGCTTCAGGGATTTTTCCATCAGCGTGAAGTGCGCGTCGCTCCACAGGGGGACGTCGTACTGGAGGGCGACGGACTCGGGCGACTGGACGATCTCGACGAAGGTGCGGAAGCGGTGCGGGTGGGGGAGCGGCCAGTCGGAGAGCGTGAGTTCCACCGGTAGGGTGACGGGCGCGGCACCGGTCATGCGGAGGGTGAGCGTGCCGCGATAGTCGCCCGCTGGCGCGTCGGCCGGGACGTGCGCCGTCACCCACACCGGGACGACGGCGCCGAAGACGAGCGGGATGCCCGGGGAGTCGAGGTTGAGGAGGCGGCCCCTCACGGTGTGGGGCTGTCTGACGCGGACGGGGATCTCCTCGGGCGGTACCTCGGCGAGGGCGTCGAAGCGGGTGACCGCGGCGAGGTATCGCGAATCGGCGCCCACTTCGTGACCGGCGGGTCCGGGCGGCATGACCACCCAGGACAGCCCGACGGGGGTGACGATGCCCGGCAGTGCGTAGCGGACCGTGAGGGCGGACGCCGGGATGCGACCGCCGCCCTTGACGGCCGCGAGCGCACTCACCTCGCCGCGGAGGCCCTTGATCGCTTCGGTCGACCCGACGACGACCTTGCCGGAGAAGACCCCGCCGGGCGTCCCGACGATGCGGATGGGACGGAGCGGTTCGGACGGGTCGCCGTAGTCGAGGTCGAAGTCGGCGGCGACGAGGTCCGAGTTCCACACCTGAAGCCCCGGAGGTCTCGCGACGTTGGGCGTCACGGCGCTAGCGGCCGCGGGCGGCGACGAGAGCCGGATGCGCTCGATGCCGCAGGTGGCCGGGCCCATGTAGAACGTCCGCGTCCAGTCGGTGGCGACCTTGAACTCGTCCGTCTCGGCGAAGGGCGCACGGTGGATCTCGACGGCGAGGACGTTGGTGCCCCGGCGCAGGAGACGCGCCGGGACCGGGACGTCGGCGAGCGTGCGGGTGCGCGGCTCGTCCTTCCGGTAGTCCTCGGCGAGCGTGTGGAATGCGTGTGCCACGGGTGGCTTGCCCACCCGTGCTTCCCTGTTGAGCTTGGGCAGATGTCCCCGCGCGATCTCGACGCCGTTCAGATAGACCACCGCGCCGCCGCGATACGACACGGACAGCGTCATGCCCCCTGCACGGGCGGGGTCGGTGACCTGGAACTTCCCGCGCAGGCACACGAGCGCTAGGTAGGGACTCTTGCGGTCGGCGTTCTCACTCAGGCCCGCGACGATCACGCCGGGAAATCGGGCCCACGCACTGTCGTCGAAGTCCGGCGACGCCCAGTCCGCCGACGGCAGCGGCGTGTCGTGTTCCATCCAGGTCATCTTCTGCTCGAGTCCGGCCTTGCGCCAGGCGTCCGCGTGGACCGGCAGCGGTATCGGCCGGATGCCCCCGGCCGTCCTCACCACCGGCATCCGGAAGTGGTAGTGGTATCGCCAGAAGCTCGCGGTGTCGAGGACCGGCACGGGTGCCGGGGCGTCGTCGGTAGCGGCGGCCGCGCACCACGCCGCGCACGCCGCTAGTGCCCACAGCAGGCGCCACGCCGCCGGGCGCCGCGGGTGCTGCGACGGTCTTTTCCGCACACCGGTCGTCATGGGGACCTCACCCGCGGCGTTTCTACGCGTAAAATGTCTCGCGAAGCGGCTATTGAATTGGTGACAATGGGCGGCCGTCCGGTTACATAAAAAAGGGGTCCCGACGGCACGAAGGAACGTTCAACACCGAGGAGTGGGGGAAGACGCGTGCGCAATGACAATCGGTCTTTCGGGGTCAGGACGCTCGGGCTCGTCCTTCTCTGTCTGGTTGCGGTGTCGCGGTCGTCGGCCGGTGCCGAGACGGTGATCCTCGACACCCGCGGGGTCTGGCGGTTCCACGAGACCTGGCGCACCGAGGTCGCACGGCTCGACGCCGGGGAACGGGTGCGCGTGGACCCCTACACCCCGCGGCAGGACGTCGTCTACAAGGACGAGGACCTCGCCCCCGGACGGTACAAGATCCGTCCGACCCAAACGGTCCGCGGCTCGGCGTTTCCGCCGGACGACTGGCGTGAGGTCACGTTCGACGACGGGGACTGGCTCGCACGCATGGGGCCCTTCCTCGGGGCCTCCTACCGCAGCCTGGCGCTCCTCTGCGTCCGCGGGAAGTTCGAGGTGACCGACCCCGCCGAGGTCAAGGACCTCTCCCTCTCGGTCGTCTTCCAGGGCGGACTCGTCGTCTACCTGAACGGCCGGGAAGTCGCGCGCGCCCACCTGGGCGCCGGAAGGATCGACCGGGAGACCGTGGCCGAGGACTATCCCCTCGAGACGTTCAGCACCCCGGACGGCAAACTGATCTCGCAGCAGTGGTATCGCGGCGGCGGGCACGTCACGAGCTGGCGCACCCCGAAGGACCTCTACGCCGTGTGGCTCGCCGGCTACAAAAAGCGCAGCCGGACCCTCGAGGTCACCCTCCCGGCGGCGACGCTCCGCAAGGGTCTCAACGTCCTCGCCCTGGAGATCCACCGTGCCCCCGCCGTCGAGGCCATGTTCGTCACCGTGACCGATGCGGGCAGTCTCGACTGCCGGATCCGCAAGGCGTTCTGGTGGAACCGTGCGGCGCTCGAATCGGTGAGACTGTCGGCGGCCGGGCCGGCCGGCGTGGTGCCCCACGTCTCGCGACCCGCCGGTCTCCAGGTGCGCACGCACACCGTCTACCACCGCGTGAACCCGAACGAATACGCCGACCCCTCGGAGCCGCTCCGGCCGATGCGCATGTGCGCCGCCAGGAACGGCGTCTGCGCCGGGCAGGTCGTCGTGAGTTCCACCGCGGCCGTCGAGGGCCTGAAACTCGACGTCTCCGCGCTCGCCGGACCCGCCGGCGCCGTCATCCCCGCCTCGGCCCTCCGCGTCCGCTACCCCCGGCACGAGAAGGTGATCGAGGGGCTTCACATCTACGACACGCTCGACGCCTCGTGTCAGCCCGCCCAGAAGGTGCCCGGAAACACCCGGCCCGTCTGGGTCACGGTCGACGTCCCGAAGGACGCCCGCGCGGGCGAGTACGCCGGGACGCTCACCGTCCGCGTGGACGGCGAAGGACCCGTCGACGTGCCCGTCCGGCTCAAGGTCGTCGACTGGACGCTCCCCGACCCGCAGCACTTCACCACCCACGTCGGCATGGTCCAGTCGCCCGAGTCCGTCGCACTCCAGTACAACGTCCCCATGTGGTCGGAGAAACACTGGCAACTCATGGAGCGGAGCTTCGAGCTGATGGGACGCGTGGGCGCGAAGACGCTCTACGTCCCGGCGAAGGCATGGACGCATTTCGGCAACGAGCACACGATGGTGAGGTGGGTGGCGCAGCCCGACCGCACGCACAAACTCGACTTCACCCTCGTCGAGAGATACCTCGACGTCGCCACGAGACATCTCGGGAAGGTCCCGGTGGTGTGCGTGTATCTCTACGACGGCGGCCCGTCGAACAGCAAGCCCGAGAAGCCCGGGACGTGGGTGACGGAGGTCAACTGCGCCACGGGTCAATTGCAGGACCTGAAGGCCCCCGACTGGGGGACGCCCGAGAGCCGCGCGTTCTGGAAGCCGGTGCTCGACGGCATGCGTGAGATCCTCGCGAAGCGGGGCATGGAGAGATCGCTGATGGTGGGGGCGGCACAGCAGGTGCCGCACGTCGTGGTGGACGACCTCCAGGCGGCGGCGCCGGACGCCTACTGGGTGGCGCATTCACACCTCTATAACGAAGAATTCGGGAAGGGGTATCACCGGGACGGTCAGCCCGTGGGGTATCTGGCACAGGTGGGCGGGATGTTCGCGGTGCTGTGGGACCCCGAGGAGGGCCGGCCCTTCTACGGCTGGCGGAACCCGTTCCGCGTGGTCACCTATCCCCGGGACGGCATCGGTCCGCTGCTCAGGCAGGACAGCGAGCCGACCGTGCACCGGCTGTGTGCCGAGGGGGCGCTCCTGACCGGCCGACAGGCCCGGTACCCGGCGAAGTGGTCGGCCCGGGTCGAGAGCATGGCGATCAAGCACAAGAAGGCGTTTCCGGGGGTCCGGGGGTTCGGTCGGCTGGGGGCCGACTTCTGGCCCGTCCTCAAGGGCAAACGCGGCAGCTACCCCATCTGCGGACGCTATCCCGGGACCGACTGGGGCACGCTCGACCTCGGGGACGTCAGCCCGTGGCTCCTCGCCCCCGGTCCCGACGGCGCCATCTCCACCGTCCGCTTCGAACTCATGCGTGAGAGCCTCCAGGAAGCCGAGGCCCGGGTCTTCATCCAGGACGCCCTCCTCGACGACGCCCAACGCGCGAAGCTCGCTGAGGAACTCGCCGGGCGGTGCGAGCACCTCTGCAACGAGCGCACCCGCGCACTCCGATACGTCTCCGAATACTACGACGACGGCAACGGAAGATACCTCATCCCCCCCGCGTGGGACGCATGGTCCGAAGAACTCTACGACCTCGCCGCGGAAGTGGCGAAGGCTTTGAACTGAAGACGCTCAAGGCGACGCACGATGGCATTGATGCCGGTGGGTACGGTCATTCATCTGGAGCTGACGGCGCTGGTCTATCTGGCGTTCGCCGTGCCGCTGGCGGTTGTCGCGGCGCTCGTCACGCGGCGGGTGGTGCTGTCCTCGCTTGGCGCATCGGCTGCGGCGATGGCGGCCACCGCCGCGTTGGCCGCTCACCTTCCTTTTGACTACTGGGCGCATGCCAACGACTTCATCATCGAGCCGTTCGTGCACGGGAAGATCTTCCGCCAGCCGTTCGAGGGGCTCCTGTCTCTCCTTTTTCACGTTGGCGTTCCGCTGGTACTCGTCTTTGTCTTCGGTCGGTTGACGGGACTCCCTCGGCGGCGTGGATAGCGGGACCTGCGGC
>DATKVD010000333.1:0-14822 GCA_035530235.1 Planctomycetota bacterium | reverse complement strand
TTGAGGATGCCGACGTGGATGGTGTACGTCGTGCCCGGACTCAGGGTGCCCGGCTGCCAGTCGACCTTCGTCATGTCCGTGTCGGGACAGACCGCGTAGACCTTGGTATCGCCCTGTCTCACCCATTTGCCGTGTCCCCAGCCCATGCCTTCGATGTTGTCCCAGGTGTAGACCGGGTCCAGTGGCACACCGGTGGCGTTGTGCAGCGGGTAGGTGATGTTGGCGAAAACGGTGAGCGGACGAAGCGCGTAGCCGACGATCACCTCGTCCTCGTAGTTGCCCGGCGTGGTCTCGTTGAAGTAGAAGTGGTACTGGGTGTCCGTCGGATGAAGGTTCTGGAACGTGGCCAGTGACGTGAAGTGGTTGTCCCAGCCCCAGAAACCCCCGCCTCCGTCGGTGAGGGAGTACTTCTTGCCTGTATCCACCTGCTCGACCACCGCGTCGGTGATGCCCGAGGCACCCTCGAGGTAGATGGACACCCCGTAGCACTGGAAGGCCCCGTCGATTCGGTTTTCGCCGTAAACGATGACGATGTCGTCGATGGTCACGGCGAGGGCTCGCTGTGCCGGCAGTGCCAGCAGCAGCGCCACGGTCAGTGTCACCAACCCACGTCCTCTCATGACTTCTCCTTTCAGGAAACACGGCTCATTGTCCCCTGAGTCAGTTTCCGTGTGCAGGTCCCGCGGTCCACGGGACCGAACGGCTCACTTCAGCGTCGCTGTGCTCACCTCCTTCTGAGATTTCAGGTCCATGTGTTTTACGTTATCCGTTTCGTTCACCTCCATGCGGCCTCGGGCGTCGCGGGGTGCACCCGGTCCGGGAGTGCACGTTCGGGTGCGACGTCGGTGCCGCCTGCGGCTTGTCCCCTGAAAACCTCTCCGTGATCCTCCTCCCCGGGGTCCCACGGTCGGCTTCCCTGCAGCCCCGCCGCCGACGTCCCGGGGCATCTCACTCACATGTCAAACCGCTCCCCGTGCCGCGTCCGACTTCACCTCACTCACGCGAGGCACAGACCTGCTCCATTCTCACCACGCATGCCGTCTTCAGCCGTGCATCCGGCGTCGTCGGCGGACCCCCACCACCGTCAGCGTCACGGTGCCCATGAGCGCCAGGCTTCCGGGCTCCGGTATGGTGGTCAGCTCGAACGCCATGTGCACACTGCACGAGTCACTGTAGATGGACCCCCAGGTCGTGTACTCCCCGGTGAAGGGGTCGTAGTCGAAGATATGCACCGCCGGGTCCAGACCGTTCTCGGGACAGGGACGCAGTGCACTGTGCCAGCCCCACTCGGTGTAATCGTCGAAGGTGAGGGCGACGACGTTAAGCCAGTAGATCTCGCCCTCGTCCTGGCGGAACCACTCGTCACTGTTGTCGAGCACGACGGTGTACTCGTAGATCGCCTCGGTCCGGTTCATCCGGTCGAACGATTCCACGACCCCGTACTCCCCCATGTTGAAGACCCGGCTCCAGCGAAGCTCTCCGGGATGCGAGGGCTTCTCGACCGTCTCGGGAATGTCCGCGTGAATGGAGATCTCGAAACCGAGGACGTCTCCGGGTTCGCCGCGCAGGTACGACCCCCACCAGTGGAAGTCCGTCACGGGCAGACCGTCCAGACACCGCCAGTCGTCGGCCACCACCGCCTGCGGTGAGTGACACCACTGCCAGAACGACTTGAAGTCCTGACCGTTGTCGTAGTCCGGAGGCTGGGACCACTTGACGGCGATGTCCCCGACGTCGACCTGTGCGGCCAGCGGAGACGACACCAGCAGAAGCACGCCCACGGCAACCGTTACAGCCGTCATAGTCCTCATCGATCCTGTTCCCTCAATTCCGGGCACATCCCTTCGTGCCCATTTGCCAGAGTGTCGTGTGAAGTTCCCGGCGTCGCGGTCCCGTCGCACGACGTCGTCGACGCGGTGCCGGAGCGCCATGTCCCCTCGCTGCTTCCCCGTCATCCGTCCTGGTGCGTCGTCTCAGGCTGTCGATATCGTTCTCGGGTCCGCATCGCGTCCGGACCCGTCGTCTGTCTGCGCCCGTGCGCCGTCACGGGTTGGGAGGACCCGCGACACTGCTTTCACACGAGCGCGTTGGGAGGATCGGATCTCCTCTGAATTTCTCAGTGCTCCTCTGAAACCACGTCGTCGTCCTATCTCTCAAAGGGCCCCGGCTCGTCTGCCGTCAGCCCGTCACTCTCTGCGCCCGTGCTCCGTCACGGGTTGGGAGGACCCGCGACACTGCCTTCACACGAGCGCGTTGGGAGGATCGGATCTCCTCAGTTCTTTCCTGGTGCTGTGCAAAGAGCCTCTCAGCTTATCTCCAGGGCGGCCGTCATGTGTCCTCACGACCGGCCCGTCGCTTTCCCAGCGCCCGTGAGAGGTCACGTGTGGGTTGGGAGGTCCCACGACCTGGTTTTCACGAGCGCGTTGGGAGGATCGGATCATCTCATTTCCTTCACGCCAACCGGCGTCTCCGCAGACCGCCGGGACTGTTGACCGAAGCTACGCGACCGCCGGAACCGTCTCACTGTGACGGGCCGCCGCCGCGGCCACTTCCGGCTCGAACGCCACCGCCACACCACACTGCCGTGGGTGACATCCCACACGTCGCGCCAGGGTGGCACTGTCCACCCGCACCACCCGGGCCTCTCGCATCGTGTGGTAGCCCAGCGGACTGCCCGACAGCTCCGCCGGAACGCTCATCTCCACACGGAGCCTCGTGCCCACCGAGAGCCTCTCGCCGCGCGGCATCCGGAAGTAGATCCCTCCGGTGCTGACGTCGAGTGTGGCACCCTCGAAGAGCGTCTTGTCGTCCATCGTGACGCGCATGGGCAACAGCACCACACGACGCTCCCGGCGCCGCTTCTCGACTGCCTTTCGATACCTGTCCGTAATCGCTACCATCGGAACTCTCCTGATGTGGATTCCTCACACCGCCGCACGCAGCGCACCTTCCAGCACGTGATTGAAAACAGACGCGTTCAGGGGCTTGGGTGCGTAGTAGACCGGGCCGATCAGTCGTGCCCGACGCTCGTTGGCCTCGCTGTGCTCGCGGGTCGTGACGACCACCCGCAGACCGCGACGCGCCCGCGACATCAGCTCGTCCGCAAGCGCCGGGTCACCGTCCAGCACCGAAAGATCGACCACGGCAAGACTTACGCGGGATTTGCGCAGGAGCCGCAGCAGTTCGCCCGGCGTCTCCGCATATCCCACGCGCCAGACGTCCGGCGCCGTCAACTGCCTGACCATCGCGAAGACCGATTCGTCCGGGTCCGCCACGACCACGTGGCCACCATCGACGTCGGCGTAACTCCTTAGCCAAGAACGAGAACGGTGAAAATTCGAAAGCACCGTCGTGTCCTCCTCAATCGATTGACCCGTCCCTCAGGACCCGCGGGACGACGCGTGCGGCACTCCCCGTTCGGTGCCGTCTCGACCTCGAAGCGACAGCTAGGTCGCAACGATGTCCGTCCAAGGGTCCAAAAGGGACACCCAGGTCACGCCAAACTCTCCAGAGAACAATTCGCTGTGCACCATTGCACACAGCAAAGGGCGTGCCAAAGGGGCAAAACAGGCTAGCAGGTTTTCCGCAAGCCGTTGCTGTACTTGGAGTTAAAAAAACGGAATTGGCGGGAGGGCCGTCAGGGGGCGGTGAGCGGGTGCACTATTTTGCAGCAACCCGGACCAGGGCTCGTTTTGTTGAAAATATTGTACAGGACAGGACTTACGTCGCGCTGCTGCGGTTTGTACGCGCACCCCCCGAAATTGCTGCAGGATGGTGCAACCTTGGGGTTGCCCGGCGGCCTACGGGCACCGTTGGTGGGGAAAAAGCTGTCCGGAAGCGTCGTTTTGTGGGGTCGCGGGCGGCGGGTCATGTCGCCCGGAAGGCATCCGGAGCACAGGCGATAGCCGGATCATGTCGGCTGGAAGGCACATCCTGGCGCGAGACTGTCGCCTCGGCGTCAGGAGGCGCGGGACAGGCAAATTACTCTTCCCATGAGACAGGGCATGACTCGGACGGCGCTCTCCGGTGTCTTCACCTCGGCCAGAAGTCGGTGACCGCCCAGCTTCCACACGACCGGAGAGTCAGGGATGGTGTCCCCGGAATTCCCACAGGCCTCAAGCCTGCCGTGCCGGCTCGTGGATTGCTGATAGAAGAGCATTGACATTTCGATGGCGTGGCACAAGGATAGCCCGGCGATCCGGTTATCAGCCCTGGGGGGAGGACGGTAACATGGCGGGCGAGTCGGTAAGTGAGTTGATCGCTGCTCTTGGTAAGGATTCCTTCTTCCGCCTCCAGGCGGCTCAGGAGCTCGGCGCCCGGAGGGCCTCGGAGGCGGTTGGCGCCCTGTTGGAGTGTCTGACCGACCCATTTCCGCAAGTCCGAGTTGCGGTCATAAACGCCCTTGTTGCGATCGGGGACCGTGGAATGGTGCCCGTACTGCTGCAGCGACTGGCCGCCGGGGATTCGCGCGAGCAGACAGCGGCGGCAGTCATCCTGGGTAGGCTGAGAGCCCCAGAAGCGGTCGATCCGCTGATGACTCACCTCGAGGACCCGAACGTCTGGCTTCGAATATACTCAGCTGGATCTCTGCGGCAGATCGGGGATCCGCGGACACTCGAGCCTGCTCAGGCTGTCCTGCTGAAGTGCCTCGCCGAGCCCGACCTATCCACGCGTCAGGCGGCTGCTCGCATTCTGGCGGAGACCGGCGACCGCCGGTTGGTGCCGGTCTTTCTCCAGCGGCTCGAGAGAGGGGATTGCCCTGAGCGGGACGCGTGCGCCGTAGCGCTTGGCATGTTGAGAGCTGTTGAGGCCGTCGATGAGCTGATCGCCTGCCTCAAGGACGAACATGCGTCTCTCAGGAGTGCAGCGGCGGTGGCTCTGGGCAACATCGGCGATCCGACGGCATTTGAGCCCCTGGTGGCCGCGCTCGATGACAGGGATAAGAGTACCAGGGTCGGGGCCATATATGGTCTTGCGAGGCTTGACCGTCGAGAGGCCATCGAGGCGATCGTCCCTTGCCTGGTAGACAAGGAATCTGATGTCTCCAGCGCGGCCGCTAAGGCCCTCGATGCGATCGACCCGGGCTGGGAAGGCAGCGAGGAAGCCGAGCGGGCACTGCCGGAACTCGTGAGGCGATGCGACATGAGCATCCAAGACATGTCCAAGGTCTTGGCGAGATTCGATAACGCGACGGTGTTCGAGGTTTACTCCTGGCTGCTGCGGTCGGGGGACCAGGAGAGCCGCATGGCGGCGGCTTTCTGGCTGGCGGACCTGGAGGACGCACGCCTGGTAAACGAATGGATTGAGCTGCTCTCGCACAAGCATGTGCTGGCGAGATCGTTCGCCGAGAAAGCCATCGAAAAGATTCAGGCGGCCAACGCGGAGTTCCTGGCGACCTATCCCGACGTCGTCTGCACGGCCTGCAACGCCCCGGGCGAGAAGCGTCGGGCCAAGCTGGGACTCTTCAAGCGGCTCGATTACGTGGTGTGCTCGCGCTGCGGCCGGTCGGGACACCTGGCCAAAGCCGCTGGCCTTTAGAAGAAGGCAGAAAAAGCAAATTCGGGGACAATCAAGTATGGTGTCCCCCGAACTCCGGGTGGTGGACGCATCATGCTCGAACGGACCTCTCAGCGCCTCGCGCGGGGCGAGCGCATCCATGTCGTGTCTTACGGGGACTCCATCAGCAACGTGGGCCGTCAGCCGGATTATCACGGCGGCGCGTCGTGCGCCGAGATGAACTGGGCCTATCAGCTCCAGCGGCTGCTCGCCGCGGAATTCCCGGGGGCGAATTTCGTCATCAAGCCGTTCGGCGTCGGCGGGCAGAACGCCTACGAGGGACTCGGACGGTTCCCGTGGCTCGCGGAGCTCGATCCCGACCTTGTGCTCATCGCCCTCGGCGGCAACGATTGCGGCTGGCACGAGATACCGCCCTATTGCTCCGCGCACGCGGTCCGCACCCTTGCACTCGGCGTCCGCCACGACTTCGGCGCCGACGTTGTCATCCTGGGGCCCGCCGGCGACTGCCCGACTGCGAAGCAGACGGTCCACCTTGACGAGACCATCGACGCCCTGCGCGGCGTCGCCCGCGACATCGTCGCCCCATTCGTCGACATCCGTGCCGCGATGCTCCGCGCCACCGACAACGGCCGGCTCTACGCCGATTTCCACCAGAGCCTCACCGACAACCATCCCAACGACCGTGGGCACGGGATGTGGGCCGCGGCGGTCTTCGAGACGCTCAAGACTCACATCCGCCGGGGCTGAAGGCAAGAGGTGCTTCTGCGGGGAACTGTTGCTGAACACGCCGAAACTTCTGTGCCGGCGAGGGTTAGACCCGGTTTTGTCGTGATACGGATGTGATCTCGCTGAAATACGTCGTGTGTTATTTCAGGCAAGTGGGTCACGTCATGTGCGCCATCAGTTGCCGGCGGAAGCACCCGGGTTTCCACTGGCTTCCGGAATTCTCAGAGCGCGACGAGGCGGCGGCCGAGTCGGCGCTTGAGTCTGCTCATGAAGCCGTCACTGCCAAGCGGCCGCCCTCGAAACGTCTGCCTCGCCCCCCGTGCTACCCTCATCATCAGGCCAATGTGTCGGCCCAGCGGCAACCGGATTCTCGATGTCTGGGAAAACGGTGCCTGCCCTGCTTTTCGTCTGCTTTTCGTCCAAACTGAACACCTCGAACATGCAGCTGTTCATGGGCCGACCGGCAGTGTCAGGATCGGACCGGCCGACCGGATCTCGCCCGCCTGCAATGCGAACAACTGCATCAGCAGCGAGAAGGTCGATTTCCCGGTGAGGTCGCTGTCGTCGATATAAAACCAGCTGCCGCGATAGTGTACGGCAACATAGGCATCACGGGGACGTTCTCGGCTTGAGTGGATCTTCATCAACCCCCCGATGACTTCCTGCCAATCAAATCGGTTGCCCTGCGGGTCCCGTGTCACCGTCACACGACCCGCCTGCTCGTCATGGGTCGGCACCTGAACTGCTTGAGAGACAAAGAACAGGCTCGCCATCAGGGAGCGCGGTACCACACAGATGCGCTCCTTGCCGCCGGTCCCCACCTCGGTGGTCAGTTGAAAAGACGTGCGACCTTCCTCCAAGCGGAGCAGGCGGCAGAGCTCCCGAGCTTCAGGGGATCCGAGGGCGCTCTTGGCGAGGCGCATCTCAACGATCGTCTTCTCCTTGTCCTTTGAAGGCACCTGTCCCATGTCCAAGACGCCGCGTACCTGCAGTGCGCGCAACAGCTTTGCCGCTTTCACAAACTCCTGATAACGCGGTAGGTAATCGGGCGTCGGGCCAGAGGCACTCGGTGCGTTCTTCAGCCCGTTCATGCTCTGCAGACATATCCGGAATACCCTCTCGATCGACCAGCCGGAGTGGTAGAGGAGCAAGATCGTGTTCAGGTCGATCGGCGACATCAACTGTGTCACGAACTTGTCGCCCTGGAGCGGCGTATATGCGACTGTCGGCTTCTCCGCGTAGCTGGCTCCCACTCCCAGACTATACGCTTTGTCCGCAGACTCTGGGAGCGACGCGCCAGCCGAAGCCGATGCACCAAAATCAAAGCTCGTAGCAACGCTGCTTACCTCCAGGAAATATGGTGGGTCCCTGTACTTCAGCCTGACCAGGTTCAACAGCAACTGCTCGTTGTTGGTACTCTGAATCGCCACATTGTAGGCGGCCCGACCCGTCTCGACGGATGCGGGACCTGTCACGTGACAGCCAGTGACAGCGCCACACAAGGCCAATATCGCCAACGTTGTGGGACGTGCGTTTCGCATGGTTCCTCCCTATGATTACGAATATGCTGGTAGAGAGAGTTCCGGGGACACCATACTTATCTTTTCCGTCGTGTCTGTCGGGTCCTGGGCTTGCGGCCGCGGTTCATCGGGCGAAGTGCGCGGTGCAGTGCACGTTCGATCTTCGTCAGAAACGCCCCGGCGGCCGGAGTGGGCGCAGACGACGGCCGAGCCGGCGCGCCAGTTTGCACACGAACCCGTCGCTGCCGATCCCGTCATCGTTTATGGTAGCAACGGTCGATGTCTTATACAAGGGGTACCTTGCGTGACGGCATGCACGCTTGACCTGAGCGAGACGGTTGCCCTGAGGGAAAAACGGTGACTGTCCTGCTTTTCGCTGCTTTTCCCTGCTTTTCCTTCGAGACCGTCACGAAATGAACGGTGACTGTACTGACTTTTAGTCCAGCGCAGAACTGAGCTTTTGCACGTTCGCCTGACATATTTCCGTCGATGCACCCGGATCGTAATCTGGAATCGCGGCCGCAAGCTCTGAGAAGAATGACCTGAGTATGTACCATCCGTGGTGCCTCTGGTCCTTACTCGCCGAGCCGAGCAGGGATAAGACAACCGGGATTTCCTCGTGAATAGACTCCCCACGCCTGAGCAACTCCCGAAGGAACAGATGGTAAGCCGGATATGGACCGCCCTGGAACTTACTACGGATGTGCTCTGTCGACATCGACGTTAGGTCGGACCTGAGCCAAAACAAGGCAGCCACGAAAGGAATCCGCCCACAGACGAAACCTAGTGCAAGGCCGAGGGGAACCCCGACAAGGCAGCCAATCCATCCGTACCAGTGGGCGCCGTAGATCGCACCAGTCGCCGCTCCAATTATGAGCCCAAGCAACTGGAACAGATCAAACAACGTAAACATGAAGTCGCTCCACGTAAGCATCCACTCACAGGATCAGCCGTCTCAGCACAACGGCGGGGCCAACAACCCAGGCGCATCCCCCTAAGCTTAAACCGGGAGTTCCGGGGACACCATACTTAATTCTTCCGTCGTGCGTGTTGGGTTCTGGGCTTCGGGCCAGGCTTTCTCCGGCGAAGGATCCGGTGCAGTGTCCGTTCGATGTCCCTCAAAAGCCCTGCCTCGCCCCCCGTGCTACCCTCATAATCATACCGATGTGTCGGCTCATCGGCAACCGGATTCTCGATATCTGGCAAAACGGTGCCTGTCCGGCTTTTGCCTAGTCCCGCTTTTCTACTGCTTTTCTACGGCCTGGTTCGCGCGTTCAGGATGAGAGCTGCCAGTCTCTCTCGAGCGCGGTCGTAGGCGGTCGGGTCGGTCTCCCACTTGAACCACGACTCGACCAGCGGCTCAACGAGTCCGCGCGCTTCGTTCGACCTGCCGAGGCCCTCCAGCAGAGCGAGGTAGTCGTAGTCCTCGATCGCGTCGCGCAGCGCCTTCAGACGGATGCTCGGGGCGATGCCGTCGTACCCCGCCGCGCTCGCGGGATACACCAGTGTCCCCTCGCCGTTGTAGGCCCTTCCCCGGGCGCCCTCCTTGCCGTGACCATAGGTCCAGGGCTCGTTCCACGGGTCGTCTACCTGCTTCCAGTAGGACATGCCTCCCCAGTAGAGGAGCCCCCTGATGCGGTAACGCCACGCGATCCACGCCGGGACGCGATAATGAAGCAGCGGGTAATCGATGTGCCACCACGGCGTCTTCGTCCGCTGACAGAGCGCGGTGTAGACCCAGATGGACTCTCCCAGGGCCTGACGCTTCGCGGCGCTGTCGGGGACGAAGAGCGGCATGAGCGGACACCAGACGTCCACGGCGCCGTAGAGGTCGCCCCAGGCGGGGTCCTGCGTCTGCGTCTGCTCGGTGACCATCACCTTGACGGCGGTGCCGGTCGCGCGGATCGCTTTGCCCCACGAGCGGACCCGGGCGTAGGCCTCCGCGTCGTTGGGCTCGTCGATGAGGTAGATGTAGAAGAGGACGCCGGGACGGTCGAGTTCCTTCGCCGCACGGTCGAGGCATTTCAACCATGCCTCGATCCCGGCGCGGTCCTTCTCGGGATCGGCGAACACGGACGCGGGGCGGGGCGCCGCCACGGCGTTCACGTGCCAGCGGTCGACGAACTCGCGCAGCCGGTCGACCTGCGCGGAGGGGATGAGCCACGAGCCGTCGCGCTGACGGACTGGGCGCGTGATCTCGCCCGGAGGCGTTGCATTGACCCGGTGCTCGGCGAGCAGACGCCAGCACTGATTCTCGACGGCCGCCCAGTCGTCGGGCATCTTCTCTCTGCCCGCCTTCGCCCGCTCCGCGTACCACGCCTTCAGGCGACCGTCAGGCGCGCCGAAGGCCGTGCGCATCGTCGGCGTCGCCGGGAGCTCGAAGTCCCAGACCGTGAGTTCCACCGGGATGCTCGCGGCCCGGCCCCCCCCGATCTCCAGGCCGTAGACGCCTCTGTAGACCCCCGGCCGGGTCCCGGGCGGGGCGAAGAGGTCGACCCAGAACCCGTGCGTCTCGTCGGCGGGGAGGTCAAACGGGACCGCGGCGAGCGTCGCGTCCGGCAGCGGGCGGCCGGTGAGCGGATGGGAGAACGGCACAAGTCCGTCGGGATACCAGCTGGGCCGGAAGGTGTCGTTTCGCGTGGTGCCGACGGTGATGTGCATCTGGTGCTGGCGGAAGAGGCGGGCGCTCGACGGGGTGAGCTTCGCCCCCGCCGGGCCGACGAGGTCCCCGGGGACGACCGTGAGCGTCTTGACCGGCTGGTCGGAGCGCACCAGGATCTGGAAGCTTCGCCATTCGTTGCGGGCCAGCGCGATCCGGACCTCGAGGCCGCTTCCCGGCGCCTCCTCGCGCAGCACGCGTCGCGTGGCCGTTTCCGTCCACACCCGCAGCTCCGCCCTCGCGGACGAGACCGGCATGAGAAAGACCGCCGTCAGCAGGATCAGCAGTCGCTGGATGGGCATCGCTCTTCCCCCCCACGTGGACGAGCGACCTGTTCCGGCATTCCACTCGGATGACGCTCTCGGCGGCTCACCACTCGCCCAGCTCGCCCACGATCTCTTCCACCAGGTCCTTGATGGTGACGATGCCGAGGATGGCGCCGCCCTCGTCTCTGACGAATCCCATCGGCTGTCGGCTGCGCTTCAGCACGTGCAGGGCGTCGATGACGCTCGCCTCGCGGTCGAACACCGTCGGCTCACGCAGGTGACGTCGGACCTCGAAGGGCGTCTCCCGGTCGGCCAGCACGTCGAGCACGTTCACCACGCCGATGAGTTTCCCGTCGGCGTCGGCCACCGGGAAGCGCCGGTAGGGACTCGTGCGTGCCAGCTCGCAGCACGTCTCGAACGTCCCGTCCAGCGGCACGGACACCGCCGACGCCGCCGGGATCATCACGCGTTCCACGCGCAGCTGCTGAAGTTTCATGATGTTGACGGCCATGTCGTGCTGGTAGGCGGAGAGCTGACCCTCCTGTGCGGACTCACTGAAGAAGTGGTAGAGTCGGTGTCGCTCGACCTGGAGTTCGCGCTCGGCCTCGGCCGCGCGGGCAAAGGAGGTCCAGAAGCGCTGGAGCTGTCCCAGCACCCAGACCGCCGGGGCAAAGAGACGTGACGACCACTTCAGGACGCCCGTCGCCCGGTACATCAGCACGTCGGCCGACCGACGGAAGATCTCCTTCTGAAGCACCTCCCCGAAGATGAAGATGGGACCGATGAGGGTGAGTGTGGCCATCCACTCGGCGTCGGTGCCGTACGTGGGGGCGTAGAGTCGCGTGCAGATGAAGGTGGCGAGAAAGACGAACAGGTTGTTGCCCACGAGGGTGGTGACGACGAAGCGGTCGCCGCGTCGGACCACCGCGTCGAGCCGTCGCGCCCGCACGTCCCCGGCCTCCATGCGGAACCGCAGCCGGACACGGTTCAGCCGGTAGAACCCCGTCTCGGTGCCGGCGTAGTATCCCGCCAGGAGGATGCACCCGCCGATGATGACGATCCAGAAGACGAGCATTATCCCGGGCCCTCCGTGGCGGACCCTGAGCGCGCCGCGACCGCGGGGGCGCACACCTGCGGCTCGGCGCATTCCACCAGCACCTCGTGGATGCCGCGGCCGCGCATCCGTTTCACCGTGAACGTCACGTTCCCGTACTTCACCTGTTCCCCTTCGTGGGGCAGGTGTCCCAGCAGCTGGATGACCAGTCCCCCGAGGGTGGCGAGCCGGCGGTCGCCCACCGGCATGCCGAACATCTCGGCCCAGTCGGCGATGGTGATGCGTCCCGACAGCAGGTAGCGGTCGCCCCCCAGGTCCTGCACCGTCTCCTCCGGACGGTCGTGCTCGTCGTGGATCTCCCCCACGATCGTCTCCACCACGTCTTCCAGCGTCACCAGGCCCGCCGTCCCGCCGTACTCATCCACCACGATCGCCGAGGTCCGCTGCTGAGTGCGGAAATCCCCCAGCAGCGACTCCACCGTCTTCGTCTCGGGAACGAAATACACCCGCTCCAGCATCTCCGCGATAGGACGATCGGGGTCCAGCAGCGCCTCCCGGCTGTCCACGACGCCGACGATGTCGTCCTTGGAGCGTCCGTAGACCGGGATGCTGGAATGCCGGGTGCTGCGGATGAGATCCAGGAGTTTCTGCGTGCCGCGGCCCTTGCGGAACATCACCATGTCGACGCGCGGGACCATCACGTCCCGCACCAGCACCTTCCCGAAATCCACCAGTTCCTGCATCATCACGCTCTCGTTCGAGTCGATGACGCCCTGGTTTTCACTGGTGGTGATGAGCATTTTGAGTTCGTCGGGGGTCACGTAGACGGGCCGGGGGTGATGTCCGGCGAAGAGATGACTGAGCCACCGGGCGGCGGCTTCCACGACGACGCGCACCGGCCAGAAGAGGACCTTGAGCACGGTGAGGACGGGCGCCGCCAAGGCCGCCACCGCCGGGCCGAACCCCATCGCCAGGGTCTTCGGCGTCACCTCCCCGAAGACGATCACCACCACGGGGGTCAACACGGCAAAGACCGCGGCGGCGGCCGTGCGACCCGCGTGCGCCAGTTCCAGCGCCTTCGCACTCGCCACCCCGTAGAAGAACACGTTCACGCACAGGTTGCCCATCAGCACGGTGATGAGGAGCTTTCGGGGCTGGGCGACGAGCCGGGCGACGAGCCGACGGAAGGGGTTCTTCGAGAGGGCGTACGCCGCGAGCCGCTGCCGCCCCAGCGAAAAAAGCGCGGTCTCCGACCCCGAGAAAAAGGCCGACAGGCCCAGGAGGACGATTAATAAGATGTAAGCGGACATAGTGGGCCGACTGATAAGAACGCGCAACGCCAGATGGGCCGCAATATAGCAGTCGCGCGCGTCGCAGTCAAGGTCAACGTGGAAGGTCCAAGGTCTAAGGCCCAAGGTCCAAGGTCCAAGGCCCAAGGTCCAAGGTCTAAGGCCGAAGGAACAACAACGGGGAACCGCAGATGCACGCAGATGAACGCGGATAGAAGCAGGCTGAAGGGACAACAGCTTCCGATGTAGCTTAGGGCCTTGTGCCCGTGGTAGCGCGGGTCCCTGTGGCCCGCGAGGCCCGAAGGTGAATAGCCGGGGGCCCGTTCGACCGGCTCAGGGTAAACGCGAGCCCCCGGAAACGAAGCCTGCCAACCACCCATAGCTCGAACGCTTGCCCGCCTGTGGCGGGGGGCGACACAACGGCAGGCGGAACGCCGTTCAAAGCCCTTCAGAACCATCAATCACTCTAAGAGAATGGGTTTGACAGAATTGCACCCGCCTTTGTATGCTTAGTCTTAGCGTATACTGTAGGACCGATGGGAAACCAGGCCCGGACAACAGAGCAGCGGGTCCTCCATGTCCCAGCTGAACTCATGAACGAAAGGAGCCGGACAATGGCCAAGCAAACGGTTTCGCCGCAGATTCGTGCAGCGATCAAGTCCGCACGCCGCCTCGTCGAGGAGGTTTCCAAGAGTGACGGCAACGAAGCGGAGACCCGGCGCCGGGTGGAGCGCATCTTTGAGGACGTCATGGGTTATGACATGGGACACCTCTCGCGGGAATATGCCGTCAAAGGGACGGGCGACACCGAAGAACACGTCGATTTCGCCATAAAGCTTGACAAGGGCCCCGACGCGAAGCCCGTTGTCATGGTGGAGCTGAAGAGGGTTAACGTCGACCTCGCGCCCAAGCATCTCAAGCAGGTGTGCACCTACGCCATCAACGCGGGATGCGAGTGGGTCCTCCTCACGAACGGCCGACAGTGGCGGGTTTATCACGTGGAGTTCGGCCAGCCGCCAGTGACGCAGCTCGTTGATGAGTGGGACCTCACGAAGGACGACCTGCCCGTTCTGGCCAAGAAGTTCGACCTCATCAGCCTGAAGCGCCTTCACAAGGGAAGTCTCGATGACCTTTGGATGAAGACGAAGGTGCTTTCACCGGAGAGCATTCTCGGGGCACTCCTCTCGGTGCAGAGTCTTCGCCAGGCTCGTCGCGTCCTGAGGAAGAGGACCGATGTCCTTGTGGACTTGGAGGATCTTGCCGACGGGCTGAAGCGGCTCCTGAATGAGTCTGCCGCGAAGACGCTCGATGACATGCAACTCGGGTTTCCCGAAAGACGCAAGCCAGGCCGAAAAGCCGGAAGGGAAAGAACCTCGGGCGAAGAGCAACCGTCCGAGCCGGACGAGGCGCCAGACAGTCCCGCCGGCGCTTCTGAGGAAACCCCGCAGCACGATTCGGGAAGCAATTGAGAAATGGGTAAGCGAGAAATTAGGTGTCCCAGATCGGTGAGCCCAAAGCGGCGGCTCACGAAACGAAGAATCGCGCTCATTCAACTAGAGCAGAGCCTAAGGCTGCTTGAGGAGGGCGATTCGGTATCCGCGCTGACCCTTGCCGGCGCAGCCGAGGAGATTCTTGGGCGAATCGCATCTCGCAAGGGCTACGAGCCTCGAGTTGAATACCACGCGGCTTGGCTCGGTTCCCTCTACGACTGGGCCAAGAAGCCACGACCCACAAGGAAGCAACTGGTTTCCACCATCAATGAATTACGCAACCACCTGAAGCATCAAGATG
>DATKVD010000332.1:0-9858 GCA_035530235.1 Planctomycetota bacterium | reverse complement strand
CCCGTAGCGGATGCGCGTGAGACCGAGTTCGTTCACCGCTTCGTCCAGCAGCCGGTCCCGCTGCCATGGGGTCATCCACGGCTGCCACGGGTTCACGCTCCACCCGAGGAGGGTCTGGTGCCTGACCGTCGCGTCGAGCTTCACCTCGGCGGTACCAACCCGAGGCGCGCCGAAAGCGGAAACGAGCAGCACCGCCACGACAACACACGGAAAGACCGTTGGCCTCATCGCGGTTCCCTCCTGGAGAGCACTCCCCGCCCGGCGCTTTCTTGACTGTCAGAAGGTGAAGTCGAACTCTTGGGGATCACCAACTTCCCAGAGGGTTGCGATCTCCACCGGCGTGTCGTCGGGAAGGTGCTCGGCAACATTCTCCGGAAGCGTGACCTTCGCCCGTGCCGGATGCGAGGTGATCGCCATGCCAACAAACAGCCCGGCTAGGGTCGCAACCTGGCCGAGCGTCGAATTGAACTTCACCGGACCAACCTCGAGGCCGTCACGGTATCGGAGCATCTTTCCCTTGCCCTTTGGATACTTGACCGCCGCGCCGACGTCGAGAGCGGCCGCCTTTCCCTGGTATTTCTCCGGGACAGGAAGCGGGACCTGCGCAATGCCGAAAGCCCCCGGTCCGCAGTCGATCCGCAGGGCCATGCTCTGCATCTTCTTTCTTGTGAGGAAGAAGTCGAGCCCCGCCTTCAGAACCAACTGAGCTTCACAGGGACGCTCGTAGCGATTCTGGAATGGGATCTGCAGATAGCACGCGCCGTCGCGGACGACGGTCCCCACCGAGAAGCAGAAGCCTGTCCTCTCGAAGTACGATGGCGCCACTTTCAGGAGGAAATCGGGCGCCGCGTCTCTGCGGCATTCGGCCCAGACAAGAAGCGTGATGGTGCCGAGCGCTCCCAGGGTGAAGATCGCCCTCCAGAGCCATCGCTTCGGAGATGCGCCGAAGGAGCCCCACCACGCGAAAACCGCTCCGATGAGACAGACCAGAACTAGCAGCGCCACGACGGACTTGAGCGATCGATTCACCTCACGTCCCCCTACGCGCCTCGAAAGGGGACCGTCCCCCTTTTTCTGGTTGCGATTTTACAACCGCCCCCATTCGGCGAATTGCGAGCGAATTCGGCACTTAAAAAAGGGGAGCCTCCCCTTTTTCTATTCCGCCGGCTTGACGTCCTCGAGCGGTTTGACGTTTCCCTGGACGAGTTCGGCGCCGCGGGGTGTTGCAGCCCAGCGGACGGCGTTCGTGATGACCTTCAGCACCTCCGGCTGGTGGTAGATGGGGTAGGTCTCGTGACCGGGCTGGAAGTAGAAGACCTTGCCGCGGCCGCGGTGCCAGGTGCAGCCCGAGCGGAAGACCTCGCCGCCCGCAAACCAGCTGATGAAGACCAGCTCGTCGGGCTGCGGGATGCCGAACGGCTCGCCGTACATCTCGCAGTGCGGGATCTCGATATAGTCGCCGAGACCCTCGGCGATGGGGTGGGCATGGTCCACCACCCACAGCCGCTGCTTCTCGCCGATCTCGCGCCACTTCAGGTTGCAGTTGGTTCCCGTGAGTCGTTTGAAGATCCGGCTGAAGTGTCCGGAATGGAGGACGACGAGTCCCATGCCGTCGAGGACGCGGGCGTGCACGCGCTCCACGACCTCGTCGGTGACCTCGCCGTGGGCGGTGTGTCCCCACCAGGTGAGGACGTCGGTGGCGGCGAGCACCTTCACGGTGAGTCCGTGCTCGGGCTCGTCGAGGGTCGCCGTGCGCACCTTCATCCCGGGCACCTTTTTCAGGTGCGACGCGATGGCGTGGTGCATCCCCTTCGGGTAGATCTTCCGGATCTTGTCGTTGGTCTTCTCGTGACGGAACTCGTTCCACACGGTGACACGGATGACGTCGGGCATCGACAACTCCTCCTCAAAAGGGCAAGATCCCCCTCCCCTGAAAGGGGGAGGGACTCCCGAGAGCAGACACACGGGTCTGCCCCTACGGTTCGCTGCCAGTGTAATCTTCCAGGGCGCCGCCGTCAACGTGGCCGCGACGACCTCCCTGCCGATTTTCGCGCAGGCCCATGCGGAGCGACAGTGCCCCCACGCCCACCGCCATGACGGCGGAGACGAGAAACACCCAGTGGGGGTCGCCGTGGAAGAGCCACTTCATCAGGAAGACCCCCACGAAGGGAGCGAGGAGTCCACGGACGCCGGTGAGGGTGCAGTGGACGCCCATGTACTTGGGCACGTCGTCCTTCCGGGCGAAGTACATCTGCTGGAGGGACCAGAGGAGCATGGTGGCCCCCTGGGCGACGCCCATGATGACTTTGGCGAGGAAGACCCAGGTCGGTTCGGAGCCGGAGAAGGCGATGAGGACGTACCCGGCGGCCCAGACGACGCTGAAGAACGCCCGGGCCAGCATGGGGTTGAAGCGCTGGAGCAGTCGACCCCAGAAGGGCATGGTGAGGGCCTTGGCGATGTTCTCGGCGAACCCGAGGACCAGGGCCGCCGCCACCCAGTTCACCCCCTGGTCCTTCAACAGGGCAATCAGCACCGGGAGCGTCATGATGTTGGCGAAGCCGCTGAAGAACTGGATGAACTGGTACTTGCCGAACTTCCGGTCACGCCACAAAAGCCCGATGTCCCGCAGCAGTCGGAACCGCCCCCTCGGGACGGCACGCTTCACGGACTCCTCACCCAGGACCCGGATGCGGCTGAAGACGACGACCCCGAGCACGCCTGCGACGCCGCCCACGGCGAACACGACACGGAACAGCCACCCGTTCTCGAACACCTGAAGCAGCACCCCGGCGGCCAGTGCCGTGAAGGCCATGCACAGGTTCATGACGGCCATGACGGTCCCGACGACGCGGTAGCGGTGAGTGCCGGGGTAGTTGGTGCGCCAGATGCTGTTGACCGCGGGTGTGGCGACACTGCCGACCACGTAGCAGAGCGCCCCGAAGACCACCAGCATCGTGGAGTTGACCGCCAGGCCCGCCGTGACGATCATCAGACGGGAGACGAGTCCGGGCCACAGCACGAACGGCATCTTGCGTCGGTTCGCACAGAGGTGGGCGTAGTAGATGTCGAAGAGGTGTGAGAGGGGGGGCGCAGCGGAGAGCACGGCCACCTCCCAGTCGGAGCCCCCGAAGGTTTGCTTAAGCACCCAGGGGAGAAGGGCGAGCACGCCGAGGTAGAGTCCGTTGAGGGGTGCGGAGCGGACGTCGTAGAAGAAGGTGGGTCGGGCGGTGAGGGGCACCAGACCTTCGGAGAACAGACGACCGGGCTGTGCCCAGGCCGGGGGCTTTCGGGACCGGGTCACTTTTCCTTCCGCTCACACGTCGGCACGTCGCCGGCGAGATGTCTCATGAGGTCGAGGGACGACAGGATGCCGACGAGTCGTCCCTCACGCAGGACGGGGAGTCGGTGGACGTGGTGTTCCACCATGACCCGTGCGGCTTCCCTGACGGTGGCGTCGGGTGTGACGGTCACCACGTCACGGACCATGATCTCCTCGACGTAGGTGAGTCCGTGGGGACGTCGGGGCTCGTCGAGGTCGATGAAGCGACTGGAAAGCATCTCGACGATGTCGTCGTGGTCGCCGGAGGCGTCATCGGCGCCGCTCAGGACCGTGGCACGGACGACGTCGCTCCGACTGACGATGCCGACGAGACGTCCGTCGACGTCCAGGACGGGGGCCCCCGAGAACCCCCCGGCGGCACTCAGGCGACAGAACTCGGCGAGGGTGGTGTCCGGAGAGACCGCCTCCACCTCACGCGTCATGAGCTCGGACACCCGCACGTCACCCGGGTCACTCACACCGGTCTCTCCCGCCCCTTCACGAAGAACGGCCCTGTCCCGATGCCATCCGCCGCACTGAACTTCATGGAACCACAGAGATCACAGAGGACACAGAGAGAAGAAGAAAAAACAGAAGGGCTCGCACGGAGAAGAAACAACCGCAACAGCGGCTGTTCATGTCTCCTCTTCCAACCCTCTGTCTTGCCGTTTTTCTCTGTGGCCTCTGTGCCCTCTGTGGTTCAACGTGGACCTCGTCTCGCGACGCGTGGAACCTGAGCCAAAAAAAGCGCTCCCCACATCCAGACAGGGAGCGCAGAACAATCACCGGTCGTCCAGACCTCACCCGGGCCGATAGACCCGCCTCGCCCCGGGTCACTCGGGCGCGCGGTAGGGCTCGTAGGCATCCCACGGCTCGTTGTCACGGGCGTGCAGGCCGCTCGGCTGGTCCAGGCCCGCAAACCGGTGGGCGTCGTCCCGCATGTAGGTCATATTGAGCTTCGTCGAGCGTTCCGCCGTGGCACTGCAGCCCGCGACGGCCGCCACAAGCATCAGCAGAGCCAACAGTATGGCGAGCCTCTTCACTATCGTCTCCTTTTCCTTTCGGACCCGAAACCCACTTCCCATCGCCGTCCCAAGATTATATCGCCCCCCTCGGGGTTGAAAAGCAAAATTTTCAGATAATTCCGGCCCCCGCCCCCCCCGGAGGCCCCTCAGACCCCGAAACGGTAGCTCACGCCCATCAGGTCGAAAAGCGTCAGGAGGAACCCGTTGGCCGTCAACCGGCACAGCCCGCCCCGGGCACACGCCCGCTCCCCGTAGGCGGTCACGGCGTCGGTGAGCACCCCCTCCCCGTGGATGAGGACCGGCACGGGGTCGGCCGAGTGCTCCCCGAGGGCACAGGGGGTGGAATGGTCACTGGTGACGGCAACGAGCAGTGAATCGGCCCGGCACCATTTGTCGAAGGTGCGTCCCAGCACTGTGTCCACGCCCTCGATGAACGTGCGCTTGGCGTGCGGGTCATGGTCGTGGGAGGCGATGTCGGGGGCCTTCAGGTGCAGCACCACGAAATCGTAGCGGTCCAGCAGCTCGTCCGCCAGACGGAACTTCTCCCCGATGTCGGTGTCGAGGTTGGCGGTCATCTTCTCGTTGGTGAAGGTATCGAAGCCGGCCATCCGTGCGATGCCGAGGATGGTGGATTCCCCGGCGACGCACGCCCCGTGGATGTGGAACCGCTCCGTCAGACTCCTCATGCGGGTGTGCATGCCGGCCCCACGGGTGATGATGATGTTGGCCGGGGGTTTCCCTTCTTCGATGCGTTTCCGGTTGACCGGGTGGGCACTGAGGACCTCGTGTGCGCGTCGGGTGAAGCAGTTCAGGAGCTCCGCCGTCCGTGCCGCCAGACGGAAGTTGGGCTCCCGGGGCTTCGACCACTCGAACGTCGTTCCCACCCCCTCCGGACCCGGGTCGGTGCGAGTGACCTCGGGCGAGAGGTTCTTCCCCCTGAGCACGAGCACCGCCCGGTGTTCGGTGGCCGCACGGAAGAGCACCTGGACGTCGTCGTCCAGTGTCATCCCGTCGAGTGCCCGGGCCAGTTCGGCCGTCCCCTCACGGATGCGTCCGGCCCGACGGTCCACGATGCGCCAGTCGTCGTCCACCGTCGCGAAGTTGCACCGGAAGGCCACGTCTCCGGGCTCGAGCCGGAGGTCCACCCCCACGGCCTCGATGGGTCCGCGACCCCAGTAAACCCTGAGGGGATTGTAGCCGAAGAGTGCCAGGTGTCCGACGTCGGTGCCCACACGGATGCCCGCCGACAGCGGGTCCATGATGCCGCAGATTCCCCCGGCGGCCAGTCGGTCGAAGTGAGGGGTGCACGCGGCCTCGAGCGGGGTCTTCCCGTCCAGTTCGGCAATGGGACGGTCACCCAGTCCGTCCAGGATGATCATGACGGCGCGTCGGTTCAACGGTTTGCCCCGTGTTCCGGTCTCAGGAAGGAAACGCTGATTATAGCGGGCCAACCGGCGCGTGCAAGCACAAATGGGGACTATCCCCAACCCCCAGACGATTCTCTCTGGACGGAAATCCCGGATGTCGTATAATAGGGGGTGGAAGGCCATTCGGGCGGGTCCGCGGTGCGCGGCCCGCGGGGAATACTCAAAGACGGTCTAACGCTCCGGAGGGACCGATGCACAGGCTTCTGGCAGTGTGCGTGGTGCTGGCGATGGCGGGCTGCGGGGGGGACGTGGCGTCACCGGAAGTCGCGACGACGGCGGACATCCGGGCCCGCACACTCAAGCGGGTGAAGGCCCTCGAAGAGCAGGCGGCGAAGGACGACGTGAAGGCGAAGGACGTCCGGGAGCTCGCCGTGTCGCTGAAGTACCTGATCGGGCACATGCAGAAGGAGAAGGTGGGCACGACGGAGCAGGTGGAGACACTGACGGCGCTGAACGCCCGGCTGATGCAGGGCGGCGCCGCCCCGGCACTGCCCCCGCGCGACTGGCGTCCCGACACGGGACAGACCCCCACCACGCCCAAGCTCGACACACAGCCGTTGAAGGACCTGCTCCCGGACCTGCGCAAAGCGCTCGAAGCCGTCCGGTAACACTGAATCCAAGGGAGGACCCCGACAATGACCGGCCTGACCCGGCACCGCCGTCACGGACGTCTCGGCTTCACCCTTATCGAGATGCTCGTCGTCATCGCCATCATCGGCGTCCTGGCATCACTGCTTCTCCCGGCACTCCTCAAGGTGAAGGACCGTGGGAAGATGATCTTCTGTCAGAACAACCTCAAGAACCTGGCCCTCGCCCTCAGGAAATACTGCATGTTCAACGGCGACTACTTCCCCGACATCTTCGAGGGACCCTACTACGGCTACCGGGAATACCCGATGGAGTACGTGTGCCGGGTGATGCAGCTCATCGACGAGCCGTTCTCCGCCGGCGGACAGGCCCCGAGAGTGGTGCTGTGTCCGTCCTGCGAGATCACCCGGGCCTACGGTGAAGACCACGTCTGCCGACACTACGCCATGAACTGGCACCTCGACAGCAAGGTCCACCGGGACGACGTCGAGTGGCAGGACTACACCACGCGCGTGGGACGCGGCAGCTTTCCCTCCAACGAGAACATCTGGCCTCACCTCGACCCCGCCAGACCCAACGCCTGGTGGGCCTCGTTCCAGCCTTACCGGCTCGACCTCGTCACCGACCCGCCCCGTGTGGCGTGCTTCATGGACTCCAACGACGAGGACTACGGTCATCCCGTCGGTTCCCAGAGCTACTACTCCTGGCACTTCAACGCCAGCAGCAACTACTACGACATGGTCCCCAACCGTCACCTGGACGGGGGGAACATGGTGTTCATCGACGGTCACGTCGAGTGGAAGTCGGAGGCGTTCTTCATCAACGCCAGCAACCAGCCCAAGTGGCTGTGCGGATCCGACACCGGTGACCCGAGGGTGTGGACAGCGTCAACCTTCTGATTTCTGAAAGACCCAAACCCATGGACCTTTCGCGACGGACAACACGGTGGCTTCTGACGGCGGGTGCGACGGTCGTGCTCGCCGGATGCGGCATCGACGTGACACCCCCCCCGGTGAGCAGTGTCAAGGAGCTGAAGCACCGGACCCTCGCACGCATCGACCGGCTCGAGAAGGCCCTGGCCGAGAAGAAGATGAGCGCCGGACAGATCAAGGACCTGGCCGTCTCCGTCAACTACCTCCGGGGTCACATGAGGACCGTCGAGGTGGGGACGGACCAGCAGCAGCAGGCCTTCGAGGAGATCCTCTACCGGCTGGCCCAGATCGGGGGGGCGGCGGACCGTCCCCCGGCACACTGGCGGCCCACCGAGGACGGCACGCCCCCGCCCCAGCCCATCATCGAGCCCGGACCCCTCAGGGAACTCCTCCCGCAGATCCGTGAAGTCGTCGAGTCCGTCCCCGATTCCGACCTCCGACCGAATATCAAGCCCCTCGGAGACCAGCCGCCTCCGTCCTGAAACCATCTCCCGGGGGTCAAGAAGGAGTCTCAAGACATGTCGACCGTCGAACGGGACCACCGGTGCCGCCCATCCCGTCACGGGTTCACCCTCATCGAGATGCTCGTCGTCATCGCCATCATCGGCATCCTGGCATCGCTTCTGCTGCCGGCACTGCTCAAGGTGAAGGAGCGCGGGAAGATGGTCTTCTGCCAGAACAACCTCAAGAACCTTGGACTGGCCATCCGCAAGTACTGCATCTTCAACGGCGGCTATTTCCCCCTGCAGTGGGGCACCGGCAAGTACCCCGTCGAGACGATGTGCGAGACGATGGGGCTGGCCAATCACAATTTCGCGTACGGCGACGAGGCACCGAAGGTGATCCTGTGTCCGTCCTGTGAGGTGACCGCCGCCCTGCACGAGGATCACTTCTGCCGGCACTACGCCCTCAGCGCCCACGTCTGCGGCAACTACATCCCCCCCGGCTCGGACTACGAGACCCGGGTCACCCGGAACGCGTTTCCAGAGGGCTTCCAGTGGCCCTGGCCCTCCTCCGAGATGCCCGACCCACGGTACGGCACCTTCCACGCCCGCAGGATGGACTACATCCAGTCACAGGGAAACGTCGTCACCTTCATGGATTCCAACGACACACTCCTCGGCGGGGCCGGGACCTGGTGGGACCTCTACGACTGGTACTTCTGCAGTCAGATGTCCCCGAGCATGTACCCCACGCGTCACCTGAACGGCGGCAACATGGTGTTCGTGGACGGGCACGTCGAATGGAAACCGAGACAATTCTTCGAGAACGGCAGGAACCGCTGGAAGTGGCTGGCCGACCCGGCCGTGAGCAACCCCTCGTGTTGGTGGCCCACGGTCTTCGTAGACTGAGGAGCACGGCGACGGCCCCCTTGTGGCCGACGCTCGAGGACAGGACGCCAGGACTCATTGCAGGCAGGTGCAAATGGGACTCACGGGTGAGAGAATGCTCAGGTGCTTGCCGCTGGCCGTGGCGATGCTGCTCGCCGGGTGCGGCGTCGACGTGGAGCCACCGGCCGTCAGCACCGCCCAAGACATCAGAGACCGGACGCTCGCCCGCATCAAGACCGTTGAAGACCAGCTTGCCGCCGGCAAGCCGATGTTCAAGGACATCCGGGGACTCATGGTCTCCGTCAAGTACCTCTACGGACACATGACGACGCAGAAGGTCGGCACGGACGAGCAGCGCAACACGCTTACCGCAATCCACGAAGCGCTCGAGATGCACTACGGCGGCCCGCGCAACCCCGCCGTCAGAGTTGACACCCAGGCCCTCGCACACGTGCTGCCCAAGCTCCGTCAAACCGTGGAGTCGATCAGGTAGCGGCCACTCTAGAGGAGGACGGGAAGATGTCTGCTTTCGCCCGACAGGTGCGTCCCCGCGGCGGACGCCGCTTCGGTTTCACCCTCATCGAGATGCTCGTCGTCATCGCCATCATCGGCATCCTCGCCTCGCTGCTGCTGCCGGCACTGCTGAAGGTGAAGGAGCGCGGGAAGATGGTCTTCTGTCAGAACAACCTCAAGAACCTCGGTCTCGCACTCCGCAAGTACTGCATCTTCAACGGCGGCTATTTCCCCGACATCTGTGACGGACCGTTCTACGGCTACCGTGAGTACCCCATGGAATACATGTGCCGGGCGATGAAACTCATCGACGAGCCGTTCTCCTCGGGCGGACAGGCCCCCAAGGTGATACTGTGCCCCTCCTGTGACATCAGCCCCGCCGTGCCGGACCACCTCTGTCGGCATTACGCGATGAACGGTCATCTCGACAGCTACATCCACCCGGACGGCATGGACTACGAGACGCGCGTGGGGAGGGACTCGTTCCCGAACTACTCCAGCTGCTGGCCCCCCGGCACCGAATGGGACTACTGGGCCAACTTCCAGCCCTACCGGGTCGACTACATCGGCGCCCAGAGTGGTGTCGCCGCCTTCGTCGACAGTGCCGACGAGGTGGACGACCAGCCCTGGTGGGACCCTTACGGCTGGCGCACCTGTGCCACAATGGGCTACCGAACCCGACCCGTCCGACACCTGAACGGCGGCAACATCGTCTTCCTCGAC
>DATKVD010000331.1:0-10068 GCA_035530235.1 Planctomycetota bacterium | reverse complement strand
TTGGGCCCTCGATCGGGTACTTCACCATCCACGTGGTGCCGACGACCGGGTCCTCTTCGCTCACGAAGGTCAGCTCGCCCTTCGGGGTGTCGATGGCGCCGAACGTGCGGGTGTTCCCGTTCGGGAGTTTCTCGTGTTTCTCCCGGATGCGCTGCGGGGGCGTGCCGAGCAGCCGGTTCAAGGGGGCATCGACCTTGGTGCGGAAGACGAGGTCGTCGATGATGCGCCCGCCGACCTCGCGACGGAGCGGATCGTCGACCGCCGCGAGCGCATCGCGGTCGGGCAGCCAGAAGCCGTAGAGTTCCATCGGCACCCGGTCCGGCCTTCTCCCTTTGAGTGCGGCCAGCATCCGTTCACGTGGCGTCATGACAGTTCCTTTCCCGTGAAAGACGGCCCCGGATTGTAACGCCTGCGCTTCGGTTCTCTGCAAGAAAAAGCGACGGGGCTGATGCAGAATACGCATTTGCATCCGCATCCGACAGTCGCCATCATAGTCCAAGCATGACCCGCACGGGAGGCAAGGCGTCATGAGCGACCTGCGGAAGCGCTACGACCGGTTCGGGTGGGATTATCCCCATCACGCCCCCCTGACCGAAGAGGAGGTGGCGTGGTACGTGAAGTACGCCCGTGAAACCGGCGGTCCCGTCCTCGATGTGCCCTGCGGGACTGGGAGGCTGTTGTGCCGCATCGCCGAGGCCGGGTTTGAGGTGGCTGGCATCGACCTCTCGGACACGATGCTCGACATTGCCCGGAAGAACGTGGCCGAGCTGCCGCCGGAGGCCCGGGCACGCACACACCTCCTCAAGGCCGACATGAGCGACTTCCGTCTCGACCGGGAATTCGGGCTCATCATCATCGCCGACAACTCGTTCCGCGAGCTGACCGACCGCGAATCGCAACTCCGGTGTCTCCGGCTCGTCCGTGAGCACCTGCGTCCGGACGGGGTCTTCCTGATGACGGAACGTCGGTTTGACCGGCACCTCTACCGTGATGGGAAACGCACGTTCGGCTGGTCGCCGCCGCTCACGAATCCCGACACCGGTGAAACCGTCCGCCGCCGGGGCGACTTTGAGCTTGCCGACGACGGCCGTCGCATGCGAGGTGCGTTCACCTACGAGGTCACGCGTCCCGACGGGAGCGTGCACATCGAAGAATGCCCCATCGAAGGCCCCATCTACCGGATGGACGACTACCTGGGCCTCTTCGCCGAAGCCCGACTGACGGCGAAGGCTTACGCAGACTACACCGACCGTCCGGCCGACGGGACGGAGAAACTGACCTGCTTTGTTTGCGAGGCCGCAAGATGAGACAAGTCATCCTCTTCGACCTGGGAAACACGCTCGTTTCCTACTACACGCGAAGCGAGTGGCCGGCCGTCCTCGAGCAGGCCATCGCTGAAGTCACGGAGTACCTGCGGGGTCGGGGTCTCGTAAAGGTCAACGTCGAGGAGTTGCCCGAGCGCGTTCAGGCTGAGCGCGGGGAACGCGATGACCTCCGCGTGGCGCCGCTCGCCGAACGGCTCGCACGGATATTCAACCTGCCCGAAGTCGACCTCGAAGCGTGTCGCTGCTTCATGAACCCGCTGTTCGCGCGGGCGCGGGTCTACGACGACACGCTGCCGACGCTCAAGGAACTCCGCCGACGCGGGTTCAGGACGGGCATCCTTTCCAACACCCCGTGGGGCAGCCCGGCCGGACTCTGGCGCGAGGAACTCGACCGGCACGGGCTGCTGAACGCCATGGATGCGGTCGTCTTCTGCGACGACGTCGGCTGGCGCAAGCCCGACCCCCGCCCGTTCGAATTCATCTGCCGGAAGCTCGACGTCTCACCGGGCGACTGTCTCTTCGTGGGTGACGACCCCCGCTGGGACATTGTCGGTCCGCGAGGCGTCGGCATGGACGCCATCCTCATCGACCGCACCGGCGCCGCGGAAGCCACCGCCGGAGACGTCATCCGCACCCTCGCCGAACTCCTTGACCGATGATGACCGGCCCCGCGCCCGAGATCCCGTGAAACTGCCTGTAAGGACGTGTATGATTGAAGGGAGTCCCCTGCTTCGGCCTCGCGGGTGAGACCATGTCCAGGTTCAATCCGGATTTCTGGGAAGTGGTGGTCGAACGGGCGCGGCTCGAGGCGTTCGCCAACGAGGACGCGCTGTGGCACGAGTACAACCGAACGCTCCCGGAAGAGCGCCGACGACAGGAGAAGCACACGCGCGAGGTCTTCGACCGGGTCAACGACCTCATCCGCACGGAGCTGACCCTCCGTCAGCGAGAGGTGGTGCGGCTCTACTATTTCGCGCACCGGACGGAAGAAGAGATCGGCCGACGACTCGGCATCCCGCAGCAGGTCGTCAGTCAGCACCTGTTCGGCATCCTGCGGGACGGCAAGCGCGTCGGGGGTGCGATCCCGAAGCTGCGAAAAATCTGTGAAAAACGCGGCATCACATGGTAGAAGTGCCTGTAACGTCGTGTAAGGTTGAGGTGCAGGCGAAAAGACGCTGAGAAAGGTGCGGCCCCGACGCGTCGGGGCGCTGTCGGCTTTGACGCCCGCGCTCCCCTGCCTGGAATAGCGCGCGAGAGTCTCCTGCGCGCTCCCTTGCTCGGAAAAGCGCGGGCGTCTTCAACGGGAGGTCGTCATGAGCACACTGGAAACCCTCGACAAACTCACACACGCCTTCCCACAGCGTGAACGCGAGGAGATCGGCCGCGCGTTCGGTATCCCCTACACCGCACTCCGCTACCAGAAGACCGGCAGCCTGGAGGGGCTCGAATTCCTCTATCCATTCCTGAACGATTCGGACAAGAACATCAGACGTGCTGCGCTGCAGGCGGTCGGCAGGATCTTTCACGGCACCGGCGCCGACAGCATCGAGAAGCTCCACTACCTCACCGGGAACCGTGACCTTGCCATCCGCGACCGCTCGAGCGTCATCGTCGGCCTCGCACTTGCCGGGGAGCCGGCGGACGTGATCCTCGACGTCCTGCGGCCGACCTTCACCCACCGGAACGCCTTCATCCGCGGACACGGGTGCGTCGCCCTCGGTTACGCGGGTCGCGGCAAAGCATACGAGGAACTCCTGCCGGTCTTCGAGGAACGGATGTCCGACGGTGACGGGTTCGTGAGGACGTGCGCGATCGACGGGCTCGCCGAGGCGTTCGCCGGCTCCGGTCACGACCGGGCGCTCGACCTTCTCGGGCCCTTCGCCCCCTTTCCCGCATTCGACATCCGCGAGGGCGAGTCGCGTCGTCAGTGGCACTTCCGCTGGCGGCAGCAGGTCGGGATGCACACCGACGCCGCCGCTGCCGTCGCACGGATCGCCTTCCGGTCCGCCGCTGAAGCACGTGCACTCGATCTGCTGCGTGAGTATCTCCGGCCGCGCAACGTCCCGCCGAAAATGGGCTTCGAGGAGCAGCTCGCCCAGCGACAGGGCGTCCATGCCGTCTCCTGGCTGCTCCGCGGAAAGCCCGTCGAGGCCGTCCGCGAGATGGGCTTCCTTTTGAAGCGTCCGACCTCCGCTGAGCCCGTCTGGACGCGACGCGTGCCCCGGAGCGCGGCGATCTTCATGTTGCCCGGCACCTTTGCCGGCTCGGGCGCGGATGGCATCGAGCTCGCAACGCGTCTCCTGGACACTGACGAGCATCCCACGCTCCGCTGCGCGATCCTCTCGCTCGGCGTCGCCGCGACCGGAACCTGCGACGAGAACGTGCTGTCCGCTTTGCAGCCGCATCTCTCCCACAGGAACGGCGCCGTCCGCGACGTCGCAAACATCGCCGTCGGACTCGCGTTCAAAGGCAGCGCCAGCAAACCGGTCTTCAGACTATTGCGCGAAACCAACGTCAAGGACCGACGGGGCGTGAGCACCAACTACCCGCTCGCCGTGGGACTCGTCTGTCAGGGAACCGGCAACGGGGAAGCCGCAGCCGACCTCGCCGAACTCTTCACGCTGAACCGCCGACGACTCACCTGGTACGCGGCGCTCGGCATCGGACTTGTCTACCAGGGCACGTCCGAGGCGCGGCCGGTTGAGCTTCTGCTTCCGCTCTTCGAGACGCCCGTGCTCCGGCACGCGTGCCATGCACTGCTCATGGTGGACTTCGACGAGGCGCAGCTCGGCGCGCTCACGCGCTCTCACGGCCTCGCGGACGGTCCCGGCGCTGCAGAGACGTTCGTGGAGAAACACTTCATCGACGCGCCTCCCGAGCACTACGACCCGTGGGCCGGTTGGCTGTAATCCGCACCGGCGCACCCGCGCCGCCTCGGCATCCCCCGACCCCTCTCGGAGGCAGGCCCCCCGGCTTTTCTGAGAATATCCTTGACGTATCATAATCATCACGATACAATATGGACGATAAGCGAGACGAACCGCTCAAGGGGCTCAGAACGGCGAAATTCGGGAAAGGAGCGCAAAATGGCCTCGAAAAGGCGGAAAAAGGCCAACAAGCGTCCTCAAGGGGCCGGAAGACGTCCCGGGAAGCGCAGAAAGAATGCCATGGAGGCCCCGGAAACGTCGGAGAGGCCCCCCGGCGAGCTGATTGACATGGCCGAGGCCATCAGGATTCTCAAGACCACCCGCCCCACCTTCTACCGCTGGCTGCGCTCGGGGAAGGTCAAGGGGATGAAGGTGGGTCGGCAGTGGCGGTTTTACCGTGAGGACGTCGAGCGTTTCCTGAAGGGCGAGGCCCCGCGCGTAGACCTTCCCGCAGACATCACCCCGCTCATCGAGGCGCTGTGCAAGAAGGCGGAAGAGCTGGGTGTAGACACCCATACGCGGGAGGACACGAGCGAGGTCCGGCGCGCCGTGAGCCTGATGATCGTTCTGGGTGCGGCGATGGGCGCGAGCGACATTCACATCAGCCCGCACCTCGCACCCGACGGGACGGGAAGCATGGTGGTCCTCCGCTACCGGGTCGATGGCGTGCTTCAGAGCATCGCGACGATCGACATCCGGCTTCTGAGCGCGATCGTCGAGGACTGGAAGCGCATGGCCGCCTGTGACATCCACGAGAAGGCCCTCCCGCAGGACGGCCGCATTCTCATCAAGCGGGGCGACGACCTTGTCGACCTGCGCGCGTCCTTTCTCCCCGCGGTCCTCGGGGAATCGTTGACCGTCCGAATTCTCGACAGGGCGGCGGTCGACCTGAAGCTCGACCGCATCGATTACGCCCCTCACGACCGTGAGAAGCTCCTTCAGGCCGTCCGCTCGCCGTGGGGCGTCGTGCTCATCACCGGCCCGACCGGAAGCGGGAAAACGACGGTGCTCTATGCCTGCATCAACGAACTCGACTCGGAAAAGATCAAGATCATGACGGTCGAGGACCCGGTGGAGTTCTACCTCAGGGGCGCAGTCCAGGTGGCGGTGAGAGAGAAGGAGGGCATGACGTTCGAGCGGGCGGTCCGGGCGATGCTGCGCAGCGACCCCGACGTGCTGCTGGTCGGAGAGGTGCGCAACCGCGAAACGCTGTACGCGGTCGTTCAGAGCGCACTCACCGGTCATCTCGTCATGACGACGCTTCACGCCGACGAGGCCGCGCGCGGCCTCGTGCGCATGGTGGATATCGGTGTCGATCCGTTCGTCGTTGCCGAGGCGACGAAGCTGGTGATGTCGCAACGTCTCGTCCGGATGTCGTGTCCCGTCTGCAGCGTCGCGGACAAACCGGACGCTCACCGGTTGGATCTCGCCGCCGAGCTTGCCCGGAAGGGCGGCCTTGAGTGGCACTCGCTCGAACCGACCTGGCGGAAAGCCGTCGGCTGCGGGAAATGCGGACACACCGGTTACCGCGGTCGGACCGTCGTCGCCGAGATGCTCGAGGTGACGCCCGAGATCGGAAAGGCGCTGAGAGACGGCGCCTCGGTTGACGATCTGCGTCGCATCGCAGTCGAACAGGGGATGACGACGATGGCGGCGGACGGCATCCGCCGGGCGGCACGGGGCGAGACCACGCTCGACGAGGTCATGCGCGTCGTCGGGTGAGGCGTCGGCACCTCAACTCCTGAGTCGGCTGTCGGCGAAGTAGCGCAGAATGGGGTCGTCCGTTTCACGCAGGAAGGCGTCCATCCGCTCGCGCAGGTCCCTGAGAACGGACCTGCACGAGGTATCGTCGACGCGGTTGGTCATCTCGTGCGGGTCGGCGGCGAGATCATAAAGCTCGTCGACGTCGGGACCGTTGAAGACGTACTTGTGGGTCTCCGTGCGCACGACGCGCTGCGTGTAGGGAAGCTGGTGACCGTGGAATTCCATGAACGCGACGTTCTCGCGTGAGACGTCGCCTCGCAGCACCGGCAGGAGCGACTGCGCGTCGAGCCCTTCCGGCGCCGGCGCCCCCGCCAGCTCCAGCACCGTCGGCATCAGGTCATAGTTGTAGACCCACGTCGCCTCGCGCGTGCCGGCCGACGTGACGCCGGGAATCTTCGCAATCAGCGGCACCCGCAGGATCTCGTCGTACATGAACGGCCCCTTGTCGGCCAACCGGTGCGCCCCCACCATCCCACCATGGTCGGCGGTGTAGAAGACCGCCGTCTCCTCCGCGATGCCCAGCTCCCGCAGCACGTCGAGCACCCGCCCCACCTGGTCGTCGATGAGCGTCGTGTAGCCGAAGCACCCCCGCACCAGGCGCTCCCACTCGTCCCAGGTGAGGTCCTGAATGCCCCAGTAGTCGAGGTAGTCGCTCTGGACGCGGGGCTTGCCCTCGAAGGTCTCACGGAAGCTCGGCCATTCGGGAACGCTCACGTCGTCGTACATCGAGTAGTAGGGTTCCGGGATGAGATAGGGAACGTGCGGGCCCCAGAAGTCGAGACGCAGGTTGAAGGGATTTCCCGCCGCAACGGCCTGTCGGATGTTCTCGATGGCCTGCTCGGCAAGGTAGTACGGGATGGCGGCCTCGACCGGCTGGTCCTGACGGGCGGAGAGGACACAGGCCCGGCTACCGTCGCGGAAGCGTCCGTGGAAGGCGTCGGTGAGGCGGAAGGGCGGCAGCCCGCGGCGCTCGAGGTACTCCCTGTAGTGCGGGTGCTCCGCCGGGTAGCCGTATCCGGGGTGATAGACGCCCCAGGCCCCGCAGTCGGCGGGCTCGAGCACGGTGCCCACGTGCCACTTGCCGACGTGGAACGACCGGTAGCCCCGGGCGCTGAGGAGATTGTGATAGCACACGGGCTCCGACGGGAAGTCGCGTCCGGCCACCTCACCGGACTCGGGGTTGCGCGTGATGCCGTGGTGCACCGGCCGAAGCCCGGTGAGCATGGAGGCACGTGCCGGGGCGCAGATGGGAATCACCGTCCAGGCGTTGTCGAAGAGGACGCCCTCGCGGGCGAGACGATCGACGTTCGGCGTACGCACGTCCTTACACCCGTAGGAGCCCACGAGGTCGCGGCGCTGCTGGTCGGACACAATCATCAGGATATTCGTCCCGCGACTGCCTGCCATCCTGTCCTCCGACAACCGGGCGGCGCCACGCGGCCCACTATAGGCTCGAAATCTCCCCGGTCAAGCCAACTCTTCGCGGCGGTTTTTGCTTGCCACGTGCCCGTGGCGGCGGATAAGATGCTATCGGGTTTCGAAGCAGGTGTGGGAACCATATTCTCTTGGATGGGGGGACTCAAATGCTCATCGGCATCCTCGTCGTCCTGGGCCTGGTGGTGCTGCTGGTGCTCATCGTGGTGGCGTATTACAACAAGTTCATCCGGATGCGCAACCGTGTCAAGGAATCGTGGGCACAGATCGACGTGCAGCTCAAGCGACGGTACGACCTGATTCCGAACCTGGTCGAGACCGTGAAGGGCTACGCGTCCCACGAAAAGGAGACGTTCGAGAACGTGACGAAGGCCCGGGCGGCGGCCATCAACGCCGGAACGGTGAAGGACCAGGCCCAGGCCGAGAACATGCTCACCGGGGCCCTGAAGTCTCTCTTCGCGGTGGCCGAGAACTACCCGGAACTCAAGGCCAACCAGAACTTCATGCAGCTCCAGGAGGAGCTGACCTCGACGGAGAACAAGATCGGGTTCGCGCGTCAGCACTATAACGACGTCGTCCGGGGCTACAACACGGGCATCCAGATGTTCCCGGCGAACGTCATCGCCGGTGCGTTCGGCTTCGCCGCCGAGGATTATTTCGAGCTGGTGGAGGAAGCCGCACGCGAGGCACCGAAGGTGCAGTTCTAGAAAGCGCAGTGTCAACTCGAAACTGGAAACTCAAAAGTGCAGCGGGGCGCCGGCCCCGCTGCGTCTTTCTCAGCACTTTCGAGTTTTGAGCCGCCTGCGCGTCATAGTCGCTTCGGCGCCGGCGCGCTTCGCGTTGCGACGCTCTGCGAGTATACGTCATGGCATCGATGCACGACCTGGTCCGTGCGAACAAGCGGAACACGTGGGTGCTGATCTTCGTGTTCGTGCTGCTGATCGGCGCACTGGGACTGCTCATCGGGGCACTGGTCGGCCGGGGGGAGTGGACGTCGGGGTTGATCGGTGCGGCCGCCGCCGGACTCGTCGCCTTCTTCATGGTGCTCCTCGGGTTCTTCGAGGGCGACCGGATGATCCTGGGGATGAGCGGCGCCCGCCAGATCCAGCACGACGACAACCCGAAGCTCTTCAACGTGGTCGAGGAGATGAGCATCGCCTCGGGCATCCCCATGCCCAAAGTCTACGTCATCAACGACAGCGCCCCGAACGCCTTCGCCACCGGACGCGACCCCGAACACGCCTCGGTCGCCATCACCACCGGACTTCTCGACAAGCTGAGTCGTGACGAGGTGCAGGGGGTGATGGCCCACGAGATGAGTCACGTCAAGAACTACGACATCAAGTTTGCGATGCTGATGGCGATCCTGGTGGGGACGGTGGTGCTGATCTGCGACGTGTTTCTGCGCAGTCTCAGGCACCTCCGTCTTTCGGGCGGCCGGTCACGGGGCAAGGGAGGCGGGCTCGTGGTGCTGGTGCTGCTCCTGGTGACGATCATCTTCGCGATCATCGCACCCATTCTCGCGAAGATCATCCAGCTGGCGGTCAGTCGGCAGCGGGAATACCTGGCGGACGCCAGTGCCGCGGAACTCACGCGCTATCCCGAGGGACTCGCGAGCGCCCTCGAGAAGATCCAGGGCGACCGTGAGCCGCTCGAGGTCGCCAACCGTGCCACACAGCACCTCTACATCGTCAACCCCATCATGAAGCTCAAGGGCCGGAAGGGCACGAGCATGTGGAGCACCCACCCGCCCATCGACGAACGTGTCCGGCGCCTGCGTGAGATGAAGTGAGCGCCCCGCGCTTTCCACTTGACCTTTCGACCTCCCTCCGGCAAACTCGCCGCCTGACACTCATCCCCCACACCCAGGGAAAGGCGACGCGATGAACTACGGACGCATCCTCGTCTTCGGCGCGCACCCCGACGACGAAACCACCATGGCCGGCACCATGACCAAACTCGCCTCCGGGGGAACGGAGGTCTACGTCGCGATCATGACCGACGGGTGCGAGGGGTATCCGAAGCCGGAATGGAAGGACAAGATCGTCGAGATGCGCCGTGCCGAGCAGGCCGCGTGCGACAAGGTCCTGGGCGTGACCGAGCGGTTCAACTACGACGCACCCGACCAGGGACTCACCTGCGACAAGGAGACCCTGTGCTGGTGCGTCAAAGTTATCCGGCAGGTGAAGCCCGACGCGGTGTTCAACCACGGACCGGTTGACGTTCACACCGACCACCGCAACACGCACCAGATCGTCCGCGACGCGGTCTTTCACGCCGGAGAGCCGGTGAACGCCGAGCTGGGGCCGCCGCACCGCACCCCGCACGTCTACTACTACAAGGCCGTCGCCGAGCCCCTGCCCACCGTCACCGTCGACGTCACCGGTTTCTGCGAGAAGCGGGCCGAGAGCCGGATGACCCAGACCTCCCAGCACATCCTCTGGCACCGGGACGAGGCCGCGTGGAAAGCCCTGGTCGAGAAACTCGAGCGTGAGCGTCCGAAGACGACCGAGACCTTCTGGATCTGCGACCAGACGCACCTGAGCACGTTTCCGGACACTGAATAGGAGGCCGGACATTCCTGTCCGGCGCGGAGCCAAGCCCATGCCCCATCGAAG
>DATKVD010000330.1:0-13271 GCA_035530235.1 Planctomycetota bacterium | reverse complement strand
GTCGACCTCATCTTCGGTTCGAACTCCCAACTTCGGGCTGTCGCGGAAGTCTACGGATCTGCGGACTCGCAGCAGAAGTTCGTGCAGGACTTCGTGGCGGCATGGACCAAGGTGATGAACCTGGACCGGTTCGACCTCGCCTGAACCCTGAGAGGACCGTGTCAGGGCGACGTCGAGGTGAGCGACAGGATGGAGACGACCACGTGGACGAGTTGCTGAACATCGCGGCGGCGTTCTGGCGGGTGCTGGCGGCGATGAGTCCGTACCTGCTCTTCGGGTTCCTGGTGGCGGGACTGCTGAGCGTGTTCATCTCGCCGGAGCTGATCGAGCGTCACCTCGGCGGCCGCGGGTTCACGAGCATCGTGAAGGCGGCGCTGTTCGGGGTGCCGCTGCCGTTGTGTTCGTGCGGGGTGATCCCCGTCTCGGCGTCGCTGCGTCGTCACGGGGCCGGGCGGGGTCCGACGACGGCGTTTCTCATCTCGACGCCTCAGACCGGCGTCGACAGCATCTTTGTGACGTTCAGCCTGCTCGGGCCGGTGTTCGCGGTCTTCCGCCCGGTCGTCGCACTGGTGAGCGGGGTGCTGGGGGGGTCGATCGTCTCGGTGATCGCCGGAGAAGAAACGGGTGCCGCTGGGCCGGCCGTCCGCTGCACGGACGAGTGCTGCGACCCGGGCGCCGGCGGCGACGGCAAACTGAAACGTGCACTCCGCTACGGCTTTCTCACGCTCCCGCGGGACATCGGAAAGGCGCTTCTGGTGGGACTCGTCATCGCCGGGGTCATCTCGGCCGTCCTGCCGAAGGACTTCTTCGCGCACATGATCCGTCCGGGAGTGCTTCAGGTGCTTGTGCTCATGGTGCTGGGGATACCGGTGTATGTGTGTGCGACGGCGTCGGTGCCGGTGGCGGCGGCGCTGATCGTGACCGGTGGGGTGTCGCCGGGGGCGGCACTGGCGTTCCTGATGACCGGACCCGCCACCAATGCCGCCACCATCGCGACCATCTGGAAGATCATGGGCCGACGCACCGCCGTCATCTACCTGCTGACCGTCGCCGTCACGGCGTTCGGTGCGGGACTGCTCCTCGACCAGATGACCCAAGGCGCCGACGTGGCCGAGTGGGTGGCGCACCAGCATGGGACCTCGGTGTGGTATGCGGTTCTGAAGTCGGCCTCGGCGGTGGTGCTGTTGGCGGTGCTCGCCGTGGCGGTCTTCAAGCCGACGATGGGACGTCTGGGCGGACGCGTGCCCGACGAAGCGCCGGCACAATCGGTCACGCTCAGGATCGATGGGATGACGTGCAGTCACTGCGTCGAGACGGTTACGCGCACGCTGCGCGAGCAGCCCGGGGTCACCTCGGCCGAGGTGGATCTGAAAGGCGGCCGGGCCGTCGTCGGCGGAAAGGATTTCGACGTCGGCGCCATGTGCGCCGCCGTCGGTGAACTCGGATACAAGGCAACACCGGACACGGAAACCGAATAAGCACAGTTGAAGGGAGGAGAACGCATGAAGCTCAAGGGCACGCAGACGGAGAGGAACATCCTGACGGCGTTTGCGGGCGAATCCCAGGCGAGGAACCGCTACACCTATTTCTCGAGCGCCGCACGCAAGGAGGGACTCGTCCAGATCGCCGACATCTTCGAGGAGACGGCCAACCAGGAGCGTGAGCACGCCAAGCGGCTCTTCAAGCTGCTCGAGGGGGGCGAGGTGGAGATCCAGGCCGCCTTCCCGGCCGGGATAATCGGAAAGACGTCCGAGAACCTCAAGGCCGCCGCCGCGGGCGAACACTACGAGTGGACCGACATGTACCCGGGCTTCGCCGAGACGGCCGAGAAGGAAGGCTTCAGTGAAATTGCCACCGTCTTCCGGTCCATCGCCGTCGCCGAGAAGCAGCACGAGAAGCGCTATCTCGACCTCGCCGCGAACATCGAGAAGGGCCGGGTCTTCAAGCGTGAGAAGCCCGTCGTCTGGCGCTGTCTCAACTGCGGCTACCTGCACGAAGGGACGGAAGCCCCGAACCTGTGTCCGGCGTGTGCCCACCCACAGGCACACTTCGAACTCCTGGGCGAGAACTGGTAGACGCGCTTACGAAATCCACCCCGGCCGTCCGATGGCGGCCGGGCAAGCGGACGGGAACCGTGGAAAGGAGGGGAAGCCATGGCGAAGGTAATGGAGGTTTACAAGTGCGAGGTGTGTGGTAACATCGTGGAGGTGCTTCACGGCGGCGCGGGCGAGCTGGTCTGCTGCGGTCAGCCCATGAAGCTCTATGAGGCGAACACCGTCGACGCCGCGGTCGAGAAGCACGTCCCGGTCGTCGAGAAGAGCGGCGACAACGTGAAGGTGAAGGTCGGCTCGGTGGCCCACCCGATGACGAAGGAGCATTACATCGAGTGGATCGAGCTGCTGGTGGACGGACAGGTTTGGCGCCGGGCGCTGAAGCCCGGGGATGCTCCCGAGGCGACCTTCTGCATCTGCATCGCCGCGGACGCGAGCGTCACGGCCCGTGCCTACTGCAACCTCCACGGGCTGTGGAAAGGAGACTGACGTCATGATGAGTGACAAGATGGCGGCCGCCATCAACGGGCAGATCAACGCGGAGCTCTACTCCGCGTACCTCTACCTCTCCATGCGGTCGTACTTCGACGCGAAGAAGCTCCCCGGGTGTGCCAACTGGATGCGCGTGCAGGCGATGGAGGAGTTCATCCATGCCGACCGTCTTTACGGCTATCTGAACGCGTCCGGCGCCCGGGCGACGATGACCGCCATCGACGGCCCGTCCACCGAGTGGGATTCGCCCCTGGCGGTCTTCCAGGCCGTTCAGGCCCACGAGCGCAAGGTCACCGGGCTCATCAAGGCCCTCGTCACGCTCGCCACCGCCGAGAAGGACGACGCCACGGTCGCCGCACTTCAGTGGTTCGTCAAGGAGCAGGAGGAAGAGGAGGAATCGGCCGAGGGCGTGGTCCGGAAGGCGCAGGCAGCGGGCGACACCGCCGAAGGACTCGCCAGACTGGATGAGGAACTGTCCCAACGTGCCTTCCACCCACCGAAGGCGTCCTAACGAAAAGGAGGAGCGGAATGAGTGCTGTGTTCAACGCCGACGAGATTTTCGCCATGGCCGAGCAGATCGAGCGGAACGGTGCGAAGTTCTACCGCAAGGCCGCCGGGGGCGCCGCGGGGGAATCCGGAAAAGACATGCTCCTGGGTCTCGCCGCCATGGAGGACGACCACGAGAAAACCTTCGCCGCCATGAGGAAGGAGCTGACCGACCAGGAGCAGGCCTCCGCCGTCTTCGACCCCGACGACCAGGCCGCGCTCTACCTCCAGGCCGTCGCCGACGGACACGTCTTCGACACGAAGGTCGACCCCTCGGCGAAACTCACCGGCCGTGAAACCCTCGCCGAGATCCTCACCACGGCCATCGGCCTGGAGAAGGACTCCATCGTCTTCTACATCGGGATGAAAGACGCCGTGGGCCGGGCGCTCGGCAAGGAGAAGATCGACGGCATCATCCGCGAGGAGATGAGTCACGTCAGCCTGCTGAGCGGTGAACTGGCCAAGGCGTCCTGATGAACAGAAGTCGCAACTCGAAACTCAGAACTCAAAAGTGGTTTGGAAACGTTGCTTCTTTGACTTTCGAGTTTAGAGTTTCGAGTTTGGAGTGCGTTCCTCTGCGGCCTTTGCGGTGAAACAACGGGTGCCGTCCGACGTGGCGGGCACGCGCCGATCTGTCGTTCACACGGGGGAAGACGTGGACACTCGGCAGGACGTCCTCGACACCCTGAACTACGGTCTCTACGTCGTCACGTCACACCTCGACGGGAGACTGAACGGCCAGATCACCGACGCCCTGATGCAGGTGACGGCGGTGCCGCCCAAGGTGGCCGTGAGCATCTCGAAGAACGAACTGACCCACGAGTACATCGACGCGAGCGGCGTGCTGGCCGTCTCGGTGCTGGCCGAATCGACCCCCATGGCCTTCATCGGGCTCTTCGGTTTCAAGTCGGGTCGCGACGTCGACAAGCTGTCGCAGGCGTCGCACCGGCTCGGCGAGAACGGGTGTCCCCTGGTGCTGGAGAACACGGTCGCCGTGTTCGAGGGGAGCATCATCGATCGCAAAGACCTCGGCACACACACGCTCTTCATTGCGGACGTGACCACGGCCGAGATGCTCACGACCGCGAAGCCGCTCACGTACGCCCACTACACGCAGAACATGAAAGGGAAGGTCCCGAAGAATTCCCCCACGTACCACGCGGGCGGTGCTGCCGCCGCGCCGCGCGAAACGGACGCCGACGGGTCGGGGCCGCCCTGACATCGCGGTGTGGAGGAGTCCATGTCCGGCAAAGTGCCTGATCCGTTCACGCTGGTCATCTTCGGAGCGTCCGGCGACCTCACCCGTCGGAAGCTCATCCCGGCGGTCTATGGTCTGTTCGCCGACGGCCTGCTGCCCGACGGGTTCCGGCTGGTCGGCTACGCCCGGACGGAGAAGAACCAGGACGCCTTTCTGGAAGAGCTGCGCGAGGGGGTGCAGGCATCGGCGCGTGCCGACTCGTGGGAGCGGAAGACCTGGCACGCGTTCGCCAAGCGCATCCGCTACCAGCATGGCGGCTACGACGCGGACGGCTTCCGCATCCTCGCGAAGTCCCTGGAGCAGACGCACGGCCCCGGCAACCTGCTCTTCGACCTCGCCACGCCCCCCGTCGCGTTCGCTCCCATTGCCGAGGGACTGCACGACACGGGGCTGGTCCACCCGGAGACCCCGGACGCCCCCTGGTCGCGAATCATCGTCGAGAAACCGTTCGGTCACGACCTCGCGAGCGCGCGCGAACTCAACCGGACACTCAGACGCACCTTCTCCGAAACCCGAACCTTCCGCATCGACCACTACCTCGGAAAGGAAACCGTCCAGAACCTGCTCGTCCTGCGCTTCGCCAACGCCATCTTCGAGCCCGTCTGGAACCAGAAATACGTGGACCACGTCCAGATCACCGTGAGCGAGACGATCGGCGTGGAGGGTCGCGGCGGCTATTACGACGACGCCGGGGCGCTCCGCGACATCCTCCAGAACCACATGATGCATCTGTTGTGTCTGGTGGCGATGGAGCCGCCCGTTGCCCTCGACGCCCACGCCGTCCGTGACGAAAAGGTGAAGCTCCTCCGGGCCCTGAGGCCGATCCCTCAGAAATGTTTCGCCGAGAACGTCGTGCGGGCGCAATACGCCGCGGGCGCCGTCGGCGGCGAACGTGTGCCCGGCTACCGCGACGAGGCGGGCGTCGCACCCGGTTCCGTCACCGAGACCTACGTCGCCCTCAAGACCTTCGTCGACAACTGGCGGTGGGCCGGGGTGCCGTTCTACCTGCGGACGGGGAAACGCCTCGCCGCGCGCATCACCGACGTCGCCATCCACTTCAAGCCCGTGCCACAGGTGCTCTTCGGCGCCGACGCCGACCACCCGCTCAAGCCCAACCAGCTGGGCATCCGCATCCAGCCGAACGAAGGCATCTCGCTCCAGTTCCAGACCAAGGTCCCGGGTCCCGCGATGGAGGTCCGGCCGTACCAGATGGATTTCGGTTACGCCTCGGCGTTCGGCCGCGAGCCGCCCGACGCCTACGAGCGACTGCTCCTCGACGCGGCACTGGGCGACTCGACCCTCTTCATCCGCGACGACGAGGTCGAGGCCGCGTGGGAATTCGTGAATCCGCTGCTCGAAGCCTGTGAACGCGAGAAGGAGACCACGCTGCCGACATACGAGGCCGGGAGCTGGGGACCGGCCGAGGCCGACCGACTCATCGAAGCCGACGGCCGACACTGGGAAGTGATGAAACGACCCGTGCGCTAGGGACTGCGCCCCACAGGTGGGCGCACCACAGCACAGCGGTAGTCCGGGCCCCTTGTGGCCCGGCCATCTGTCCCAGTCAAGCTACGGGAGCAATGGCATGAGCGAAGAATTCGACCTCATCATCGTCGGCGGCGGCCCGGCGTCACTGTCGGCGGCCATCTACGGCGGACGCGCGGAACTGAAGACGCTCGTCTTCGAGCGTCTGATGATCGGCGGACAGGTGGCCACCACCTGGCAGGTGGACAACTACCCCGGCTTCCCCGAGGGCGTCGAGGGCCCGGAGCTGATTCAGCGCATGGAGGCCCAGGCGAAGCGGTTCGGGGCCGAGTTCCGGAACGAAGAGGTCACCCTCATCGAACTCGACGGCGAGACGAAGGTCGTCACGACGAAGGTGGCCCAGTACCGCTCGCCGACCCTGATCCTGGCGACCGGCGCCGACCCGAAAAAACTGGGCGTGCCCGGCGAGGAAGAGCTCCGCGGCCGAGGGGTCAGCTACTGCGGCACCTGTGACGCGCCGTTCTTCCGCGACAAGAACGTCGTCGTCGTCGGCGGCGGCGATGCGGCACTCAAGGAGGCCCTCTTCATCGCACGGTTCGCCGCCCACATCACCATCGTCCACCGTCGCGACGAATTCCGCGGCGAGAAGATCCAGCAGACCGAGGTCCTGGAGAACCCCGGGATCTCCGTCGAGTGGGACACCGTCGTCGAACGCATCAACGGCAAGGACAAGGTCGAGAGCGTCAGTCTGCGGAACGTCAAGACCGACCAGACGCGCGACCTGCCCTGCGACGGGGTGTTCATCTTCATCGGGCACGAGCCCAACACCGGATTCCTCTGCAACCTGTTCGGCGAGGAGTGTGCCGGCGAGATCGAGACCGGGTTCGACATGCAGACGCAGATCCCGGGACTCTTCGCCATCGGGGACGTCCGGAAGGACTCGTACCGGCAGATCGCGACGGCGGTGGGTGAAGGGGCCACCGCGGCCATCGCCGCCGAGCACTACATCGCCGAACACCGGCGCGGCAAGAAGTAGCAGAACGTGGATGCCGTGTATGCAAGACAGGAGGACAGGCATTCTTGCCTGTCACTGGCCGGCGTCAGACAGGAATGTCTGACCTCCTATCTGTCTTGCAGGGCGTGTTTTTTGCAGAGCAGAGGACCAACCCATGCAGGGCGACCTGGGGACCGCACTTCTCCTGACCACCGGTGCGGGGCTGGCCACGACCGTGGGCAGCTTCCTGGGACTCGCCGTCAAGCGGCCCGGCAGGAGACTCCTCGGCGTCACCCTCGGCTTCTCGGCCGGTGTCATGATCCTCGTCTCGTTCGTCGGGCTGCTTCAGAACGCCATCACCTCGCTCGAAGACGCAAACGGTCACCTCGGGTTCCTCTACGCCCACCTGGCGTTCGTCGGCGGCATCCTCGTCTTCTTCGCGCTCGACCTGACCGTCCCGCACGACTACGAGCAGGACCACCACGCCCACGCCAAGGGGGTGCACGAGGGGCGCCTGGAGCGCACGGGACTCCTCACCGCGCTCGGCATCGCACTGCACAACTTCCCCGAGGGCATGATCACCTTTATCAGCACGCTGCACGACGTGCGCCTGGGCGTGGTGCTGGCGGTGGCGATCGCGCTTCACAACATCCCGGAGGGACTGGCGATCTCGGCGCCCGTCTACGCGGCGACCGGCAGCCGGGGCAAGGCGTTCCTGTGGTCCTTTCTCTCGGGGGTGGCCGAGCCGGTGGGGGCGCTCCTGGCCGCACTGGTGCTGATGCCCTTCATGACGCAAGGCGTTATGGGCGTGACACTTGCGGCGGTCGCGGGCGTCATGGTCGCCATCTCACTGGATGAGCTCATCCCGGCCGCCAAGGCCCTCGACGACGGCCACCTGCCCATCCTCGGCGTCACCTTCGGCATGCTCGTCATGGCGGTCAGTCTGTGGCTGCTGCACTAGTGGTTCGTGACACTTGTTCTGGGCGGTCGGCGCGGGGCACCCCGACAAGCCGGGGCAGGCACGTCCCCGCGCTACCTCGCCTGCTGTAGCGCGGCCACCTGTGGGCCGCGCCTCGGGGTTCATGGCGCCCCCCCAACTGCAAATGTCACGAACCACTAGCGGCCGGGAAGACGGTCCTGAGGGAAGCCTCCGGACGGCGGGATGTTGACGGTGCGGCAACACGTGGGTTATATTATATAATGAACGGACCCGGCGGGGCCGACCCGCCTCACTCAAGAGGAGTTCCCATGCACACCCGTTTTCTGCTTGTCGTCCTCAGCATCGTGCTCGTCTGCGGGTCGGCGTCCGGTGAGCCCAGACTGGAGTGGCCCTCGTTCCACGGACCCAACCGTGACAACAAGTCCACCGAGACCGGACTGCTGAAGCAGTGGCCCGAGGGGGGGCCGAAGCTGCTCTGGACGGCCGAGGGACTGGGCAAGGGCTACAGCTCCGTCACCGTCGCCGGCGGACTCATCTACACCGCCGGCATGCTCGACAAGCAGACCTGGGTCTTCGCGTTCGACCTGGACGGTCGCGAGAAGTGGCGCAAACTCAACGGACCGTCGTGGGAAGCCGCGGGCACCATGAGGCACGCCGTCGGCTACGCCGGCTCCCGCGCCACCCCCACCTGCGACGAGGGACGGCTCTACCACGCCTCCGAGCACGGGCACCTGACCGCCTTCGATGCCCCGACCGGGAGAGAGCTGTGGCGGCTCGACCTGTTCAAGGCGTTCGACGCGAAGGTCGCCAAGTACGGCATCGCCGAGTCCGTCGTGATCGACGGCGACAGGCTCATCGTCTGTCCGGGCGGGGACAAGGGCTACATCGTCTGTCTGGACAAGAAGACCGGCAGGACGGTGTGGGCCAACACCGAGATCAAGGACGGCATCGGCTACTCCACCCCCATCATCTTCGAGTTCGGCGGCCGTCGGCAGATCGTGAACCTGAGCGAGGACTCGCTGTTCGCGGTGGACGCCGGGACCGGGAAGCTGCTGTGGCGCGTCCCGTTCGCCAACAAGCGTCAGAACAGCTGCACCGACGCGATCTTCCACAAGGGACACGTCTTCGCCGCGACCGGCTACGGCAAGGGGAGTCTGCTGGTGCGGCTCGAGGAGGCCGACGGCGGCGTGAAGGCTGAGACCGTCTGGTCCAGTGCGCTCATGGACAACCACCACGGCGGCGTGGTGCTGCTGGACGGGTACCTGTACGGGGCGGGCCACGAGGCCAAGGGGTGGTTCTGCCTCGACTTCATGACCGGCAGACAGGTCTGGAACGCCCCGGGCAAGGGGTCGCTGACCTGGGCCGAGGGGATGCTCTACTGCCTGGAGGAGCGCGGGACGATGAAGCTGGTGGAGGCTACGCCCGAGGCGTACCGTCTCGTGAGTTCCTTCGAGGTGCCCCGGGGCGGGGGCGGACTCCACTGGGCGCATCCGGTCGTCTGTGACGGCCGGCTCTACGTCCGTCACGCCGACAAGCTGTTCGTCTACGACATCCGTGCGAAGTGACCGGTCGTTCGGCCTCGAGTCCGTCAACTGGAACGCGCGAACGCTGCCGACCGCCTGATTCCCTCCGCTCCCTCACCGAATGAGGTCGACCTTCCGGATGCGGTTCTGTTTCGCGTTGCGCCCGAGGTGCTGCGTGTACTGGTACGACCACGCGAACTTCCCGCGGGGCTTGACGTCGAAGGTGAACTCGACGGTCTGGAAGTCGTGGATCTTGGCGGTCTCGGCCACGAGGTCCACGTCCCCCGGGATGACGCGCCGGATCTCCATCCGGATGGGCTTGTCCCGGTAGTTGCGGATCTCCTCCTTCCACGAGCGCGTCTCGTCCCAGCCGACGACGCGGGGCGGCCGGCCGTCGAACGTGAAGTTGGACCGGGCGACGCTCAGGCACTTCGCCTCCTCGACCACCTCGTCGTCCAGTCCCACGTTGAGCTCGATGTCCGCCTTGATGGGGACGTACTTCGTGGTCTGCTGTCCGAGGAACGCGAGGCCGTCCTTGCCGTTGTCGCGGAACGTGCGGACGACGCCGTCGGGCAGCGGGGTGGTGCCTAACTTGTGCTCCGCGTCGTTCTTGAGGATGAAGAAGCGCACCGGGCGGTCGCCATACTGGTGCGGGCGCAGCCGGTAGAGGATGTCGAACTTCACCTGCCGCGCGGCGAAACTGGAGAGCCGCTTCGACCAGCCGTTCGGGACCGTCTGCACGCCTTCGATCGTGTAGATGAAGTACTCGGAGAGACCCTCCTTGATGATCTCGGGCGGCCGTCCCGCCTCCTTGGCTTCATCCAGCGCCTCGCCCTTCTGGATGGCACCCGCCATCGCATACCGATACCGCTCCGCGGGCGCCGCCGGCAGCGGCACCCCGCGTCGTGCGAGGTCCTGGATCTTCTCGACGAGGTTCACGACCCCGACGACGAGCCGCACCTGCGCGTTCTCGTAGTCCTCGCCCGAGCTGTTGATGACCCGCACGAACCCGTCGAACGACATCTCGCTCTCGGCCGGGTTCGCGACGAGCACGTAGTCGGCCGCCCACGAGATGCCGCTGGTGAAATACGTCACCTGGAACTTCACCTGTCCCTCGAACTTCGACTCGATGTTCCAGATGCAGTGCTGCGGCTTGTCGCCGAGGAACGTCGTGTCGAGCACCTCGATCTGCTCGGCCCGCTCCAGGGGGCGGATCTCCACCGACGTCGGGTCGATGAGCGTCCCGGCCCACGAGTACTGGATGCGGTTGATCCCGGCCTTGAGCGAGAGGCTGCGGGTCTCACGGACGAGCGTCAGGTCCTCGGAGTTGTAGATGGTGAGCTGGACGCTGTCGCGCGGCGGCAGCGTGGCGAGGTCCACGTTGCGGGCGCCGAGCGTCGTCGCGAGGAGTCCCGTGCCGAGCGCCGCGAGCAGGAGCAGGGATGTCGTCTTGCTCGTCTTCATGGGGGGTCTCCTTACCATTCGTTCCGGAGCCAGATATGGACCTGCACCACGACCTCCTCGACCTTCGCGTCGCCGGGTGGCGCCGCCTTGAGGGGCACGTGGAACTCCACCGTGTGCGAGTCCTTGCGCTCCACCTGCGTGTCGGGCAGCGTCGTCTCGTCGCGCGCGATCTCCCACTCCGCGTCGTGGTCCTTCTGTCCGCAGAAGACGTCGCGCAGACGGTTCATGTCCTCGACGAGGTCGAGCGCCGCCGCGTCTTTCTTGAAGTTCCGGATCGCGTATTCGAGCACGACTTCCTGGTCGTAGACGTTGTTCTTGACGGGGTGCCGGACGTTCCGCGCGACCTTGCGCTTGACCTGGATGTCGCGCGCGAGGCCCAGATAGAGCTTCATCTCGTCGTCGACCGGCGTGAACCGTCCCCAGTCCTCGCCGAGGAACGCCTCGCTGCCGCGGGTGTCCTTCTGGAAGATCCGTGCCTTCCCGAACTGCAGCGGGAACGCCCCCAGGTTGTGCTTCGCGTCGTTGGTGAGCACGTAGCGCATCTCGACGTAGCGCTGGTCGGGCTCGTTCGGGACCGGGGGACACCGCCACCAGTCGAACGTGTAGGTCTTGCGGATGGGGACGTTCGTGAACTTCCAGATGAGCAGTTCCTTGGCCTCGTTGAGTCCGATCTCGCGGCGGAAGTAGTTCCCGAATCCGGCCCAGATGCCGGAGGTCCCGAAGTCCTCGCCGGAGTAGTTGTCGAGGCGCAGGTATTTTCGCAGGACGAGCGAGGACTCGTCGGTCTCGGCGACCGCGCGATAGTTGAACGACCGCTTGAGGTTCCCGATGAGGTAGGAGATGCGGACGCGCGCCGCGAACGGCTTCTCCGCGTAGACCTCCCACGTGAGCGCGTTTTCCCCGGGCGGGTACGCGACGTTGACCACGCGGATCATCTCGACCCTGCCGTCCGGACGCACCATCAGCGGCGAATCGCCCGCGCGACGGCCCCTGAGCGGCATGTTCAGCACGCGGAACTGCGTCGTCCACTTGTCGATGGCCGTATTGGACCACGAGAAGTCGATGAGGTTCGTCCCCTCCAGCAGGGTGACGATGCGCTCCTCCTCGACGAGTGTGGCCTGTGGGTTGTCGAGCTGGATCTCCACGCGCTCGCGCACGGGCAGTGTGACCAGCTTGATTCGCGCAGAGGCCGGTCCCGCCAACAGCACCGCGCCCGCCATCACAAAGCCGATAACGACGCATCGAAACATCCTTCGCCTTTCCATCGCCTTCCTCCTTCGCCATTCGGAAGTCTTCACCCACTTGGACGAACAGGTCTTTGGTCCGGTTCCATAAAAACCCGCCGTGGGGAAAAGGGTGTTCGCCTCCGGGGCGTTGACAAGACGCCACATGCGGCGGTATGATAGGCAGGGGGCATGCACCTGGGGGAGGAACGGGTATCATGAAGAGCGTCATTCTTGTCGCCGCAGTTCTGGTTTTCGCGAGCACGATGATGGCCGAGGAGAAGTCTGGATCTCGCGGGCCCGCCGGGGCAGCGGCACGGTTCAAGGCGCCGGCCCTGTGGGAGTACACCGCGCCGCTGATTGCACCCGAGAAGCGCAGGCAAGACCCCAGCCGTGCTCAGAAGGACCCCACCGTCGTCTTTCACCAGGGGAAGTGGCACGTCTTCATGACGGTGAAGCTGATGGGCAGGTCGGCCATCGAGTATTGCGCGTTCGACAAGTGGGAGAACGCGGACGCGGCCCCGCGGACGATCCTGAAGGTCAGCCCCAGCAAGTATTACTGTGCCCCGCAGGTCTTCTATTTCACCCCGCACCGGAAGTGGTATCTCATCTACCAGATGGGCGTGCCCGGCGCGAAGAAGATGTGGGTCGCGTATTCGACGACGACGGACATCGCCGATGCGGACTCGTGGACACAGGCACAACCCATCCTGGACGGCGGCGAGAAGGACCCGCGCGAACAGGGCGGGCTCGACTACTGGATCATCTGCGACGATGAGCGGGCCTACCTCTTCCTCACCAGCTTGAACGGCAAGATGTGGCGGCTGTGGACGGACCTGAAGGATTTCCCCAAGGGCTTCGAGCACTGCGAGATCGCGCTCGAGGCCCGGATCTTCGAGGCGAGTCACACCTACAAGCTCAAGGGGCTGAACAAGTATTTGACGATCATCGAGGAGAACGGCCGGCGGTACTACAAGGCCTACGTCGCGGACCGTCTGGACGGCAAGTGGACGCCCGTGGCCGACACCGCCGAGAAGCCCTTCGCCGGGTGGCGGAACATCCGACCCGCCGCCGGCGTCCGGCCCTGGACCGACAACGTCAGTCACGGCGAGCTCATCCGCGAGGGCGGCGACCAGACGATGACGGTCGACCCCGGTAACCTCCGGTTCGTCTTCCAGGGCATGCTGGACAGTGAGAAGTCCGGGAAGGGCTACGGTGGGTTCTCGTGGCGCATCGGCATGTTGACGCCGGTTTCCACTCCGTGAGCTTCGCACCCGACACAGAACCGAGGAGGA
>DATKVD010000329.1:0-3070 GCA_035530235.1 Planctomycetota bacterium | reverse complement strand
CTTTGGGGTGGTCAACGACCCGAGCAGGACCTCCACCGCGCCGCCCAGAAGCAGGGCGAACCCCGCAAGCGGCAGGTAGAAGCAGTTCCACGACGGGAACTGGTCGACGAGGTCCACGGCGGTGGAGACGTACGGGATGAGACTCACGGCAATGAGGACGGCGCCGAGGGCGAGCCACTTCCCGCGTCTCAGTCCCCACAGCGCGAGACCCGAGAGGCCCAGGACGCTCCCTGTTCCCAGGAGGAAGCGCCAGTCCAGCCGAGAGGTCAGGTGCCGGACGATCTCGTGCAGCGGTGCGGGAACGTTCCACCCGCCTGCCAGGCCGAGTGCGAAGTGTCCCGTGCCGGCGACGAACGAGCAGAAACTGAGCCAGGCGACGCCCGGATAGTACCCCGGGTAATGATAGAAGAGTTCGTTCGGCGTGAGCCACAGCAGGCAGGGAGCCATCAGGAGAATCAGACCGGCGAACGGGAGGCACCGCCTGAGAACGACCTTCAAGGAGGTTCGCTCATGGAAGATTTCCAACACGATAAGCACGAGTGGCAGCGTGAGCAGCGCCTTGGAGGTCCAGAGCCCGGCCGCGAAAACCAGCACCGCGAAGACGTACGGACCTCTGCGACGTGTCCGAACGAAACGGACGTAGAGGACCATCGTGCCCAGGGCGAGCGTGACCGCGAGCACGTGATGGAACTGGTTCATCTGGTTGGCGAAGACGGAGGCCAGTGGATGCACCAGAAAGACCCCGGCGGCGAGAAACGCACTGAGCCCGTGCCGGGCGAACCGCCGCGCCACAAGGTAGACCAGGAAAGCGTTCAGCGCATGAAAGACGACCAGCCAGGTGTGCCAGAAGAGTGTCCGGTCGGCGCCGACGAAGGTGCGGACGACCGCGAGGAGCGCGTAGCTGAGCGGTCGATACTGTCCCTCCGTGAAGACCATGAAGTCCCGACCGAATATCTCGGGAACGTTCCGGAAGTGCGAGAGCAGAGGCAGGCGCAGCACGGATTCGGGTCCGTTGACGAACGCGCCGGTGGTGAGGGACGGGGCGAAAACCGCCAGTGCGGCCGCCAGGCACAGAAGCGGCACCCACCACGCCGACGGCTTCCGGGCCTCCGGTGCTGCGTCCGAACGCATTCGCACGCCTGGTTGGTCATTCATGTCAGTTGCCGTCCCTCCGGCCGACGTGGACGGCCTCGTTCTCGATGTCGAGGCCGTCGTACAGTGTGCGCTCCCGGATCGCAGGCACGCCGGTCACGAATTCCGGTATGTTGAAGCTCATCATCGGCGGGTCGGTCACGGGCAGTCTCACCGCCGGGGAGGCGTGTCCCTCGTCGTCGATGTGGGTCATGTAGAGACGGGCGAAGACACCGTCGTCCCGTTTCGACGCGAAGACGATCCACCGGCTGTTCGACGACCAGCTGTGCCAGGAATCGGCGGCGAAGGGGACGTTGCTCTCCAGGGGCCGGGCCTCGCCCTCGAGGCTGCCGGGCATGATCCAGACGTCACTCGACGACTTGATGAGGGACCCGCCGTCCGACCGCACGAAGGTGAACCACCTGCCGTCCGGGGAGAAGCGGGGGTAGTAGCTGCTCTTGTCGGGGGCCTGTGCGCCGGGGATGGCCCGGCCCGTGCCCCCGCGGCCGTCGTCGAAACGTATCACGTGGAGTGCGAGCTTCACGAGCGCGGGATGGGCCCCCGCCGACGCCCGGCAGTAGACGATCGATTTCCCGTCGGGGGTCCAGCGCGGGTAGACCTCGATCACGTCCTCCGCCGAGGCCCCCGGCAGCAGATACGCTTCGTTTCGCGTCGTGTCGTAGACGGCGATGTCCGACGTGGGCAGCCCGGCGTACTGCGTCTCGTGCACCAGCGGCGGCAGTGTGACGATGGCCTGGTTGGCCGAGAACGCGAGCTTGGTCTCATCCGGCGACCACGCCATGAACGTTGTCATCTGGATCTTGAAGGGAAGTGCGATCTTCTCGGTGCGACGCGTGCCGATGTGATGAACCGCGAAGTAGACCCGGAGGTCGCTCCGCGTTTCACCCATGTAACGCACCTGGAGGCCAACCTTGCCGCCGGCGGACTGGCGTGAGAACGTGTGGCAGTTGAAGCAGTACCGCCTGCGCGACAGGAGAAACGGTCGTGCCTCCTTCTCGCCGATCTCCCGGACGTACATGTTGGGCGTCTTGTAGCTGACGAACGGAGGATCCACCAGGCGGTAGACGATCGCCGCGTCGGCCGGGTCGGGCGAAATGGAAAGACTCACGGGGCGTGAGACATGCACGGTCGAACGAGCCGTGCCCCAGAGCCCGGCTCGCTTGACGCCCCGCACCTGCACCTGCACGGTCGTTCCCGCGGGGAGGCCCCTGATCTTCTCCCACACGGAGCCGGGAACGCGCCACCGATGCTCCCGGCTCAACCCGGTCCACCTCAGCGAGTTGGACGGCGCCGAGACCGTGACCTGCCACAGGTCGTTGTGCGTGTCGCTCCACTCGACGAAGGGACTGCACAGGTTCGACGGAAAGAGGGCCCCGTCGACGGGAGACGTGATGGTGCAGGACCTCGGGAGCCACGTCTCGCGGTAGACGGTCGGGGACTGGAGTCGGACGAGCCGCGTGGCGCCGGTGGCGGCATCGGCCCGGGGGGACCGGCGCATCATCGCCTCGAACCGCTCGCGCTCCGCACCGTCCACGTACGCCCAGGGGTTGGCCTCGGCCTTCGGACGGCCGGCCTCGAGCGAGGCGGGCGCCGTCTCGTTCTCGTAGTCGACCTCCCCAAGCCAGTACTTCAGGTCGTAGGCGATGCGCGGACAGGTGCCCCCGGGCAGTTCGGCAGGCGTCTCCGGGGACCCGGCGAAAAGTCCTTCGAGCTTCCTCTGGTGGAATTGCCTGATGCCGAGCCCGCCCACGACCAGGAACATGGCCGCACCGGCCGCGACCAGCGCCGCCTTCCTACCCCTGTCTGAGCGGACCGTTCGCACGTCTCACCTTTCGACCGGCTTGGCGGGTGTCTCTCGACATATAGGATATCCGGCCCGTTGGCATCGGTCAAGCTGCAGGCACGATGGCCCCGGACA
>DATKVD010000328.1:0-15236 GCA_035530235.1 Planctomycetota bacterium | reverse complement strand
GGTCGGCATCGTGACCGCGGTCGGGAAGGGCGTGCGCGACCTGGCCGAGGGGGACCGTGTGATCCTGATGGGCGAAGGGGGCCCGATGTGCTACATGGAGTACGTGACGCGGAAGGCCGGCACCGTGGCGAAGATCAGCCGGGAGCTTCCTGCCGAGGAATGCGCGGTGCTCGAGCTCTTCGGGTGCGCCCACCACTGCATGGACGTCACGGGTGAGGTGACCGGCAGGAAAGTCGGCGTCATGGGTCTCGGCCCGGCGGGACTCGCCATCGTCCAGATGCTCATGCTCAGGGGGCCCGCCGAGATTATCGGCATGGACATCGACGCGAACCGGCGCGACGCGGCGAAGGCCCTCGGCGTGAAGAAGCTCCACGACCCGTCGGACGACGCGCAGTTCAAGCGGCTCGTCGATGAGAAGATCGACGTCATCATCGACGCGACGGGCGTGCCCGAAGCGATGCTCAACTCGTTCGAGATCACCGCGCACGAGGTCGTCATCTTCGGCTTCACCAACAAGCCCTTCACCGTGGACCAGTCGAAGTGGTTCCAGAAGGAACTCGTGATCCGGAACTCGAAGGTGCAGACCATCGACGACCTGCGCGCGGTCGCACGGCTCCTGGAAGAGGGAAAGATCCGCACGAAGGACCTCATCGACGACATCGTCCCTTTCGAGAAATATGCCGAGGCGGTCGAGCGGCTCTACAGGCAGGAAGCCATCAAGATTTTGCTGACGTGGGAAGGCGAAGGGAAGCAAGGTCCAAGGTCCAAGGTCTAAGGCCCAAAGAAGGAAGAGCCGTGGCGAAAAGAACTATCGGAAAGGTGCTGGTGACGGGGGGAAGCGGGAAGATCGGGCGGAACCTCATCCCGGCGCTGGTCGAGGCGGGGTACCAGGTCCGTGCGACGCAGTTCCGCACACCCATCGAATTCGCCGGCGTCGAGGTCGTCAAGGGCTCCGTCACCGACGAGGCGTTCGTCAGGGAGGCCGTCGACGGGATGGACGCGGTCTGCCATCTCGCGACGCAGAAGGAGGACCGCGAGGCCCTCGTCGAGGTGAGCGTCCGCGGAACCATGAACCTCCTCGACGCCTGCCGGGCGAGCAAACACCTCAAGCAGTTCCTCATCTCCTCGGGCGACGCGGCGCAGGGCATCTTCTTCTACCCCAACCCCGTCCCCATCAGCGAGCGACTGGGCCTCCGGGCCTATCCCGGCTACTACGCGCTGTCGAAGGTCATGGAGGACACGCTCGTCGAGCAGTACGGCATCCAGTATGGCGTGCCGTATACGATCCTGCGGTTCTCATGGATCTTCGACGAGGACGACCTCCTGTGCTACATGACGTTCAAGCCGCCCGATTTCGGCGGCCCGGCCTGGCGTGACCTCGCGAAGACGCCCGAGCAGCAGGCGTATTTCCGGAAGGGGAAAGACGGTGTGGGATGTCTGGTGCATCCGGACGGCCGGCCCTACGTGCGTCACATCGTGGGCATCGGCGACGTGGTGCAGGCGTTCCTCATCGCGCTCGGGAACCCACAGGCCCTGGGCGAGACGTTCAACATCGCGGCGCCCGCGGCTTTCAGCTACGACGTGCTGAGCCAGTACATCTCGAAGAAGCTCGGCATCCCCGCGGTCGCGTTCCAGTTCGACGGGGCGTATGACTTCTCGATCGACATCTCGAAGGCCTGCTCGGTGCTCGGGTATCGTCCGGCGTATGACGTGTTCAGGATGGTGGACGCGGCGGCGGCGTTCCGTGAATCGGGCGCCGGGCGGACGGTCATCAAGTACCACGGCTGATGCGTCACACGCTCAGGCTCCCGCCGCAACGGCTCCGGTGACGGCTCCGCGGCCACATCCATCCGGTCGATGCGCACGGGCCCCCCGGCCGGCGCCGACTCACGGGTCACGACCGCCGCGGGAGACGCCTTCACCGGCGCGACGGTCGCTGACGGCGGCGCCGCCACGGCTAACCGCGGGGCGCTCGCCGGTGCCGGGGTCACGGCTGCAAGGACCGTCCCCACTCCCCCCACCGCGTATTCCTGCGTCGTGAGGGTCGTGTTGTTGTTGTCGTCACTCTCGACGACCTCGCCCGACGAATCGACCACGAGTGCCAGCCGGTAGTTCCCGGGGGTCATGCCGGCGGGCAGCGTGTAGTAGAACACCTGCCGGGAGAAGCCGCCGGCCGGGATGTACGTGTAGGGCCGGGTGGTGGTCAGGAGGTAATCCCCCACCCCGGCCAGGGTCGTGACGTCACCGTCGCTGGTCGCCCAGAGCTGGAGGTTCATATAGCCGGTGCGGGCGACGTTTCCGTCGTTGTGGACGTCGACGATGGCGTATCCCCAGGTGCCGGGGGCGGGCGCGGCGGTCAGGCTCACGACGACGAACGCCCCGGTGAGGTCGACGAACGCCTCACGCACCTGGTACTGTCCGGCGGTCAGCGCGGTGTTGTTGGTCTCGTTCGACTCGACGACCTCGTTCGAGGAATCGACCACGAGTGCCAGCCGGTAGTCGTCGGCGGCCATCCCCTGCGGCAGCGTGTAGTAGAGCACCTGCTGGGAGGACCCGCCCGCGGGGACATACATGTACCGCCGGGCGGTGGTCAGCAGGTAATCCCCCACGCCCGCCAGTGTCGTCACGTCGCCGTCCGAGGTGGCCCAGAGCTGGAGGTCCATGGTGCCGGCACGCGCGGTGTTCCCGATGTTGTTCACGTTGACGATGGCGTATCCCCACGTCCCCGCCATCGGCGAGGCGCCGAGGCTCACGGTGGCGAACGCACCGGTCAGGTCCACGGTGGCGGGCTCGACCGTCACCTGGAAGACGTCGGTGTCGACGAGGTCGCCGTCCGAGACCTGGACCGTCACGTCGCTCGTGCCGGTCCACCCGGCGGTCGGGATGATCTGGATGTAATGTCCCGCCGCGATGCTCACACCGCAGTTCGCGTTGGTGTTGCCCACGATGCCGAACGTGAGCTGCCAGTCCCAGTGGTCCGCGTCCGCCGCATACGACCAGAGGTCCGTGGTGTAGTAGAGCCGGGTGTCCTGTCGGAGCGAGCGGTCCGGGATGCCCGTGAGGGTCGGGGCGTCGTTCACGGCGCTCACGGTGACGGTGAAGACGTCGGTGTCGGTGAGAGAACCGTCGCTCACGCGCACGGTCACGGTGGAGGTGCCGTTCCAGTTGGCTGCGGGGTGGACCTCGATGTAGCGGTTTGCGGTGATGATGACGCCGCAGTTGGGGTTGGTGTTTCCGATGAGGGTGAAGAGGAGGTCGGCGTCGGCGGTCTCGGCGTCGGAGGCGTAGTTCCAGAGGTCGATGGCGCCCGGGGTCGGGTCGGGGGTGGGGTCGTCGGGGTTCTGCTCGAGTGCCTGGACCTCCCCGATGTACCACGCGCCCGAGCCGTAGTAGTCCTGGAGGTACCACTGTCCGGACGTGTATTCCACCTCGTAGTAGCGCAGCATGTCGGGCGGACTGACCTGGCTCTTGTAGTCGTCGGAGTCGGTGACCCAGACGCCGTAGTAATCGTCGGTGTCGGCCGGGTTGTAGTTGTATCCCCAGCAGGTGATGGCGTGACCGCCGCCGCCGTAGAGTCCCAGCGTCACGCCGTAGCCGGCGTGGAGGTACTGGTCGATGGCGTTGAGGGTGACGGAATCGCTCGACTCGTGGTGGTAATAGTTGCTGAAGATCTCGGTGGGGTAGAAGCCGCCTCCCGGCACGTCCACCTGTGACCAGCCGGCCCACCCCTGGGAGGGGTTCGTCCCGTCGAACCACCAGTCCCAGCCGTACTCCATCATCCCGCCCACGTCCGTCCAGTGGTCCAGGAAGTAGGCGAAGATCTGGTCGGTGGTGGTCATGCCGGAGACCAGTCCCCAGCCGGTCCATTCGAGGACGTTGGAGGCGGCGGCGGCCCAGCACATCAGGTCGTCCTCGGTGTTGACGGGACTTTTCTCGACGTCGGACCACGACCCGCCGTGGTTGTCGATGAGCATGTAACTGGAACCGGTCGGGGTGGCGTCGTCGAGGGAGGCGGGGTCGTCGGCCGCCGCCTGCCAGGCCGAGGTGTCGGCGTCGAATCCCAGACGCTCGACCCCCGCGGGCGGCTCGGGAAACTGTCCGTCCTCGTCCAGCGTCACGTCGGGAACGCCGTTGATGACCGGGGCCGTGTTGACCCGGGTGTCGTAGTAGACGTAGAGCTGCATGACGGTGAGCGTGCCGGTGTCCAGGGCCTGCGTGTCCCGCACACGGTAGTACCAGTCCTGGACGGGGTCGTCGCCGTCGAAGAGGGTCCAGGCGGTGACGGTCTCGTTGACGTTGTCGGCCGAGCCGCCGTCGTTGTCACGGACGATCCAGGTGTGCGTGCTGTTGTAGACCATGACCTCGAGGTCGCCGATCCAGGTGTGGGTGATCTCGTGGTGGAGCACGACGCGCGTGACGGCGTTGCCCGACGGGAGGGTTCCCGGCGAGAGGCAGTTGAGGCCCACCCACGCCCCGCCCGGTCCGTCGGGGATGCTGATGGAGCCGCTCCAGTTCCACCACACGCCGTCCTCGGCGAGGGAGCCCTCGGCGGGCTGTCCCGTCAGGATGACGATGCCGTCGCTCTGGGTGTCGTCCGGACTGAACAGGTGTTCCGTCTCGGCCGAGCGCTCGATGACGCCCGTCGTCGCGAGTTCTCCCGCCAGCTCGTCGAGCAGCCCCGACGTCGCCGACAGCAGCAGTCTCGGCTCGAGCATCTCCAGACAGACGCCGCTCGCGGCGTGACCCGCCGCCGACGGGGTCCCCTTCCGTCGAACGTTCATTGTGCCGCTCCCTTTCACAATCGCATGAATGGACGGGCCGGGGGGCCCGGCCGTCCGTGCACCAGTATTGCAGCGAACCCGTTCGGGTCAACCCCGATCATGGCCTCTGACGGCGGATTCGGCCCGGATTTGGGGCCATTCCGCTTCCCGGAGGCCCACCCGGCGCCCCGCGGGGGGGCGTTCCACTTGACCTCATCCCCACCTAAGACATACCATCGGCCCCCACGTCGCAATTCTGTCACAAATCCGGTCAGGAGAAATCGGGATGGCCGCGTGTAAGGGGATAGGCACCTTTTTCGCGTACGCGAAAAAGGAGCCAGTCCCCGCGCGGAAAAACCGTGCCTGTCCCCCCGGCGCGAAATGGAGCCGGTCCCCGTCAAAGCGCTGCAGCGCGGACGCCTCCGGGGTTTCGTGACGTGGGGGAAGAAGGGGTTCCCGGTCCCGGCCGGGGACTACGTCTTCAGGAGGTCCTCGTGCAGGTCCTCGCGCAGGAGCTGCCCGTCGAGGACGCCCGGTCGTCGGCGGAGGGGGGTGCGCTGCGGCATGTCGCCGCGGCGCCCGACGTGTCCGGGCTTGCGCCTGAGATATCCGCCGGTCTGCGGGATCTCACCGTCCGGCCCCGGCGTGCGGTCCGCCGGGCGCATCCCTGTCGGCTCGCGTCCCCCCGGCGACCGGATCAGGTTCTGGTACTCCGGCGAATTGAGGAACCGGTTGACCACGTCCGGGAGCGTGCTGCCCGCCACCAGACGACCCACCCAGTAGTTGATCTCCGAGTTCCCGGCGGGTCTCTCCAGGATTCCCAGGTAGAGCTGCGTGACGTTGACCGTGTTGCGGGTCCTCAGGACGTACTCCGTGGACTCGGTGAAGCCGACCATCACCTGTTCACGACTCAGCCAGCCGTTGTCGAGGGCCGGACGCCAGAAGTTGATCTCGAACGCCGCCGGGGTCCTCCCGAGCACCGTCTCGTACGCCCACGTCACGAACGCCTCGTTCGACAGCGTGTTGTAGACGTCCCCGTGTCTGTTGATGAACTCGGGGGCCTGGGTGAACCCCTTCGCCACGTCCGGCAGCAGCATCCCGGCCTTGCGTCGGTTCACCCAGTAGGTCAGTCCCCCGCCGTCGGGACAGCGTCCGAGGTAGGCCCGGTAGAGTCTGACGACGGGAGCGACCCAGGTCTGGAACTCGGCGGAGTTGAGGAAGCTGCGGGCGACGGCCTCCCGTGAGACGTCCCCACTCTCGATCACGGCGACGTACTGGGTGATGCCGGCGCCCGGTGCACGACGCAGGACCCCCCAGCAGAGGGAGGTCATGTACTCCGAGGCCGACGGCTGCTCGATCCCCGGCGGACTGACGGTCAGCGTGTATTCCCCGGTGTCCCCGCCCCACCACCCGCTCTGGGGGACGAACGGGTCGTAGTCGTCGTTGGAGTAGCCGCTGACGGCGATGGTGTAGGTGCCGGCGGTCGCGAAGGTGTAGCTGATGTACGAATCGTACGTGTACTGTCCCGTGTCGGGGTCGTAGGCGTCGTCGTTGGAGGCGAGTTCCGTGCCCGACCCGTCGAACAGTCTCAGCATGGAATCGAGCCAGGAGCCGGTCTCCTCGGCGTCCACGTCGAACTCCACCGTCTGCCCGGCGGTCACCTGGAAGGCGTAGAAGTCGACGTCGAGGTCGTCGGCGCCCCCGTCCCCGATCTCGCCGACAAGCGTGCACGGCAGGTAGGAGATGAACCGTGCCGTGGGGATGGTGCCGTCCGGGTCGCCGCCGACCCCGCCCATGTCACGGACGTGCAGCTCGTAATCGCCCACGTCCCCGGGCAGTCCCGAGGTCTCGACGAACGGCTCGTAGCCGTCGTTGGGCCAGCCGCTCACGGCGATGGTGTAGGTCCCGCCCAACGGGAAGACGCGCTCGATGTACGGGTCGTCCCAGGAGCCCGAGTCCGGGTCGTAGTCGTCGTCGGAGAAGGCCAGCTCGACACCGGCGGCGTCGAACAGCCGGAGCACCGCATCCAGACCGTAGCCGAGTTCCGCCGCGTCGATGTCGAAGGCGAGGATCTGTCCGGCCGTGACGTCGACGGCGTAGAAGTCGACGTCCAGTGCCCCCGACGGCTCGTCGCCGATGGCCTCGTAGACGTCCGCCGGGGCGCTTCCCAGATACCCCGCCAGGAGGATCGTCCCGTCGAAATCCAGGTCCACGCTGTACCCGGCCACCTGAAGGGTGTAGACGCCGGTGGACCCGGGGACGGCCGTCCCCAGCAGGAACGGGTCGTAGCTCGTGTTGGACCACCCGGAGACGCCGACGTAGTAGGTCCCCGACCCGACCGATGAGAAGTTGTAGTCGATGCGGGGGTTGGTGCCGTCGGTGTCGTCGTCCTCGGCGAGCACCGTCCCGTCCGACTTGAACAGTCTCAGGTAGCCGTCCAGACCGCCGGCGGCGGTCACGGTGATCGTCAGTATCTGGTTGCTCTCGACCTGGACGGCGTAGAGGTCCACGTCGCTGGTGCCGATGTCCTCGTCGCCGATCTCGGCGACGTAGCTCAGGGGGGCCGAGCCCAGCACCGTGGCCGTGGGGATGGTGCCGTTGTCGTCACCGGTCACGGCGCCCAGTGTCCGGATGAGGAGCGTGTAGTCCCCGGTGTCTCCGGAGGTCCCGCTGCCGGAGGTGAACGGGTTGTACCACGAGTTGTCGTAGCCGCTGACGGCGATGGTGACCGTCTCGGTCTTGGTGAAGGTGTGCTCGAGGTAGGGGTCCCACGAGTAGACGCCCGTGTCGGGGTCGTACCCGTCGTCACTGTGGCCCAGATGGGCGCCCGAGGCGTCGAAGAGTCTGAGGACCGATTCGAGTGAGCCGCCGGTCTCGAGGGCGTCGATGTCGAACCCGATGCGGTCGCCCGCCGTCACGGCGAGGGCGTAGAAATCGACGTCCAGTCCGCCTACGCTCTCGACGCCGTCCAGTCCGACGTTCGCGGTGATCGTCGCCGGCAGTGCGGACACCGTCGTCGCGTCGGCCAGGCACCCGTCCACGTCCGTGCCGCCGCCACCGCCGCTGCTCCCCGTGAACGCCCCCAGGAACTCGTCCCACTGCGTGTCCGTCAGCAGCTCGAACCGTCCCGGGGTGTAGGAACTGGAGACGTATCCGCCCTGGGGCGGGAGGTAGATGGACAGCCCGGTCCCTCCGTCGGAGGCGCTGCTGTGGTTCGCGACGACGGCCGAGGCGTAGGCGGTCTGCACCGCCTGGGCCGCCGAGAGGATGTTGGCGTTGGTCGCCCCGGAGACCACGCCGTCGATGAACGTCCCCAGGTCACGGTAATCGGTGTCGGTGAAGTAGTCGGCGCCGGAGCGTGCCGCACTGATGATGCCCCAGTCGGTGTCCTCGGCGATGACGGTGCCGGCGAAGTTGTCGAGTGCCGTGGCCAGCGACTGCACCCCGCTCAGCGTCACCGCGCTCTGTGTCTCCGCCCCGCCGTACGACTCCCCGTACCGTGTGACGATGCTCGTCGCCAGGGTCACCGCGGTCTGCGTGGGGACGGCGACGAGGTCCGCCAGGAACGTGTCATAAGGCCATCCGCCCCACGGCTCGGTCTGCTCCGACGCCACCATCACGTCGGCGTCCAGACGGATCTCGTAGGCCTGCTCCGTCATGGCCATCAGACAGGCGTCGAAGCCGACGAGGTCGAGGTGGGTGCCGACGGCGGCCAGTGCGACGCCGACCTCCGCGACCGTCAGGTGGTCGGCGCCGTTCGTGTCGTCCCAGCACACCCCGCTCGTCCCGCCACCGTGGTCCCAGAGGATCACCGCGTAGCGGTCGGCCGGGTAGGTCGCGATGCCCCACTGCACGAACGCGGTGAGGACGGCGGGGTCACCCATGTTGACCTCGCCGATGCTGGTCAGGGGGGTGCCGATGAGAGAGGTGTTGGCATCCTGGACGACGCGTCCCCGACGGGTGTCGGTCCAGTTGCCGTTCGAACTGTCGTAGGAGCCGATGCGGTCGAACTGGACGAGGACGTTGACGTCCGCGGTGGACCCGACGAGTTCCATCTCGTTGAGGTCGATGACGCCGGCCCCTTCGAGGTTGTTGTCCCCGTCGAGGTAGACCATCACGGTCCAGGCGGCGTCGAGGAGGAGTCTGGGTTCGAGGGGCTCAAAGGCCGGCGGGGAGACCGCCGTCCCCGGAACACCGCGTCCCGCGCTTCCCCCCTGCCGCGCCTTTCTCACCTGAGCGCCTCCGGTCCGCCACCCGCCCGTCCCGCACCGCTCACCGGGCCTCGATATTATAGGGCGTCCCTTCGGGCTGTCAACTTTTCGAGCCCGGATTCTTTCCCACGCCTTTCCCCTTGACCCGGCGGGGGATCCCCGTAGTATCGTCTCCCTGTTTCAGAGGTTTCCCACCCCCTTTCAGGAGAACGTGACATGGCCCCGGACTTGAAGGTGACGTTCCGGAACCCCGGCAAGGACTACCGCTCGGCGCCGTTCTGGTCGTGGAACGACCGCATGGACCCGACCGAGGTCCGCCGGCAGGTGCGCGACATGAAGGCCCACGGGATGGGCGGCTTCTTTATGCATTCGCGTTTCGGACTCGAGACCGAATACATGGGTCCCGAGTGGATGCAGTGCATCCGGGCCGCCGTCGCCGAGGCGAAAAAGATCGGGATGAACGCGTGGCTCTACGACGAGGACCGCTGGCCGTCGGGGTCGGGCGGAGGGATGATCTGCGCGCAGTCGGACGAATTCAAGCAGAAGCGTTTCACGATGCACGTCCACCGGAAGGGCTTCAGGCCGACGGGTGAGGAACTGGCGGTCTTCGCCGTGAAGCTCGACGAGACCGCCGGCCGCCGCGACCTCCTCTCGGTGCGCAGGCTCACCGGCGCCGCCAGGCCCCGGCGCGGCGAAGTCGTCCTCGCCTTCTCCGTCGAGACCTCCCCGCCCTCGTCCTGGTTCAACGGCTATCCCTACGGCGACAACATGAGTGCCGGGAGCGTCCGGGCGTTCCTCGAGATGAACTACGTCCCCTACGTCGAGGCCCTGAAGCGCGACATCCCCGACGTCGTCCCGGGCATCTTCACCGACGAGCCGAACATCGGCGTGCCGGCGGGACGCGGGGACGTCCGCATGATCTCGTGGAGCACGCACTTCGCCGAGGAGTTCCAGAGACGTCGGGGCTACAGTTTCCTCGACCTGGCCCCCCACTTCTTCTTCGACGACCGCTGGTCCGTCAAGACGAGACACGATTACTGGCGCACCGTCACCGAGCTCTTCGCGCAGAATTTCTCCCGGCAGCTCGGACAATACTGCCGCAGGAGCGGCTTCGCCCTCACCGGGCATTACAACGCCGAGGGGAGGCTCCTCAGCCAGATGACGTCGGCCGGGGCCACCATGCCCAACTACGTCTGGCAGGACGCCCCCGGCATCGACATCCTCACCGAGCAGGCGAGCGAGTTCCTCACCGCGAAGCAGTGTTCCTCGGTCGCCAGCCAGTTCGGACGAAAGTGGGTGCTGAGCGAGCTTTACGGCTGCACCGGGTGGGAGTTCACGTTCGAGGGCATCAAGTGGGTGGGCGACTGGCAGTACGCCCTGGGCGTGACGCTCCGCTGTCCGCACCTCACCCTCTACACCCTCCGCGGGTGCGCCAAGCGCGACTATCCGCCCAGCTTCAACTACAACAACACCTGGTGGAAGTACAACCAGGTGCACGAGGACTATTTCGCCCGGCTGGGCGTGTGTCTCACCGAGGGGAAACCGGTGCGCGACGTGCTCCTCTTGCACCCCATCGCGAGTGCGTGGGCGAGCTACGACGGCGACCGCGGCGACGCCGTCAACCTCTGGAACAAGCGGTTCGAGACCGTCATGCGCACGCTCCTCGGACGCCACCGCGACTTCGACCTCGGCGACGAGATGATCCTCGAGGACTACGGCTCGGTCAAAGCCGGCAGGCTGCGCGTGAAGGACGTCGACTACCCGGTGGTCGTGGTCCCGCCCATGCTCACGATGAGTTCGGCCACGGTGAACCTGCTGGAGGATTTCCTCGACGCCGGCGGACGCATGGTCGCGGTCAGGCCGCTCCCGGACCGCGTCGATTCGCTGCCCACCGAACTGATCGAGGTGCTGTGGCGGCACAAGAACGCACAGGTGGTCGAGTCGGCGGCGTCACTCGGCGCGGCGCTCGATGCGATATCCCCCTCGGCGGTCCAGGTGCGCACCCTCGACGGACAGGAACTCGAACCCGTCCTCGTCCAGCTCCGCCGGGCCGGGAAGAAGCGGATCCTCTTCGCCTGCAGCACCGACCGTGACGGCTCACACCAGGCCGAGGTCGTGCTCCCGGAGACCGGCGCCGTCGAGGAATGGGACCCCCTGACCGGGGAGGTCTCACCCGTCGACGCGGTCAGTGACGGCGAGCGCATGTACTGGCGGACGACGTTCGCTCCGGCCGGGTCGCGGCTCTTCGTCGTCGACACCGCGAAGAAGCTGAAAGCACAGGCCGTCAACGACTCGATGGTCCGCATCGGGTACCGTGACCTGTGGCTCGGACCGCCCGCCGCCGAGATCGGCCCCGGGTTCCACTGCTTCGAAACCCACCTCCTCGGACCGGCGTGGACGTTCGAACGCACCGACCCGAACGTCCTCACCCTCGACCGCTGCCGGTACCGACTCAAGGGATCGAAGCTGTCGAAGGTCCTGCCCGTCTGGGTCGCCCAGCGCGACGTCCGGGAGAAACTCGGTCTCCGGCCCGTCTGGGACAACGGCGCCGAGCAGCGATGGACGTGGGTCAAGAGCCCCAAGGACGTCGGCAGGGCCCCGACCGAATACCACTTCACGTTCACGGTGGACGACGTGCCCGCACGCCCGGTCCACCTCGTCCTCGAAGGCAGCGAGCACTTCCGCATCAGGCTCAACGGGAAGAACGTCCCGACGCGGAAGACCGGCTGGTACCTCGACCGTGCGATGCACAAGGTGCGCCTCCCGAAACTGAAACGGGGTGAGAACCGGCTCGTCCTGGCGTGCAACACCGTGGAGACGATGCAGGTGGAGGACTGCTATCTGATCGGGGATTTCGGCGTGGACGCCTCGACGCGGGCGATCGCCGCCGAGCCGGAGACGCTGCACGCCGGCGACTGGGCCATGCAGGGGTACACGCATTACGCGGGCGGGATCATCTACAAGGCGTCCGTCACCGTCTCGAAGAAACCGAAGAAGGCGCTCCTCTGGCTGCGGCGGTTCAGTGCCACGGTGGTGGCGGCGCGCGTGAACGGGAAAGAGGCCGGGTTCATCCCGTGGCGCTCGGCCGACGGGCTCGACGTCGCGAAACACCTGAAGCCCGGAAGGAACCGCATCGAGATCGAGGTGATGGGCTCGCCGCGAAACATGCTCGGACCCCTGCACTACGCCCTCGGCAAGCCGCCCTGGACCGGCTGCGGCCAGTTCCGAACCACCGGTTCCGAATACACCCCCGACTACGTCCTCTGGCCCTGGGGACTGATGGAGCAGGTCCGCATCGATCTCTACTGACCAGCGGGAACACCACGACGGCCGCATGTCCACCGGGTTCCATTGAGCGAGCGGGAGCAAGATGAAACACGCCGCATTCATTCTGGCGGTCGTGGTGCTGGTCGGCGGCTGTGGGGGACAGAAGTCTGCCCCGAGTGGTGCCGAGGGGGAGCCCGAGACGGCCGCATCGCAAGTCCATGCAGATTTGGTGGTTACGACCGACCGGAAGGTCCACCCCGAACCCGAGCCGCCTGAGCTTCCCAAGGCCGGCGAGACGTTCGTCGACCCGACTTTCGGCACAACGCTCATGCGAGTCACCGACGAGCGCGACGGCGAGAACGGCCAGGTTGCCTATTCCTATTGGCCCACGTTTAACAGGACGAGCACGCGGTTCCACCTGCTGTGTGACAAGAAGGCGCTCGTCTACACGTTCGATCCCGATGCCTTCAAGATCACCGGCAAGGAAGAACTCTTCGCGACGCGTCCTCCCGATCGTCGACGTCCCTCCTGGGAAGATTCCATCTGGAGCGGCACCGACCCCGACGTCGTCTTCGGGCGTGCCGCTCTGAAGCTGTGGAGCTACAACGTGAAGGACCAAAGCTACACCCTCGTCAACGACTTCGTCGAGGACCTTCCCCCGGAACCCAAGCTGTCCACCCTGTGGCAGATGAGCAAGAGTGAAGACGACCGGACGTTCTGCTTCACGATCAAGGGGCGGCATCCGGAGTACCGCAGCTACGGATGCATCGTCTGGCGCCGCGATGACGACAAGATCGTGCTCAACTGGAAGGCCCGTGGAAAATTCGACGAAGCGCACCTCGACAAGACCGGACAATACGTTCATATCATAGACGGCGAGCGTCCCATCGGATCGTACGTGGTTGGCCTGCGGACGGGAAAGGTGGACGGGCTCACCAAGAACGCCCCGGATTACGGTCCCGGACATTCCGGCTACGGACGGGGAACCCTCATCGGATATGAGAACTGGAAGAATCGCATCCTCCTGCGCAAGTTCTCCGACCCGCACCACTTCCTGACACTGCTCGACCACAAGGAGGACTGGAGCCAGGACCGGCACATTTCGATGCTCGCCAATGACGAGACCTGGGCGTTGGTGAGTCTGTACGTGGGAAACAAGCTGCCGTCGAGCGGCCTGTTCCGCAATGAGATCATCCAAGTGGCGACCGACGGCTCTCGTCGGGTACGTCGTCTCTGCCATCACCACGCGATCTCCAGGAACTACTGGGACACCCCACGGGCGAACATCAGCCGCGACGGGCGATTCGTCGCCTTCACCTCAAACTGGGGCGGAAGGGACCAACGCGACGTCTTCATCCTCAAGGTCCCGAAGCCGGCCAAGGGAATACCCGCCGGGCAGTCCACGGAGCACGCCCCCTGAGACCCTGAAAAGGAGAGACCTGATGCCCGGTCGTTTCACGCTCCGGATGCAGTTCGGCAAGCACCAGGATGCCGCGTGGATTCGCGATCGGCTGCTGACGCTGGTGCAGCGTGCGCCGATCGATGAGATCATGTTCTTCTGGTTCGCCGAGGACATGAACTGCGGACATGAAACGCTTGAGGAGATCGCCGAGTGGATCGAGCACTCGCGCACTTTTCGTGACGCCCTCACCGACGCCGGCGTCACCGTCAGTCTCAACCCGTGGCACACGGTGCTCCACGAGGACCGCAACCGGACGCTCAAGCCCGGGCAGAACTGGCAGACGATGGTGAGCCCGACGGGACGCCGGGCACGGGCGGTCGTCTGTCCGCTGGATGAGCACTGGCGGACCTACTACGAAGAGACGCTCCGGCTCTACGCGCTGGAGGACTTCCGCGTCATCTGGATCGACGACGACATCCGTCTGCACAACCACCGGCCGCTCGACTGGGGCGGGTGCTTCTGCGATCTGCACGTGGCCGAGTTCAACCGCCGGGCCGGGACCGACGCCTCGCGCGACCAGATCGTCGCCGCCTGCACCGCCCCCGGCGAGCCCCACCCCTGGCGCAACGTCTGGCTCGACATGTGGAACGACACGATGACCACGATGATCTCCCGCTGGCGGGAAATCGTCGAGGCCGGGGGCTCACGGCTCGGGCTCATGTCGAGCCTGCCGGAAGCGCACGCCGCCGAGGGCCGACGGTGGGCCGACTGGTGGCAGGCCCTCGCCGGGGACAAGCCCACCGTCCACCGCCCGCACTTCTGGCCCTACGAGGACACCATCCCCGAGGAGCTGCCCGCCGCCATCGCCAAGCTCGACCAGAACCGCATCCTCCAGCCGGACGACGTCGACAGCGGGCCCGAGATCGAGAGCCATCAGTACGGTCCGTGGAACAAGTCGTTCCGGCAGAACGGGGCACAGCTCGTGCTCGCCCACGTCCTCGGGTCCGCCCACCTCAACATCAGTCTCTACGACTTCCTGGGCAACGACCCCACCGACGAGCCGGAACGCATGGCATTCCTCGGCGACTGGCGGCCGGTGTGCGACTGGCTCGCCGACGAATTCCCCATGACGCTCCGTTCTCACGGCGTCGGCGTCCCGTGGTCTGAGGACATGAGCCGACGCGTGCACACGGACGGCAGCGGCCGATGGCAGTCGCTCACGTGCCGTCCGCGCGACTGGGCACGGTGGCTGGGCGCCGTCGGTCACGCCTTCTCGATGCGGCCCTCGGGTGCGGTCAACGCGATCGGTGGGACGCTAGCGTGGACGCATTCGGAGGACGATCTCAGGCGGTGGCTCTCGGCGGGGGTGCTGCTGGACGGACTCGCGGCGCACATCCTAGTCGAGCGCGGGTTCGGCGGGTTCATCGGCGTGAAAGCCGCGCGGATGATCACGCAGGCGGACGCGCTCTACTCGGTGGAGAACTGTCTCGACGCGGAGTTCTCGGTCCGCCCGGGGACGCAGATGTCGATCAACCGTGGGGGATACGCCGAGAGACTCTTCCAGGGCGAGCTGACGCGCGGCGCGCGCGTCGTGAG
>DATKVD010000327.1:0-8723 GCA_035530235.1 Planctomycetota bacterium | reverse complement strand
CGGGGGTTCAGCGTGACCGTCGACGACCGCGTGCTCGTCGCCGAGGACGTGGTCACCACGGGGGGGTCCGTCAAGGAGATCCTGAGAGCCCTCGAGACGACCCCGGCCGAAGTGGTGGGCGTCACCAGTCTCGTGTGTCGGGACACCCAGGTGGACTTCGGCGTGACATACCGCTACCTGGTTGATTTCGAGATCCCGGCCTACACGCCGGAGACGTGTCCGCAGTGCAAGGCGGGTGTATTGGCGGTCAAGCCCGGCAGCCGGCCCGACGTGAAAGGGGCGTCATGATACGCTCGATGACGGGATACGGACGAGCCCATCTCGAGGACGCAAACTGTGCGGTGACGGTCGAGATCCGCTCGGTGAACAACCGGTTTCTGAAGGTGTCGGTGCGCGGACCGGAGGTGTGGGAGCGTCTCAGCCGGGCCATCGAGGGTCTTGTGAAGGAACGGGTCTCACGCGGGTCGGTCTTCGTCAACGTGCGCAAGATCGGTGCCCTGACCGGTGCCCAGGAGTTCCTCATCAACCGTCAGGCCATTGAGGATTACCGCAGCCAGCTCGCCGAGGTCGAAGGGGGCAAGGACGTCCCGCTTTCGGAGCTTCTGGCCCTTCCGGGGACGGTGGGCACCGCCGACGAGACCGACGCCGAACTCGATGAGGTGTGGGAGAAGCTCTCGGGACTCGTGAACGAGGCCCTCGAGGAGATGATCGGGATGCGCGCGCGCGAAGGGGAGCACCTCCGGGAGGTGCTGCGCGAGGTGGCGGAGAAGCTGGGCGTCCGGGTGGACGAGATCCGTGTACGGGCCCCCGACATGGTCGTGCGATACCGTGACCGTCTCGAAGCACGCGTCAACGACCTGCTCCAGGGCACCGGCGTCGCCGTCTCCCAGACCGACCTCGCCCGCGAACTGGCCATCTTCGCCGAGCGCAGTGACATCCGCGAAGAGGTCGACAGGATGGACTCACACCTGAAGCAGTTCGTCGCGCTCCTGGACGGGGACGGCCCCGTGGGACGACGACTGGAGTTCCTGGTGCAGGAGATGCTTCGCGAGACCAATACGATGGGGTCGAAGGGGGCCGACCCGGAGGTGGCGAAGACGGTGCTCGATGCCAAGGTCGACGTGGACCGGCTCAAAGAGCAGGTCATGAACGTGGAGTGAGTTCAAGCCGAATGACCGACCGGACGCAAAGACGGGGTGCAATCGTCGTCATCAGCGGACCGTCGGGGGCCGGGAAGACCACACTGGTCAAGCGGATTCTGGGTGACGACCCCGAGCTGGTATGGTCGGTTTCGGCAACCACGCGGGCGCCCCGCGAGGACGAACTCGACGGTCGGGATTACCACTTTCTCTCACGTGAGGCGTTCGAGCACATCATCGCGTCGGACGACCTGGCCGAGTGGGCAGAGAGTTTCGACAACCTCTACGGAACGCCTGCGGGACCGCTTCGTGAGGGACTCGAAGCCGGACGGGTGCTCATCCTCGACATCGACGTGCAGGGGGCACGACAGATCAGACGCAAGTTTCCCGACGCCGTGCTGGTGTTCGTCAGGCCGCCCAATACCGATGCACTGGTCGAGCGACTCCGACGGAGACGTTCGGAGACGCCCGATCAGTTTCAAACACGGCTGGAGAGGGCACGGAGCGAGCTCGACTGTGCGGACGAGTACGATCACGTGATTGTCAACGATGATCTGGAGAAGGCGGTCAGGACGTTAGGGGGTCTGGTTCAGGAAATCAAGGAGAGGCGAGGTGGCGAAGGAGGCTGACGTGGGGGCACTGGTCGAGATCTACGGGGGTGAGTTCCGCCTGGCGGCGATCGTTCAGAAGCGACTGCGGGAACTCGTGAGGGGGGCACGACCGCTGGTCGATGTCGGCCGGGGCAGGAAGGACCTCATCGACATCGTTCTCAGAGAACTGGAGGAGGGACGGATCGAACCGACCGAGGGACTCACTGAAACGCCCAAGCAGGACATCTTCGGGACCGCCCAGCAGACACCGGAGAAGGAGGCGGAAGAAGAGGAAAAGGAGGAAGAAGAGGAAGAGGAAGAAGACGAAGAGGAAGAGAAACAGGAGAAAGACGAAGAAGAGGAAGAGGAAGAAGATGAAGAAGAGGAAGCGGAAGCGGAAGAAGCGTGACCCAGTCGTTCAGGTGCCCGGGAGGGGCGGCATGAAGGGTCGACACATTGTCTTGGGCGTGACCGGGGGTATCGCGGCCTACAAGTCCGCCGATCTGACCTCGAAGCTGGTTCAAGCGGGTGCCGAGGTGACGGTGGTGATGACCGAGTCGGCCACACGGTTCGTCACGCCGCTGACGTTTGAAACGCTTTCCCGACGGTCGGTTCACGTCGAGTTGTGGGACGCCGACCGTGAGTTCAACCCCACCCACGTCGCACTTGCCGATTGGGCCGAGATTGTCGTGGTGGCCCCCGCCACCGCCAACATCATCGGCAAGCTTGCGAACGGCATCGCCGACGACCTCCTCTCCACACTGCTGTTGTCCGTGGACGTGCCCGTGGTCTTTGCCCCCGCCATGAACACCCGCATGTGGAACAACCCCGTCGTCCAGGACAACGTCAGGCGTCTGGGAGAACTCGGTCACCACATCGTCGAGCCGGGGGAGGGCTACCTGGCCTGCGGCACCACGGGCAAGGGCCGACTGGCGGACGTCCAGGACATCATGGGGGCGCTCTCGAAACTCCTCGAATGACGGCGGACCCCTCGGCCCATCTCCGGGCATCTCCAGTTGCGAGTCAGGGCGCACGTTCTCAAGTGGGGGGACGGTTGTGAACGTTCTGGTCACCGCGGGGCCCACACGGGAATTCCTCGACGACGTCCGGTTTCTCAGCTCACCGTCGACCGGTCGGATGGGGTTCGCGGTGGCGGAGGTCTTTGCCGCCGCCGGACACACGGTCCGGCTCGTCACCGGACCGACGCACCTGGAGCCGCCGGCCGGCGTGGACTGCACCCGTGTGACGACCGCCCTCCAGATGCACGAGACGGTGATGGGACTGCTGCCGGACGTGAACGTGGTGGTCATGACGGCGGCGGTGTCGGACTACCGTCCGGCGGTATCGATCGAGGGCAAAAAGAAGCGCTCCGGCGACAAATGGGTATTGGAGCTGGTTGAAAATCCCGATATTTTAGAACAGGTGGGACGCACCAAGGGGGACAGGATCCTGGTGGGGTTCGCGGTGGAGAGTGACTCTCCCCGCCGGGGTGCACTCGACAAGCTCAGGAAGAAGAACCTCGATTTCATCGTGGTCAACGCACCGTCGGCTTTCGGAACGGACGTCACTTCCGTCGACATCATCGATTCCCGGGAACACACGACGACACTCCGGGACCTCACCAAGCGCCGGGTGGCCGAGCATATCCTTCGCGTCGTCGAGGACCTCGCGAGACGGAAGTCCGACAGCACCGGGAGTCCCTGATGGAGAGAATCGAAGTCCGCGTGACGGTGGACGCGTCGGCGAAGGACCTGCCGCTGCCCGAGTACAAGAGTGACGCCGCCAGCGGCATGGACCTGATCGCGGCGAACCGTGACGACGTCGTTCTCGAGCCGGGGGGCATCGCACTGGTGCCCACGGGACTGCACATCGCCGTCCCCGTGGGCTACGAGGCACAGGTGAGACCGCGGAGCGGCCTCGCCGTCAAGCACGGCATCACCGTGGTCAACGCTCCCGGCACCATTGACGCCGACTACCGAGGCGAGGTGGGCGTCATCCTGGGCAACATGGGTTCCGAGCCGTTCGTCGTCAAGCGCGGCATGCGCGTCGCCCAGCTCGTGATTGCCCGTGTCACTCACGCCACGTGGGTGCCGGTGGACCAGCTCGACGAGACCGATCGGGGACACGGGGGATTCGGCCATACGGGACACTGAACAGCACAGCGCAACCTTTGAAGCGGAACTCAACCGCAGAGAATAGGGAAAGACGCTGAGTCGCTAAGACGCTGAGTCAGAAGCAGGAGAAACGACACAGCAGCATTGTCCCGTTGCGTCGGGACGGCGGATCAGCGAGCATCGGGTTGTTGCTTCTTCATGCCGCTTACACTTAGCGTCTCAGCGTCTCAGCGTCTCAGCGACTTAGCGTCTGCTTTTCATCCTTTGCGGTTGAACGGGAGCTTCTGCCGGCATACGGGGTCGGCGACGGGGCATAACGGGGGCTGACATGGAACGTCCGAGCCTGACACGCGTCTTCTGCGGCGCCGGACTGGTGCTGCTCACGCTCCTGACGCTCCTGAGTCTGGCCAGTCACGACCCGTTGGACCCCCCGGACCCCTCCTATTGGACCCGTGAAGCCCCCAGGACCATCCAGAACAAGTGCGGCATCGTCGGGGCCTATCTCTCCGGGACGCTCATCGGCTACGTGGGCAGACCGGCAAGCTGTCTTCTGGTGGTGCTGGGTCTGCTGTGGATCGTGCTCTTCTTCAGCCCACGCAAGCTCGAACAGCCGTGGGTCCGGCTGATCGGCATCCTGCTGCTCGTCACCTGCGTCAGCACGCTTTTCGCACCCGAATTCGGTCGGGGCAATCCCACGGACGCCGCCCCCGTGGTGGTGGGCGACGCCGTCGCCAACCTCCTCTACCGGGCACTCTCCTATCACGGTTCGCTCATCCTCGTGTTGACGGTGGGGGTGCTGTCACTGCTCCTGGCGACGGACATGCTGCTGTGGCAGGGGACGGTGTGGCTGGTGACGCGCGGTCCGGGCTGGACGACCCGTGCGATGCGTCGGTTCTTCCAGGAGACGCACCCGGCCGTCGAGGAGGAGCCGGCACCCGAAGACGTGCCGGTGAGGCGGAAGCGTCGTGCCGAGCCGGAAGCGGAAGAGCCGGAAGAGGAAGCGCCCGTGCCCGAGCCGAAGCGGGCGGCCGTCGAGACGGCGGGCCGGCCCGGCGAGGTGCCCCAGTTTGTGGGGGCCGAATCGCACGACGCCGCCGGGCGCGTCAAGGTCGAGGTCCCGGACATCGAGGACCTCTCGGTTGCGCTCGGGGCAGGCGGTCGCACCGACGCCGAGGAGGAAGAATACGAGCTGCCCGGGTTAGACCTCCTCGACGAGCCCATCGAGACCGACCCCTCCCGCTACGAGCACTTCATCCAGGAGAAGGCCCGGGTGCTGGAGCGGTGTCTCTCCGAGTTCGGCATCAGCGTGAAGGTCGTCAGCATCGACACGGGACCGGTCGTCACGCTCTACGAGCTGGAACTCGCCCCGGGCATCAAGGTGGGACGCATCATCGGACTTTCCGACGACATCGCGATGGCACTCAAGGCCCCGAACGTCCGCATCGTCGCACCCATTCCCGGAAAGAGCACCGTCGGCGTCGAGGTCCCCAACCTCGACAAGGAATTCGTCAGACTTGCCGAGATCATGGAGGAAAGCCGGGCCGCGGAAAGCCGACACGCCATCCCCATGTACCTCGGCAAGGACGCGGCCGGGGCGCCGCTCGTCTGCGACATGACCTCACTCCCGCACCTCCTCATCGCGGGTGAGACCGGTTCCGGGAAGTCCGTCTGCATCAACGCCATCATCCTCAGCGTCCTCATGACCCGCTCACCCCACCAGGTGCGACTGCTCCTGGTCGACCCGAAGATGGTCGAGCTGGCGTGCTTCAAGGACATCCCGCATCTGTTGTGTCCGGTGGTGACCGACATGAAGAAGGCCGCCGGCATCCTCGAATGGGCCGAGTCCAAGATGGACGAGCGGTACGAGTTCCTCTCGATGGCCAACGTCAGGAACATCGCCGCCTACAACCGTCTCGGAGAGGCCGAGATCCGTGAGCGGTACGGCATCGAGCCGGACGAGGAGGTGGACACGAGACACTGTCCGTTCCACCTGCCGTACATCCTCATCGTCATCGACGAACTGGCCGACCTGATGCTCATGGCCTCGAAGGAGATCGAGACCTCCATCACCCGGCTCGCCCAGAAGTCCCGGGCCGTCGGCATCCACATCATCCTGGCCACACAGCGTCCGTCCGTCGACGTCATCACCGGACTCATCAAGAGCAACCTTCCCGCACGCATCGGCTTCCGTGTGGCCTCCAAGGTCGACTCCCGGACCATCCTCGACCAGAACGGGGCCGACAAGCTCCTCGGGAGCGGGGACATGCTGTTCCTCCAGCCCGGGACCTCCAAGCTCATCCGTGCCCAGGGCACCTACATCAGTGAGGAGGAGATCGCGCGTGTGGGGGAGTTCGTCAGGGCCCAGCGGCACCCCGACTTCAGTCGCGAACTGGTGAAGATGCAGAAGGGCGAGGGCCCCGCCGGCGGCTCGAGGGACCCCCTGTACGACGACGCGGTCCGTGTCGTCCTCGAATCCCAGCGCGGGTCCGTCTCTCTCCTCCAGCGCAAGCTCGAGATCGGCTACTCACGCGCCGCTAGACTCGTCGACTTCATGGCCGAGGACGGCATCGTCGGCTCCTACAAGGGAAGCCAGGCCCGTGAGGTCCTCTACACCCTCGAAGAATGGGAAGAAAGGCTGGCGTCGCAAGGTGAGTCGTAAGCCCTCCAGCGTCGATGTCCCTCCACCCAATTTCGTCTCCGTCGTCGGACTCGGCTGTCCCAAGAACCAGGTGGACACCGAGAACCTGCTCGGCGAACTCCTGAGACGCGAGGTGGTGATCTGTCCCGACCCGGCGGATGCTTCCGTCATCATCGTGAACACGTGCGGCTTCATCGCGCCCGCGCGGACGGAGGGCGCCGAGGTGCTGGACGAATGCATCGACCACCGGACGAACGGCGGGTGCCGGCTCCTGGCCGTCGTCGGATGCTGGGTCCAGCGCGAGACGCGCGAACTGAGACAGCGCTTCCCCCAGGTCGATCTCTGGATGGGGCTCCTGACGCCGGAGCGGATCGGGTGGCTCATCGAGGAGGTGCTCGGCGAGCGAAGGCTGGCGTCCCGTCCCCCCGGGCCGGCGGAGACGCTGGGAGCGGAGCTGGGACGCGTCCGGCTGAGCCCGGCACACTGGGCGTATCTCAAGATCGCCGACGGCTGCGACAACCGCTGTGCCTACTGCGCCATTCCCGACATCCGCGGACGTCTGCGCTCGAAACCCCACGACGCCGTCGTTGAGGAGGCGCAACGGCTTGCAGAAGAAGGGGTTAAGGAGATCAACCTCGTCGCGCAGGACATCACCGCCTACGGTCACGACGTCGACGGCAGGCCTCATCTCGTTTCGCTCCTCGCAGACCTCGCCCGCGTCGACGGCATCGAATGGATCCGCCTGCTCTACACCCACCCGGCGCACTTCACCGACGACCTGATCGCGTTGATTGCCGAAGAGCCGAAGGTGTGTCACTACGTGGACCTGCCCATCCAGCACGTCTCGGACCGCATTCTCGGGCAGATGGGTCGGCGGGTGACGCGTCGGGACATCGAGTCGCTCATCGGGAGGCTTCGCGACCGGGTGGCGGACGTCGTGCTGCGAACGACGGTGCTCGTCGGCTTTCCCGGGGAATCCGAGCGCGAGTTCGACGAGCTGTGTGACTTCCTGCGTGACGTCCGGTTCGAGCGTCTGGGCTGCTTCGCCTACTGGCCCGAGCCGCACACCCCGGCGTTCGGCCTGCCCGGACTGCTGCCGGAAGATGAACGACTGAGACGTGCCGACCGGGTGATGGACCTCCAGCAGGAGATCGCCTGGGGGATCGCCGGGAGCTGGGTCGGACGCGAGCTGCCGGTCATCGTGGACGAACCGGGCGAAAAGCGCGGCGCCTTCCTCGGCCGCACCTACGGCGACGCCCCCGAGATCGACCCCGTCATCCTGCTTTCCGGCAGCGTCTCCCCCGGGGAAATCACCCGTGCCAGGGTCACCGAGGCCCGGGGTTACGACCTCGTGGGAACCGTGTAAACGTCCTTGCATTCCGGCATCCGCCTGCTATAGTGTTATGGAAACCACCCGGGGACCCGACGCATGGTCTATAACGCCGCCAACATCCTGACACTCAGCCGGCTGGCCATGGCCGCGGTCTTCTTCCTCCTGATCTGGCTCAAGCACTGGACGGCCGTCCCCGTGCTGGTGCTGGCGGGCGTCACCGACCTCCTGGACGGCTGGGTGGCCCGCAAGTGGAACCAGCAGACCGACTTCGGACGCATCGCCGACCCCGTCATCGACAAGATCCTCATCTGCGGCGGCTTCATCTTCCTCGCCAGACACTCCGACATCGTCACGGCCTGGATGGCCACGATCATCGTCGCCCGGGAACTGGTGGTGACGGGACTGCGGAGTCTCGCGGAGTCCCGCGGCGCCGAGTTCGCCGCGACCGTCTGGGGAAAGTCCAAGATGGCCGTGCAGTCCGTCGCACTCGGGTGGGCCATCCTGCTCATCACGGTGTTCAAGCCGGTCGAGAATGCCCCGCCCTGGATGGTGACCACCGCGCACGTCCTGGTCTGGACCGCGGTCGTGGTGACCGTCATGTCGGGACTCGTCTATCTCGTCCAGGCGGAAAGGCTCGTCCGGGGACGGAAGGGGAAGGATGCGTAGGGTCCTCGTGAGCTTCTTCGGACGGGGCTACGGCCCCGTTGCCCCCGGCACGTGGGGCAGTTTCGGGGCCGTGGTGGTTTACGGGGTGCTGTGGTATGCGTTGGGGGTGCCGTGGTGCTGGTGGAGTGCGCTCGTCCTGTCGGCGGCGGCGTCCGGGGTAAGCCTTGGACTGGGACGCTGGGCCGTCGAGCACTACGCCTCGACGGACCCGAAGCCGATGGTGATCGACGAGGCGGCCGGCAT
>DATKVD010000326.1:0-6202 GCA_035530235.1 Planctomycetota bacterium | reverse complement strand
GCGCCGTGGGGCTCGTGGGGTATGCGATTTACCGTCTCGTGCGATACGCCAAGTTCGGCTCCTCCGAGCTGCACTTCCGGTCGTTCCCGTTCTTTCTGGGGGAGGCTTTCGAGGCGGAGCTTTCCACGCCGCGGTGCCTGGCCGGGCTGCGCTCCATCGAGATGACCCTGCGGTGTGTCGAGGAGCGGTTCGAGACGAGCAGTGACAACACGCACGAGGTGGTGTGCTACCAGATCTACGGCGACACGGTTCGGCTGGAACCGGAAAGGGATTACCGGGCGGCGGACGCGGCGCTGCCGGTGAGGTTTCCGCTGCCGGCCGACGGTCGGCCGACGGTGCTTTCCGAGCGCCCGCCGGTCTACTGGGAACTCGAGGTCACCGGCGACGCCCCGGGCGTGGACTGGAAGACACGGTTCCTCCTGCCCGTCTATGCCAGGCCGGAATAATCTCCGATTCCGCCGAACCTTTTCACGCACGGATTCGACAGAAGTACGGCAGTGGACGGACAGGACATGGGAAAAGAGGATGACGCCGCGCTCGTGGCGGCGGCGCTTGCAGAGGACCCCGAGGCGTTTTCGCCGATCGTGGCACGCTACCAGGACGCGGTCTTCGGTGTGGCCCTGGCGCGGCTCGGCAACTTCCACGACGCCGAGGACGTGGCGCAGGGGGCGTTCGTCGAGGCGTTCAAGCGGCTCGGCAACCTGAAAGGCCCGGCGCGGCTCGGGGCGTGGCTCCGGTCGATCACGATTCACCGGGCCATCGACCACCTGCGGCGTCGGCGCGAGACCGCCGGCATCGAGGACATGGACGAGATCGCAGACCGAGCGTCGTCGAGAGGTGCCGGGAAGGACCGGCAGACGCTTCGCGACCAGGTGATGGACGCCGTCGGACGGTTGAGCAAGACGCAGCGCGAGACAACCACGCTCTTCTACATCAACGGCTACTCGGTGGAAGAGGTGGCGGGCATCCAGGAGGTGCCCGTCGGCACCATCAAGCGGCGTCTGCACGACGCCCGTGAGAAGCTGAAGGAGGAGATGCTCGGGATGGTCGAGGACGTGCTCAAATCGGAAGCACCGAAGGAGGATTTCGGCAGGCGGGTGCTCGAGCTCCTCTCGGTCTACAAGGGCGCGCGTCCGTGGAGCGAGACGCTCGCGGAGATCAGGAAGATCGGCGCCGCGGGGCTGCCCGGCTTCATCGAGGCGTTCAAGCTGCCGCACTGGCAGTCGCGACGCTTCGCCTCGCAGATGCTCACCCAGAGCACGACGAGCGGTGAGACGGTGGTGCAACTCCTCAAGCAGGCGGTGACCGATTCGAACAAGAAGGTGCGCCGGCACGCGTTCTACCTTCTGGGACTGGACGTCGACGACGAGCGCAAGCGGAAGGAATTCCTGCCGCTGTTGATTCCGCTCCTGGAGGACCGCAGTGCCCGGGTGCGACGACGTGCCGCATTCGATCTTCGCCCCTGGGCGGCGGACGTTCCGCTTGCGGTAGCCGCACGTGCGCTCGCGAATGAGAAACACCCCGCCACGCAAGGGTGGATTGCAGGCCTGGTGCGTGCGGTTCTGGAAGTGCAGGACAAAGGGGAATAATCGGCGGTCAAAGACGGTCGGACCCGGAGTACGCGACATGTGCTGCGACGCGCGAAAGGCCGGCCGTTCCCGGGGGACGCGGGCACACGCCCCCCCGGGCCGCCGTTCCGTGTCACCGGGAACCAAGCGTGCCCTCGTCCCGGGTGTCCAGGAAATCCTCGATGAGCTCCAGCGTCTCCTCGGGCTTCTCTTCCTGCGGCATGTGGCCGCACCCGTCCACGATCACCAGCCTCGACGTCCTGATGGCCTCGTGCAGGTGCTCGCCCACCTTAAGCGGTATGACGCGGTCCTCGCGACCCCAGAGGATGAGCGTCGGCACCTCGATCTTCTCACAGCACAACCGGACCCGGTCGACGTCCTTCGGGTCGAGGCTCCTCGCCGTCCGGATGACGGCGTGCCTGCCGCCGGGTGTCTTCAGGGCCTCCGCATAGGTGCGGACCGCGTCGTCGGTGATCTTCGTCGCGTCGTAATACGACTCGCGGAGCGCGGCCCTCACGTGGGTCTCGGCAGGAAAGAGCCAGAGCCCCAGCGGCCCGAGGACGGGCAGCCGTGCGAGCGCGATGAACCGCGGATGGCGCTGGACGGCCCCGACACTGTCCACCAGGACGAGACGTGACAGCCGTGCCGGGTCACGCTCGGAAAGCAGGAACGACGTCCACAGCACCACGCCGCCCCCCATCGAGTGTCCCACCAGCGTCAGGTCCTTCAGGTCGTGACGGATGATGAAATCGTAGAGCAGATCAGCCTGGTCGAAGACCGTGTACTTCTCGTCACACGGTTTGGGCGACGACCCGAACCCCTTGAGGTCCACCACGATCACCCTGTGGTGCTTCGACAGCGGGCCGACCAGGTGACGCCACGAATACGAACTGACGCCGAACCCGTGCACCAGAAGGACGGGCCGGCCCTCACCGTGCACCTCGTAGTAGTGGTTGAACCGCGCGGGGGCTTGAGCGTTCGGCATGTCCGGTCTCCCATGGGCGATCCCGCCGCCCGTGCACGTGCATGAGGCGAGCCCGAGCGATGCGGCCAGGAGTCCAAGGGCCGCCGGCACACGCGTCATGCGACCTCCCTAGGTTGAGAGCACCTCGGGGTTGACGATGTGGTCAGGTCGTCGGCCCTCGAGGACGGCGATGAGGTTCCCGGCGGCGAGTGCGGCCATGCGGCTTCGCGTCTCGACGGTGGCGCTGCCGACATGCGGGGTGAGGACGACGTTCGGGAGCCCGGCCAGTCCCGCCGAGAGCGCCGGCTCCTCCTCGAAGACGTCGAGTCCGGCACCCGCGATCCGGCGCTCGGCGAGACACCGCACCAGTGCCTTCTCGTCCACCACGGCGCCGCGCGACGTGTTGATCAGGCACGCGGTCGGTTTCATCAGCGACAGCAGTCCCTCATCCACGAGGTGTCGCGTTTCGGCGGTCAGCGGCACGTGGACCGATATGAAATCCGACTCGGAAAACAGTGTCCCGACGTCCACGCGCCGGGCGCCGAGCTGCTCCTCCAATATCGCGTTCGGCTGCACGTCCGCATAAAGCACCGTCATCCCGAATCCCTTCGACTTCAGCGCCACTGCCGTGCCGATGCGTCCCGCGCCCAGGATGCCGAGCGTTTTGCCCGTCACGTCCACGCCCAGCATCATCATCGGGGCCCACCCGGCGAATTTCCCCGCACGGGTGAAGCCGTCGGCCTCCACGATGCGTCTCGCCACCGCGAAGAGCAGTGCCCAGGCCAGCTCCGCCGTCGTGTCGGTCAGAACGCCCGGGGTGTTGCAGACGGCGATACCGCGGCGCGTGGCTTCCGCCACGTCGATATTGTCGTATCCCACGGCGTAATTGGAGAAGACCCGGCAGTCCCCGACGGCATCCATCAGCTCGGCGTCAATGCGGTCGCCCAGCTGACAGAGCACGCCGTCACGGTGACGCACGGCCTCGAGCAGTTCCCCGTGCGTGAGCGTGCGGTCGTGGGGGTTCACGTCGACGGCGCCCAACCGTTCGCGGAGCAGCTCGATGCCGGCGTCGGGAATGCGACGGGTGACGTAGACGCTACTGCGGCTCATTTTCGAAGGCTCCCACGAGGACGGGGTGGTGTCCGGGACGTCAAGGCAAGCGACCGTCCCGATACATCGGGACGGTCGCGGGGACCTCACATCGGATGAACGGGTGCTACAGTCCGGGCGGCGTCGAGGCGGGCGGCTGACCGGGCTTTCCCGTGCCGCCCCCGGCGGGCGGGCCGGACGCGGGCGTCCTTGGTGCGGGTGCGACGGGCTTCTTCGGCGGCTCGACCGAGGGAAACTCACCGACCGTCTCCTCGATCTTGGCCGGACCCGTCTTGGCGAGCGGAATGAACTGTTGACGGGGACCCGACTTGGCGGCAGCCTTCCCCTGTTCGGGACCCATGGGCTCCAGTTTCCTGCGGAGGCGCTTCCGCCAGAAGACACTGTCGAGTCCGAACGTCCTGCCGGCACCCGCAAAGAACAGGAGTGCCAGTGCCGCCAGCTCCACGAGGTGCACCAGCGGCAGCTCGTACGGTGTCCCGTTAGTGAGGGCCTTGTCCCACGCATCCCATGACGGAGACTTGATCAGGTAGAGGTGCAGTATGAAAACCACACCCAGCAGTGAACCGAGACGCGTCCACAGTCCCAAAAGGAGCGACAGCCCCAGAAGCAGCGGCGCCGCCACCAGCAGCCAGCCGAACATCGGCTTGTCCTTGATCTTGTTGACCGTCGCGTTCAGGTAGGACCGGAACCAGGTCACCTGTGTTCCTGGGGCGGCCAGCGTCTCGTACTGCTTGGCGAAGACGGCCTTGTCCGCCTGCCAGGCCTTGACGCCGCACACCCCGACAAAGATGAAATAACAGGCCAGGAACAGTCTGAACAGCACCACGTAACACCTGGGAGCCTTCGCAGCGATGATTTCCTCACTGGTCATCTCTGTGCCCCTTAGAAAAGGAAACGCGGTCCTCCCACGGAAACGGTCAAGAGCGTAAGACGGGGGTATGGAATTGTCAACACAAAAAGGCGGCCGCGTCCCCCCGGACGCCGCGACGAAGCCGAAAGCACCGCTTCAACGGACGAACCTCACCCCCACGAGATAGCTGTCGTCCCTGGGGTGTGAATGGACCGTCTCCACCTTCGCCTCGACGGCTTTCGGCCCGTCCTCTTCCTGGTAGGAGAGTCGCAGGGTCTCGCCGACGGCGAGGGATACCCGTGTGACGAACGCCAGTCCGCCGTCGGAGATATCGACGAGTTTTCCGGTGTGGACGTCCTTTTCCTGCGGCCGGTGGAAGGCGACCGCGCCGCGGGCGTCGTATCGGAGCCATTGTCTGCGGTCCACGGCGGCCGTCGCGGGATCGAGTCCGGCGTCCTTCAGCATATTCTTCAGTTTCTCATCGGTGAAGTCCCTGTCACTCATGGTTTCCCCTTCTGAAAAGCAGCGCGGTCGTGTCACGCCCGTCGGAGCCGGCGGCCGCCGGGGACGGGGTCTTCTCCACGATCTCGGTGGGCGTGATGACGAAGAACGTGATCTCGACGGCCTTCTCCTCGACACCGCTCAGGAACGCACGTCCCACCCCCCGGCCGCTGACATCCGCCGGGGCCACCACCACCGACTGTCCCAGTTCGAGTTCCACGTGCGTGTCGAGTGCCGTGATGCTGACGGGACGGGTGAGTGCCTGACGTCTGAGTGCCTGCCAGACGATCCCCAGTTCCGCGACGTTCGCCCGCACGATGTCCAGTGACAGTCTCATGCGATACCGTACCTCACGGAAGTGAAGTCCCGTCACCGAGTCCGGGGTGTCCCACACGAAGAGTGTTTCGTTGCGGAGGACCTCACCGACGTCGAAGAACTGCTCTTTCCCCTCGGGCAGCCGGACGTACGTCTTCAGCTTACTGGGCCCCCCCTGCATCCCCGACAGCACCTGCGCGAACTGCTTCTGAAACCGTGTGTCACTCCGACGGATCCTCAGTCCGTTGAGGGCCATCAGCCTGCGGTCGGGACCGTACACCCCCGCCGTCTCGGTGAAGCTCAACAGTCGTTCGAGTTCGGGGTCGGCGGACCTGGGAATGGTGAAGACGTCGAAGGTGCAGACGACGTGACTCTGGGCAACGTATCCCCTCGGTCTCGGCTTGAGGCCGACCGGTTCCGCCATGGGCGGGGGCGTGGGCTGACACCCGCACAGAAGTCCCAGAACCACGACCATCCCCAGACGCTTCATCATCCGCTTTTTCCCTGAACGTGCCGCCGGCGAGTCCCCGGGGTAATCCTATCCGTGAAGCCCCCCGGCGGCAAGGCACAAAATCCGGTGCTCCCGTCACCCACTGTTGCTGGGCACACGGTAACCCGTCTGCCAGTACCACGTTACGACGTACTCCGACACGGGTGGGTTCGGCCTGGAAGGTGACAATGGCTAACCTGTTTCCTGTAAAAACGTTAGGGTGTTCTCGGCAACAGTCAACGGCGGAAACACCTCCTGTCGACCCAGGCCGGGGAACCCCTCCGATATCGCCGGTTGGGACGTTCTGGAGGTCCTGTCCGCCGGCCAACTCGCCGTATCCCCGGGTGGGGATATCCCGAATATCAAATTCTTGCGTTGCTTTGCGCAGTTGTGTATGCTTGACC
>DATKVD010000325.1:0-8511 GCA_035530235.1 Planctomycetota bacterium | reverse complement strand
CAAACTCCACGACAAGGCATTCGCGGAGATACGTCCGAACGACGGTGTCGAGAGGATCGTCGAGCTGATGGGGCAGGCGGACACGTCGTCGGCGGCGCTGCCGGCGCTTCACCGCTACTGGGGCGACGAGCCGAAGATCACCGTCCGGCCCGAGGACATCACGTCCGTCCTCACGTGGCGGGTGTGGATCTTCACCGGCAAGGTCACCTGGCAGGTGGGACTCAACGCCCAGCGCCGCGCGATCTCAAAGCATCGCTACGGCGACTGATCGGCCGCCGCGTCACGGCGTCAGCGCGACCGTCACATCCTCCTTCACGTCCTCGAGAACCTGAAGCAGCAGCACACCGTCTCTCACGGAACCGTTGATCGTCACCGGTCTGTTGTTCAGCGTCAGGGTCTTGGGTGCCGCTGCGTTCCAGCCTTTGACCTTGAACACGGGGTTCATCCGTGGCGTCTCTTTCCCGTGGAGCTTGAGGACGACCCCGTCGGGGGCGGCCTTGAGCACGTAGCAGCCCTCGGCCTCGTTGTAGCCGTCGCCGTCGACGTCGCCGGGGTCGGTCTTGTCCAGTTGCCCTTTCGTCATCTCCAGCCTGTCGGGCGAGCGGTAATCGTTCGCGTGAAGGGCCGCGGCGTCGGCGTCGTTCATGTCGTCGGCGATGCGGAACATCACGGGGACGTGCGTCGTCCCGGCGGGAACCGTCGCGTCCTTGAACAGCGACATGACGTCGAGCCCGGCACGGTAATCCTTGTCCTCATAGCCCTCGTTCCAGTACGAGCCGTAGAACTTGCCCTTCTGGAACGCCATCAGGACGTCGGTGAAGTATGTGGGGCCGTTCGACCACTGGAGTGCAAAGGATGTCGTCGCCCCCTTGTTGGTCCATTTGCTGGGTTTCTCGTCGCCGGCCTCGGAAGCGCAGTGGGCTTCCTTGGCGCCCTCGCCTTTGCCGTTGGGTCCCCAGTGGCCGGTTGACTTGATGATGGCGGTGACGTGGTGCAGCGTGACCGGCTTCTCGGCGATGAGCGCGTAGTCGCCGAAGACGTGTCCCGTGGGATAGACGGTCCAGGTGAGTTCGAAGTCGAGGTCTTCCCAGGCGGCCTTGGCGTCGGTCTTGCCGTAGCGCATGTGCTTGCCCTTGAGCCGCACGCGCACCCGCACGGGGCCCGCCTCGAGCAGTTCCATCTCCTTCGACGGGTTGGCGTACCAGGACGCGCCGCCCGCGGGCCGCTCCGGCCCGGGCGCGGCCTTGATCCAGAAGAACCCGTTCTCGTCCGCCACGGGTGCCAGGTCGCGTTTCTTGTCGGGGTCGTGCTTCAGGTTGAACCACGTCGCCCCGAAGCCCTTGCGCAGCGTGAAGTCGGTCTCGAACTTGCCCGGCACCACGACGCGGATGGTCTTCGCGTCCACCTGCGTGGCGGCAATCGTCTCGGCAGCCGCGCCGGCCGCCAGGAGCAGCACGGCCGCTCCCGCTGCCAGCATCGTCCCCATCGCTAGTCTGGCCGTCATGTCGGTCTCCCTGTGTGTGGGTGAGGCGCTTTGCGCTTGACCAGAAGCACGTGATTCGTTATATTAGGTGTCCAAACGGGCGGTGAAATCGCACGCAAATCCCCAAGTCCCGGAGAACCGACATGGACAAGGTGGTGCTGGCCTATTCGGGCGGACTCGACACGTCCGTCTGCGTCTACTGGCTGAAGGACAAGAAGAACCTCGAGGTGATCGCGATGGCCGCCGACCTCGGGCAGGGCGAGGACCTGAAGCCGCTCGAGAAGCGTGCGAAAGCCGCCGGGGCGTCCAAGCTCCACATCGTCGACGTCAAGGAGACCTTCGTCACCGACTACTGCTGGCGGGCCGTCAAGGCCAACGCCATGTACGAGCAGGGATACCTCCTCGCCACGGCGCTGGGTCGACCGCTCATCGCGGCCGAGCAGGTGCGCATCGCGAAAAAGGAGGGGGCGAAGTACATCGCCCACGGCTGCACCGGCAAGGGCAACGACCAGGTGCGCTTCGAGAGCACCGTGGCCGCGCTCGCCCCCGAGCTCAAGAACATCGCACCCGTCCGCGAGTGGGACCTCAAGAGCCGCGACCAGGAGGTCGAGTACGCGAAAAAGAATCACATCCCGCTGCCCCCCGCCAAGGTCACCCAGTACTCCTACGACCTGAACCTGTGGGGCGTCTCGATCGAGTGCGGCGTGCTCGAGGACCCGTGGGCCGCTCCCCCGAACGACGCCTACGTGATGAGCGTGCCCGCCGAGGAGGCCCCCGACAAGGCCGAGGAGGTCGAGCTGGGCTTCGAGGCGGGCGTGCCCGTGACGCTGAACGGCAAGAAGCTCCCGCCCGTCGAGCTGGTGATGAAGCTGAACAAGATCGCCGGCAAGCACGGCGTCGGCCGAAGCGACCTCGTCGAGGACCGGCTGGTCGGCATCAAGAGTCGCGAGGTCTACGAGTGTCCGGGGGGCACGGTCATCCACGCCGGGCACCGTGCGCTCGAAGCGATCACCCTCAGCCGCGACGTCATCCTCTTCAAGGAGCCGCTCAGCCAGCAGTACGCGCGGATGATCTACGAGGGGAAGTGGTTCAGCGACCTGCGGCTCGCGCTCGATGCCTTCTTCGACCACGTGAACGAGGTGGTGACCGGGACGGTGCGGGTGAAACTCTACAAGGGCGTCGCGACGGTGACCGGACGGAAATCGCCGAACTCCCTCTACTCGATGGAGCTGGCGACGTACTCGGAGGAGGACCGTTTCGACCACACGAAGTCGGAGGGCTTCATTCACGTCTGGAGTCTGCCGATGCGTGCCGAGGGGAAGCGTCGCTCCTGAGGGAAGCCGATGGGTCCTGCGGGTCCCAAACACGCCCCGTCCGGTCTGCGGGCCGAGGTCATCACCGTAGGCACCGAACTCGTCCAGGGCCTCGTCGTCGACACGCACTCGGCCTGGATTTCCACCCGTCTCGCCGGTCTGGGCATCCCCACCGATTATCACACGTCGGTGGGTGACGACGTGGAACGCCTCGAGCGGCTCATCCGCCGGGCGAGTTCGCGCTCGGGGGTCGTCATCGTCGTCGGAGGGCTCGGGCCCACCGCCGACGACATCACCCGTGAAGCCGTCGCCCGCGCCGTCGACAGGACACTCGTCCTTCATCAGCCTTCCCTGGACACGATCTCGAAGCTGTTCGCCGACTGGGGACGCGAGATGTCCGACAACAACCGCTCCCAGGCCTGGCTCCCCGAGGGCGCCGAGGTGATGCCCAACAGCTGTGGGACCGCGCCGGGATTCATCCTGGAGGCCGCCGGGGCACTCGTCTTCGCCTTTCCCGGCCCGCCTCACGAGCTGCACGCCATGATGGACGACGTGGCACTCCCCCGACTCAGGTCACTCAAGCCCCTCCCCGAGGTCCTCTGCCTCAGACGACTCCACTGCTTCGGGGTGGGGGAGTCGCAGGTGGATGAGAAGATCAGACATCTGATGTCGCCCGAGCGCAACCCGAACGTCGGACTGCTGGTGAGCAACTACGTCATCACGGTGAAGCTGACGGCCCGGGCGGCGTCCACGGAGGAGGCGGCGGCGTTGAACGCCGGGACCGAACGGGAGATCCGCGGGCTCCTGGGCGACATCGTCTTCGGGACGGACGACGAGACGATGGCCGGGGTCGTTGCACGCGAACTGATGAGCCGCGGACGGACCATCGCCGTGGCCGAGTCGTGCACCGGCGGCATGATCGCCGAGTGGCTCACCGACGTGAGCGGCATCAGCAGGAGCTTCCTGGCGGGGGTGGTGAGCTACTCGGACGACGCGAAGCGCGAGATGCTCGGCGTGCCGGGGGAACTCCTCGAGAGACACGGGGCGGTGAGCGAGCCGGTCGCCGCCGCGATGGCCGAGGGGGTGCGGCGGAGGACGGGGGCCGACGTTTCGGTGGCGGTCACCGGCATCGCGGGACCCACCGGCGGGACGCCGGACAAGCCCGTCGGGCTCGTTTACATCGCCCTGGCCGACGACAGCGGTGTCGACGTGCGTGAGTGCGGCTTTCACGGCACGCGCGACCGCATCCGGTGCAGGACGGCACTCACGGCACTCGACAGGGTACGCCGGTGGGCCTGCTCACTTCCGGAGTGACGGATGGACGACGAGTGGACGACACGGTTCGGTGCACGGCTGCGTCGGAACGAGCCGATGTCGCGGCACACGACGTTCGGCATCGGCGGACCGGCCGACGTCCTCGTGGACGTCGAGACCCCCGCGGAGCTTCGGGACGTGCTGAGACACGCGCGTGAGACCGGTGTGCCGGTGCACGTCATCGGACGGGGCGCCAACGTCCTCGTGAGCGACGAGGGGATCCGGGGGATCGTTCTTCGGCTGACGGGCGGCTTCCGGACCCTCGATTTCGACGTGGCGTCCTCGACGGTGGAGGCCGGGGCGGGGGTCCCGCTCGGCCTTCTCGTGGACGAGTCGTGCCGACGCGGGTTCTTCGATTTCTGCTGGGCGGTGGGTATCCCGGGAACCGTGGGCGGGGCCGTCGTCTGCAACGCCGGCTCCTGGGGACACGCCATCGGACGCTTCGTCGACGAGATCCGCCTGGTCACCCCGGACGGACAGGACGTCATTCTCGACGGAGATGTGGTAGACTTTGGATATCGCGGGACGACGATGGCCGTGGCGGGCGCCGTGGTGACGGGGGTGAGACTGGGCCTGGGACGGCTTGCGTCGGAGGGACACGACGCGGGGCGTCTGAAGGCGAAGTACCTGTCCGAGAAGCGCAGGACCCAGCCCCTGGACGTGCCGAGTGCGGGAAGCGTCTTCAAGAACCCTCAGGGTGAGGCGGCCGGGGCACTCATCGACCGTGCGGGGTGCAAGGGATTGCGCGCGGGCGGGGCGGTCGTCTCGGAGAAGCACGCGAATTTCATCGTGAACGAGAGCGGAGCCACCGCGACGGACGTCCTCGAACTCGTGGAGGTCGTCCGGGAGCGGGTGAGGGACCGCTTCGGCGTGGAACTGACGTTGGAGCTGCGCCTGCTGTGAGCCGCTCAACACGACGGTTGTCTCCAGCCCGACACGGGCTGCAGGATCGGAGGAAGCGTACATGGCCCGGGCTTACCTGAAGATATGGACGCGAAGCGGCCACGAGGGGTCGGTCCGTGAGGCGCTGCTCACCATCGACGGGGTGAAATCGGTCGACCTGACGGCGGGCGAGCAGGACATCATCGCCGTGGTGGAAGCCGACACGTACGAGGACGTGCTTCAGATCGTCGTCGGACAGATCCGTCCACTGCACGCCATCGAGCGCACCGTCACGAACCTGGCCCTCTGACACGCCGCGCGGCGGGACCGGACGCAACGCCGCGGCGCGTCTCACGGACCGTCGGGGACGATCCGCACATGACGAAACCGCGGCTCATTCTGTTTTTCGTGCTGCTGGGGGCAATGGTGAGAGAGACACCGGCCGATGACGCCGTCGAACGCGGGCTTTTCGAGGAGGCCGAGCGCGTCATCCGCAGGGTGCGGCGGGCCGACGCCCACGTCACGCTCGTGGACGCCGACGACCAGCCCCTCCCCGGACACGTCGTGAAGGTGCGCCTGGCACGGCACGAGTTCCTGTTCGGCGCCGCGATCGCACTCCGTGACCGTGAGTCCGCCCCCCAGGAGAAGGCCTACCGCGCCGCCTTCGCCTCGCTCTTCAACTACGCCACCACCGAGAACATCATGAAGTGGAAGCCGCTGGAGGCGGCGCGCGGCACGTTCAACTGGGACATGCCGGACGCGACCCTCGACTGGTGTGAGAAGAACCACATCGAACTCAAGAGCCACTGTCTCATCTGGGGCACGACGACACAGGGGGTGCCCGACTGGCTTCCGGACCGCCCGCGTGCCGAGGTCCTGGCGCTGATGAAGGAGCACATCGAGACGGTGATGACGCGCTACAGGGGACGCATCCGTTACTGGGACGTGGTGAACGAGCCGGTGCACTGTCACGAGTTCGACCGCATCGCGGGGGCGGACCACCTCGAGAAGGTGATGCGGTGGGCGCGCGACGCCGACCCGCAGGCATACCTCATCATCAACGAGTACAATCTGATCGCGAGGCCCGACGACCGCAGGCGGTTCATCGGACTCGTCAGACACCTCATCGACACGAAAACGCCCGTGGACGGCCTCGGCATCCAGGCGCACAGTCCGGGCACGACGTGGCACTCCCCACGGGCGATCGTGGACACGCTGAGCGACCTCGCGACCCTGGACCGGGACCTCCACATCACCGAGCTGACACTCAAGACGGAAGGGGAGAAGATCACGGGCGGCTACCGCACCGGGGAGTGGACCGAGGAGGCGCAGGCGGAATACTACCGGCAGCTCTACACGCTCTGCTTCGGACATGCGAGGGTGAAGGCGATCACGATGTGGGCGGTGTTCGACAGCCGAAGCTGGCTGCCGGGGGGCGGGATCTTCGACCGCGAGGGGAGGCCCAAGGCCGCTGCACGGGCCCTCGAGGACCTCATCACGAGGCGGTGGCACACCGAGGCTGAAGTGACCGCCGACCGGGAAGGCAAGGCCGACTTCCGCGGCTTCAAGGGGACCTACGACGTGGAGGTGGTCGCCCCCGACGGGAAGACGGCGCTGAAGACGCGGCTGAGACTGGGGCCGGATCCCGAGACCGATGTGCGCATCCGGGTAGGTCCGGAGGCCCGGTGAGCCTGCTGTCCCGCCACTGCAATTCACGTAACGTCCTAAATCGTCTGGACTTCCGTCCGATCGAAACCCGATAATATCCACGGGGAAATGCAGCGTTTTACACGCGCCCGGCTGCCGCGGAGTCCCACACGTGAACCGAAAGAGACTTTTCAATCTCCTCAGAATCGTCATCAGCGCCGCACTGGTGGTGTTCGTCTGCTACAACATCCGTCTCAGCGACACGCTGGTTCTCAAGGACGGGACGGAGATCGTCGGCCGGCTCGTCGAGAAGGGCCCCGACGGGTTCGCCATCGAGACGCCGGACGGGAAGACGCGAGCGTTCACCCGTGAGGACCTGCAACACGACGCGGACGGACGGTTGACGGGCGTGCACCGGGGCATCGTCACGGTCTTCCGGGAGATCGATCCGGCGTGGTTCGTCCCGACGTTCCTCTTCGTCGGGCTCATACCGGTGGTGGGGGCGTTGCGCCTCCATCTGCTGTTGCGTGTGCAGGGGGTGACGCTCACCGTCGGCCGGGCAGTGGGCCTCACGTTCCTCGGGTATTTCTTCAACAACTTCATGCTCGGGCTGACCGGCGGGGACGTGGTGAAGGCCTTCTACGTGGCCCGACGGACACACAAGCGCACCGAGGCGGTCGTGACGGTGTTCGTCGACCGGGTCGTCGGACTCATCGCACTCGCCCTGCTCGCGGCGGCGATGGTGACGGTGAACCTGGGGGACGTGAAGTTCCGACGGACCGCCGGGTACGTGTGGATCTTCCTGGCGATGGCCTGCTTCATGATCCTGGTGCTGTACAGTCGTCGACTGCGTCGACGGGTCGAGTACACCCTGCTGGGGGTGGCGGCCGTCGGCGGCGGACTCATCGTCGCGTGGCGTATCTGGATGCAGGGCTGGGACGCGGTGTGGGTGGAGGTCGTTCTTTTCGTCGCGGTGCTCGGGGTGTTCGCCCCCTTCATACTGGTGGGCCCGTTGAGACGTCTGCTGAGACTGTCGGAGATGCGGCAGTGGCTGGGACGCCGCAAACTCGTCCGGGAGATGGACGAGACGTTCCACGTGTTCTCCGGCCGCCCCGGCCCCACGGTGATCGCGTTCGTGATGTCGTTCTTCTGTCACTGGGTGACGGCGACGGGGGTCTGGGGGTTCGCACGGGCGCTGGGCATCACGGCCGATTACCACTATTTCCTGGTGCTGGTGCCGGTGATCATGATGATTACGGCGATTCCGGTGAGTGTGGCCGGGTGGGGGGTGCAGGAGGCGGTGTTTCAGATGTTCTTCGGCATGGTGGGCGTTGCCGCGACGGAGGCGATCACCCTCAGCTTCGTGTACCGTCTGTGCGCGGCGGTGCTGTGGAGCCTTCCGGGCGGCGTGGTGCTGATGCTGAGCCGGGACCGTGCAGGACTTGACGAGATGACACGGGCGATGAGCGAGGAGCAAGGCGCGTCGTGAGCCGGTCGGCGGGCCGGACTTCGCGGGCGTCAGCCGTCGGGACAAAGAGCGACCTAACCCCAGATCCACAAAGACGTTAGGGCCGACGGGCCGGAATGGCCTTTGGGGCTCGGAAGCGGCAATCGGCCTCAAGTTCGCCCCGTCCGTCGTTCGATAAAGGGAGATGTGTCGGTGTGGGCCGTCCCGTTGGCAGGGACACCGGTCCCATTGAAGCCCTTGAGGTGCGATGATGGCCCTGGGCGTGCGGACACTTCCAGCGACGAAACGCGACGAGGTGCTCCAGGCGGCGTGTGATCGCTGTGAGCCGATGGAGGTGCTCGTCGGCCGCGACGGTCGGATCATGAAGCACGCCAGTCGCTTCCTGCGGGCGTCCATCCGTGACG
>DATKVD010000324.1:0-15844 GCA_035530235.1 Planctomycetota bacterium | reverse complement strand
CTCTACCGCGACTTCGGCGACAAGACCGGTAAGCGGCATTACACGAAACTCGGCGATACCGGCATCGGTTGGATCTGCATGGTGATCGCGACAAAGGGCGAGGCCGACGACGACAGAACCACGGTTCGCGAGGCGTTCCGCTTCGCCGTCGAACACGGCGCCGGGAAGCACTCAAACGAGAAGTGGCACACCGGCCTCTCCGGCTACGACACGTGGATCAGGGCGCTCGAGGACGACGAGGCGGTGAAAGGTGACGTGATCGGCTTCGGCTGCGCCTACAACGGCCAGTGCTGGGCCGAGTGCCGACGTCAAGCCGTGACGTTTCTGGAGGAGGCGAAGAAGCGTCTCGACGACGAGAAGCTCATCCCGCTCTTCGACGAAGCGATCAAGCATTACACCGTCGTGCGCGACCGTCTGGACGCCGTCGGAAAGATCTTCCCGTTCGACGTACGGGACGAGGTGGGTATGGACTTGCGCTTCCGGGAAGCCGACCGACGCACGAAGGCGGTCGAGGCGCTCAGGGCCGCGCGCACAGCCGAAGCCTCCGGACTCAAGGTCCTCGCGAAGATCGCCGACGCGCTTGACGCCCAGCCCGAGGCGCCGTGACGCTCACGCGTGGTTGCGGAGCTTGAGTTCAGCCGGGTGCGGGTTCAGGTAGACCTGCCGTTTGAGGTAGGGCTCGTCGTACTTGCGGGCGTAGTGCTGCATCAGCGTCACCGGGACCACCAGCGGTGTGAGTTCGCGCTTGAAGTCGTCAATCACCTCCAGGAGTTCCCGCTTCTCCTCTGCGCTCAGCACCTTCTTGAAGTATCCCATCATGTGCTGAAGGACGTTGACGTGCTTTCGAGGCGTCGCCTTGAGGGTGAGGGCCCTCAGCATCAGCACCTCATACTTCGCCAGCAGCTCTTTCGGTCCGAGCGTCTTGGCCTGCGCGACGAGCCGGCCCATCTCCCGGAGTATCGACGGGCTGTGTGACATGAGAAGCAGCTTGTGGTCGGCGTGAAACGCCACGAGCCCTCCCCTGCCGCCGTCGGCCTGCTTGAAATGCCGGTAGCGGGCGAGGCAGAAGACGCGCTCGATGAAGTTCTCACGAATGTCGGGGTCGTGCAGCCGGCCCTCCTCCTCGGTCGGCAACAGCGGAAAGTGGTCCTTGAACGCCCGGGCCCAGATGCCTACGCCGATCTTTCGGGGCACGCCGTTCGCGTCGTAGACCTTCACACGTTCCATCCCCGAAGAGGGGGAATTGGCCTTGAAGACGTAGCCGTCGAGGTCCTCGCGGTCGAGTTCGGTGAGCCGCTTCTTCGCCCAGCGCTGCATGCGGTCGGTCTGGTCGACGCCGGTCTTCTGGGTCACGAGCTTCGGGTTCTGCGGGTCGCCCACCAGCCGCATGGCCTCGCGCGGCGTCGGCAGGCCGCATTCCACCTCGGGACACACCGGCACCCACTCGACGAACCTGCCGAGCGTATCGACGAGGAACGCGTCTCGCCGGTGTCCGCCGTCGTAGCGCACGTGCTCGCCCAGGAGACACGTGCTGATGCCCAGTCGCGGCCTGCTCGATGAAAGCCTGTCGCCCATGAGGTCTCAGTCCCCCGTTGAGGGAATTCCCTCACCCATTAGACCACGACGGTCCCGGGGGGTCAAGACGGCGGCATGTCGCTCGGGGCCAGGCATGCCCTTTTTGCTTGATTCCGGGGACTTTTCGGCATAGACTTTTTCCACGGGAGGCGCCATTGGCTGACAAGGTCCTGATGAGCGGTAACGAGGCGGCGGGCGAGGCGGCCATCCGTGCCGGCTGCCGGTTCTACTACGGTTACCCCATCACGCCCCAGAACGAACTGACCGCCTACATGGCCGAGCACATGCCCGAAGCGGGCGGGACGTTCATCCAGGCCGAGAGTGAGCTGGCCGCCATCAACATGTGCTACGGCACCAGTGCCACCGGAAAGCGCTGCATGACGTCGTCCTCCAGTCCGGGCATCTCCCTCAAGCAGGAGGGGATCAGCTACTGTGCGGGGGCTGAGCTGCCGGTGATGGTGGTGAACGTGCAGCGTGAGGGTTCGGGGCTTGGGTTCATCGGGGCGGCGCAGGGGGATTACTTTCAGGCGACGCGCGGCGGCGGGCACGGGGACTACCGGACGATCGTCCTGGCGCCGGCGTCGGTTCAGGAGACGGCGGACCTGGTGATGGAGGGGTTCGACCTGGCGGACCTCTGGCGGATTCCGGTCGTATTGCTGACCGATGCGCAGATCGGGCAGTTGATGGAGCCGCTGGTCTTCCGGAAGCCGAAGAAGCGGAAGCTGCCGGACAAGCGTTCGTGGGCGCTCTCCGGGGCCGCGGGCCGCGAGCATCACATCGTGAAATCGTTCTTCTGGACCAGCGCCGACATCCGAACCTTCAACGAACACCTCCGCGAGAAGCACGCGGAAATCTGCCGCAAGGAAGTGCGGTTCGAGGACATCGACGTCGACGACGCCGAGATCGTCATCGTCGCATACGGGACGCCCGCACGAATCTCCACCGAGGTCGTGGCACGGATGAGGGCCGACGGACGGAAGGTGGGGCTCATCCGTCCCATCACGCTGTGGCCGTTCCCGAACGACCACGTCCGTGAGGTCGCGGAACGGGCACGTGCCTTCCTCGTGGTCGAGATGAGCCTCGGACAGATGGTCGAGGACGTCCGGCTCGCCGTCGAGGGACGATGCAACGTCCACTTCTTCGGCTACGCGGGCGGCGGGGCACCGACCGCGGCCGAGATCATCGAGAGGCTGAAGACGCTATGACGGGCGATTGCCGGGACATACGGCAGTCCCACGTAATGACGAATGACGAAGGACGAATGACGATTCAAGGACGAAGCCCGAATGACCAAATCCGGCAAGGCCCAAGCCCCACACGGAGATGAACGAAGCACGAAGGCCTTCGACCTGGAGGAAAGGACCGCGAATTTCGGCGAGGCGGTCATTCAGTTCGCGAACCAGCTTTCGCAGAACCCCGTGACCACGCCGCTGATTCGCCAGGTTGTCAGGTCCGCCGGGAGCATCGGGGCGAACTACGGTGAAGCGGACGACGCCCAATCGAAAAAGGAATTCCGGCAGAAGATATCCTACTGCAAGAAGGAAGCGCGGGAGACCAAGCACTGGCTCCGTATGATCGCGGCCGCAGTGCCAGATCGCAAGGAAGACATCAGGGCACTGTGGCAGGAAGCCAAGGAACTGCACCTCATCTTCGCAGCCATCTGGCGTCGGAGCAAGGGAGATTCGTGATTGATGCATTCGGTATTGAATCGTCATTCGTCCTTCGTCATTCGTCATTTCACCGCAGGTGACCCATGACCCGGACTTCTCAGAAGGGCTACCGCCGGCCTGAGACGCTGATCGACATCCCCACCCACTACTGTCCGGGGTGCGGACACGGGATCGTGCATCGGCTCCTGGCCGAGATCATCGAGGAGCAGGGCCTTCGCGACCGGATCATCGGGATGGCCCCGGTGGGGTGTGCGGTGATGGCCTACTGCTACCTGGACATCGACATGTGCGAGGCCGCTCACGGCCGGACCCCCGCGGTGGCCACGGGCATCAAGCGCGCACTTCCCGACCGCATCGTCTTCACCTACCAGGGCGACGGGGACCTCGCCGCCATCGGCACCGCCGAGATCATCCACGCCGCCAACCGCGGCGAAAACCTCTCCGTCATCTTCATCAACAACGCCGTCTACGGGATGACCCAGGGACAGATGGCCCCCACGACGCTCCTCGGACAGAAGACCACCACCACGCCGCACGGCCGCAGGGCCCAAGGCGAGGGCCACCCCATCCGTGTGTGTGAACTCCTGGCGACGCTGGGTGGGGCGGCCTATCTCGTGCGGACGACCGTCACCACGCCGCAGCGCGTCCGAGAGACCAGGAAGGCCATCGAACGGGCCTTCCTGACGCAGGAAAAGAAGAAGGGCTTCTCACTGGTCGAGGTGCTGTCGCCGTGTCCCACCTACTGGCACATGGGCGCGGCCGAGGCGATGCGTCACACCGAAGAGGTGATGACGAAGACCTTTCCCCTGGGCGTGGTTCGGGATTGGGAAGAGTAGGTGTAGCGCGGGGACGTGCCTGCCCCGACGGGTCGGGGTGCCCCGCGGCGCCGGGAATTGAGAGACAATGACACGCGGCCCACAGGTGGCCGCGCTACATGCAGTCGCGCGACCGGACGCAAAATGAATGAACGGATGATTTTCGCCGGGTTCGGCGGACAGGGCATACTGACGGCCGGGAAACTCCTGGCGGAATGTGCGATGGCCGAGGGGCGGGAGGTGACGTTCTTTCCGTCGTACGGGTCGGAGGTGCGGGGCGGGACGGCGCACTGTCACGTGGTGATGGACGACGAGCCGATCTCGTCGCCGCTGGTGGAGGAAGCGACGGCGCTTCTCATCATGAACCAGCCGTCCCTGGAGCGCTTTCTTCCGGCACTCGTCGCCGGCGGCTTCGTGACGCTCAACACCTCGATGGCCGAGGCGCCCGGGAAGACGGACGGGATCGATCTGCTGGCGATTCCCGCGTCGGAACTGGCCAACGACATCGGCAGCGTCCGCGTGGCGAACATGATCATGCTTGCGGCGCTGAACGAGGTGCGCGGACTGGTGAAGCCCGGACGACTGCACGACGTGCTGGTCGAGAAGTCGACCGGCCGACGGGAACGGTTCATCCCGCTCAACGAAAAGGCACTCCAGGCCGGTCGCGACTGCGCCCGGGACTGGATGAGAAAACGCAGGGAATGGCTTTCAGGAGACGAGGATGAAGAGACTGCGTGACGAGAAGAAACTTAAGGAGATCGCGCTCAAGCTCCGACGGGACATCATCGAGATGATCTACCGTGCGGGTTCGGGGCACCCGGGCGGGTCGCTCTCGGCGGTCGAGGTCGTCTCGGCGCTCTACCTCGGCGAGATGAACTACGATCCCCACAACATCAAGGACCCCGACCGTGACCGGTTCATCCTGTCGAAGGGGCACTGCTGTCCGGTGCTCTACGCGACCCTGGCGCACGTCGGGGCGATCCCGCGCGAGGAGCTGTGGAAGCTGCGGAAGCTCGGCTCGCCGCTCCAAGGACACCCCTGCATGCTCAAGATGCCCCAGATGGAACTGAGCACCGGGAGCCTGGGCCAGGGCCTGAGCGCGGGCATCGGGATGGCCCTCGCCGCGCGCATCGACAAACGCGACTACCGCGTCTACGTCCTCCTGGGCGACGGTGAGTGCCAGGAAGGCGAGACCTGGGAGGCGGCCATGACCGCCGGTCACCACAAGGTCGACAACCTCTGCGCCATCGTCGACTACAACCACGTCCAGCAGACGCATCCCATCGCCGAGACCAAGGACCTGGAGCCGCTGGTGGACAAGTGGCGGGCGTTCAACTGGCACGCGCTGAAGATCGACGGGAACAGCTACCCGGAGATCTTCCGGGCGCTCGACGAGGCCCGCGCGACGAAAGGCAAGCCGACCTGCATCATCGCCGACACCCAGAAGGGCAAGGGCGTGTCGTTTATGGAGGGGGACCCGGGTTTCCACGGCAAGGCCCCCAGCGACGAGCAGTACGTGAAGGCCATGGCCGAACTCGGCGTCGACACCTCGGGAGGGAAGACCTATGAGTGAAAGAATAGCCACCCGGGACGCCTACGGGAAGGTCCTCCTCGAGATGGGAGCGAAGTATCCGGACCTCGTGGTGCTGGACGCGGACCTCGCCGGGTCCACGCGGACGGAGTGGTTCGGGGCGAAGTATCCCGACCGGTTCTACGACATCGGCATCGCCGAGCAGGACATGGTGAACATCGGTGCCGGCTTCGCCGCCAGCGGCAAGCGGGTGGTCTGCTCGTCGTTCGCCATCTTCGGCAGTCGTGCGTGGGAGCAGATCCGCAACACCGCCGCGCGTGCACACCTGCCCATGGTCTTCGCCTACACCCACGCCGGTCTTTCCGTCGGGGCCGACGGGGCGTCCGCCCAGGCCAACGAGGACGTCGCCGTCTTCCGGGCCATCCCCGACATGAAAGTCGTCGTTCCGGCCGACGCCACCGAAACCCGGAAAGCCGTCCCCTGGATTCTCGAGCACCTCGACGGCCCGGTCTACATGCGCTTCAGCCGGGCGCCCGTCCCCGTCACCTTCGGCGACGATTACGAGTTCGAGCTGGGCCGGGGGGTCGTCGTCCGGAAGGGGTCGGACGTCGCGATCATCGCGTGCGGACAGATGGTGGCCCTCTCGCTCGACGCGGCGGACGAACTCGCGAAGAAAGGCATCCGCGCCCGTGTCGTCAACATGGCCAGCATCAAGCCGATCGACGGGAAGATGGTGGTGAAGGCGGCGAAGGAGTGCGGCGCCGTGGTCACCGTCGAGGAGCACAGCATCATCGGCGGGCTCGGCAGCGCCGTGTGCGAGGTGCTCTCGGAGCGGCATCCGACCCCCGTCGTCCGCGTCGGCGTCAAAGACGTCTTCGGCGAGTCCGGCACCCCCGACGAACTGTTCGACAAATACGGGCTTTCGAAACCTCACATCGTGAAGGCGGCGAAGGAGGCCGTCGGCAAAGCGAAGTGAGATGCCCGAAACGGGCCGTTCCCGCCAGAGAAAAAGCCCCCGCGGATGCGGGGGCTTTTTTCTGCAACGAGCAATCTCTTACGGCTTCCTCGACCTCGTTTACTCGTACAGCTCGCCGATTCCCGTCTTGTCTCCCGTGTAGAGGTCGCGCTTCTTCGTCTCCCCTTCGCCGGAGTAGCCGTACATCGTTTCCTCGCCGGCTTCCGGCTGATAGACGTCGCCCATGCCGGCGGCGTGTCCCAGCTCGTGCGTGAGGATGTTCTGGACGTCCATAATCCAGTGATCGGGGGAGCCGTCGCCGTCACCGTCGACAGTCGCGTCGCCCCACTCGAACGGGGGATCGTTCAGCTGGATGTGGGCCTCGATGATCTCGCGCTGGTCCGGCTTGCCGCTGAAGTAGCCCCAGACCCTCGCCACGCCGATCACGTTCGGGTCGCCGTAGTCGCCGAAGGAGATCGTATTCCATCCCCGGTAAGCGCCCTCCTTGTAGCTCACCAGTTCATTATCGACGATGGCGTCGAACACGTCTGCACCGGCGTGCGTTTCCCATTCGGACATTCCCGCCGCCACCGCGGCGGCGATGAGCGCCTTCGGGGCACTGCTTGCGTTCTCGCCGCAGTTGGCGTTCAGTCGGAATTCCTCAACGGTTTTCCACTTCGCTCCCTTGGAGAGGTAGGTGTAGTATCCCTGATCTTTGCCGCCCGGCTTGCCGCCGCCTCCACCGCCGGCCCAGGGCGGCTTGACGTGGGCTTTTCTGAAGTGGATGAACGTGCGGCTGCTCAGGACACGGTCGCTGCCCTTGACGGGCTGACCGGCCGGTGCCGGGTACGCCGACACAAAGACAATTGCCGCCAGCAGCACCGCGACCACGAAAAACGTCGACTTCCGGACCATCGTGCCTCCTCCATCTTGTTTGTCGTCCCTGGGCCTCACGCTGCCGGCCGCGGCGATCTTCACACGGCCGGACGGCTCGAAAGACCCGCGGATACCGCCACCCCGCTTTGCCTATTTTACCCCATCCCGCTCGGAAGGGCAAAATATTGCCGGAAAATCCGCCGGTCCGGCCTCCGAGGGCCTTTCCCGCCGCCCCGTTCCTGCCTCGTCAGCGCGCGGCCTCCTGCCGTCTCTTGTCACCATAAACTTCCCTTGTGTGGGAATATTCCGTCGTCTATCATATGTGCGTATCGTAAGGTGGCTTGCTCGCCCTGTGACTAACGCTGTTTCAGATGGAACTGAGGCCGTCAGCGGAGGAAAAGGGATGAAAGGCTGGAGATCCGGTTGGCCGGTCGGCATGCCGGCGATCGCACTGGTGGTCTTCGTCCTGGGATGGTGCGCAGCCGGGGTGCGTGCCCAGGCGGGGCCTCCCGTCCTGTCGGAGGTGCGGGTGAAGTCACTCGGCCGGGTTGAGACGGGGACCGTTCAGCAGTTGGCGCTCAGTGCCGACGGCACGCGTCTGGCGTCGTGGGCGCTGACGCCCAGGACACGGACGCCCGTTGTCTGCGACGGGAAGTCCGGAAAGCCGTACGACCAGGTCACCAGTCTCGTCCTCTCGCTCGACGGAAAGCACCTGGCGTACATCGCCCGGCTCGAAACCGCATGGTTCTTCGTGTGTGACGACAAGGAGGTGGGAAGCGCGAGGAGCTGGGAGTCCACGGTGGTGTTCTCCCCCGACGGCAAGCACGTCGTCTACCAGGGCAACGACAAGGCTGCGGACGGCTCGGTCACGGCGTGCCTTTTCCTGGACGGAAAGGGGCTTCCGTACGCCGGCGCCTCGGACCCCGTCTTCTCGCCCGACGGCAGGCACCTGGCCTACCGTGCGGACTGGAAGAAATCCATCGTCTACGACGGAAAGAAGACCCAGCGCTACGGCGCCGTCGGCCTGCCGGTGTTCTCGTCCGACGGCAGACGGGTCGCGTATCCCGCCTGCACGGGTGAGAACTGGTATGTGGTCTGCGGCAACAGGAAGAGCGACCGCTACGACAAGGTGGGCACGCCCGTCTTCAGGCCCGGAAGCGGTACCGTGGCCTGCAAGGTGTGTCTCAACGAGAAATGGCTTCTCCTGTGCGGAGGAAAGGAAGGGCCGGAGTTCGAGGACGTCGGCGACCCCGTCTTCTCGCCGAACGGAAAACACCTCGCCTACTGGGCAACGCAGGACGGAAAAACCTTCATCCTGTGCGACGGCAAGAAGGGCCCCGAGGTCGGCGCCGTCTCGTGGATCGCCTTCTCTCCCGACAGCAAGCACGTGGCTTTCGTCACACAGAGCCCGATGGGCGTGCGGGTGGTGTGCGACGGCATCGAGGGCCCCACGCACGGGGAGATACGGGTCCCCGAACGCTTCGGTGACGTCCCGGGGAAGCTCCGGTACGTCGTCATCGACAATGCCGAGGCGTCGCTGGTCGAGGTCGAGTGGCCGGAGGGCCGCACCTGGCAGGACGCCTTCAAGCCCGTGAAAGGACCGGACAAGCGAGCCGGAACAGCCGCCGCGGGGCGGGACGGCGCCAACGACGAAGAGGAGGAACCGTGAACCCACTGAGACGGCGTGACCGGCGACGGGTGTTCTTGACGGGGATCGCGATGAGCGTGGTGGTGCTGACCGGGAGCGTCTGCCGGGGGCAGGAGAGCCCCGCCGGACTGGTCGAGAAGCGCGTCAAGTCGCTCGGTGCAGCCCCCGTGGCGGCGTCTCACCCGGACCGGCCCACGGTTCCCTGGCCGCTTTGCATCAGCCCGGACGGGGATCGGTTGGCCTACGTCCAACGCACGCGCGGCGGGGTCCAGGTGGTGTGCGATGGCAAGCCCGAGCCCGCTTACACCGAGTGCTTCGCCGACAGCCTGCGCTTCTCTCCCGATGGCAAGTACCTGACCTACGGCGTTCGCGACGGCGACGCCTACGTTGTGGTGTGCGGCACGAAGAAGATCAAGGATAGCGTCTTCGCTGTGTTCTCGCCCGACCGCAAGCACACCGCCCTTCTGAAGGACACACCGCTGTACTACGGCAGCCAAAGGTACGTGCTGGACGGCAAGGAGATCGGAACGTCCGGCTGGCCCCTGTGTCTCACCTTTTCTCCGAACTCGAAGCTGTTTGCGTGGGCCTCTGAGGTTCGCATCATCGGGCACGAGCCGTACCGCTACGTGAAGTGCGTGGATGGGAAAAAGACCTACCATCACCGGTCCGGCGAGGAATGCGGCAGTCCCGTGTTCAGTGCCGACAGCCGGGCCCTCGCTTACAGGCTGCTTCCCAGGGACGAGGACAAGGACAAGTGGGTTGTGGTCCTGGTCCAGTTGGCCTATGACAAGGTGGACGAGTCTCCTCCCTATGACGAGGTGGGTGACCCCGTGCTCTCCCGGGTGGGCAGGCACCTGGCCTACAGGGCGAGGATCGGCGAGCGTGAGTTCGTCGTGCGTGACGGGAAGATCGGCCGTCGATACCCGAAGGTGACCTCGCCCGTGTTCTCGTGGGACGCCAAGAGCCTGTTGTACTGGGCCAGGGAGGACGACAAGACCCGTTTCGTGTGTGACGAGGTCGAAGGCCCCGTCTCGAAGGTGCCCATCCACAGGATCCAGTGGCAGGGCCTGACGGGCGACGGCAAGCACCTGGTCTGTCGTCTCGGCCTTGCACGTCGCTCGGCCACCGACGCCTACGCGACGGACGGTGCCGTGATGTGTGACGGGGTGGTGGGGCCGCGACACGACAGGGTCCTCATTCCGGAGCGCTTCGGCGAGTTGCCGGGCAGGCTGCGCTACGTGGTCGTGGACGACGGCGAAGCCTGGCTCGTGGAGGCGTCGTGTCCGGAGGGCCGCACCTGGCGCAGTCTTCTCGAGCCTGCAACAGACGCCCCGGCCCCGAAGGCCGAAGACCCCGCAAAACACGTAACGATCGACGAGGAGGAGGAACCGTGAGCCGGCTCGGACGGAGCGACCTTCGACACGCACTTCTGACGGTGGTCGCGATGACCGTCGCGATGCTGACTGGAACGCTCTGCCGGGGTCAGGAGCCCCCGGCCGCGCTGGTCGAGACGCGCGTCATGTCGCTCGGACGCGTTGCCGGCACGGAGCAGCCGGAGAGATTTCGCCGTTCGAGCGATCTCTTCCTCAGTCCCAACGGCAACGGCCTGGCCTGCCTCGAGCCCACCGAGAACGGGTACCGGTTCCTCCTGAACGGGACGCCCGGACCGACCTTCGAGGTCTACCTCAACGGCTCGCTGTGCTTCTCGGACGACGGGAAGCGCCTGGCCTACGGCATCCGACGTGCCAACAGGTACCTGGTGGTCTGTGACGACAAGGAGATCCTGGACGCCTGCAGTCCCGCGCTTTCACCGGACGGCAAGCTCCTGGCACACGCCCACATGCCGCCCACGGGCTGGAAGTTCATGACCGTGAACGGCAAGGTCATCGGGCCGAAGGTGTCCGACTGCGTGGACATGACGGTCCTCTCTCCCGACGGGAAACACCTGGCATATCGGGCGTCGAGACGGATGCACTACTGGTTCATCGTGCACGACGGCAAGAAGCTGAAGACGTGGGGGTCGGTGGGGCGGCCCGTGTTCTCGCCCGATTCCAGACGACTGGCCTATGCCGCCGACGACGGTGACATCGGTCGTGCCGGTGACTGGTACGTGGTGTGTGGCAGTGCGAAGAGCGGACCGTACAACGACGTCGGGACCCCGGTGTTCTCTCCGGACAGCCGGCAGCTCGCACACACGGCGTGGCGTGACGGGAAGTGGTTCGTCGTCCTCGACGGGAAGGAGCTCTCCCAGTGGACCCGGGTGCAGACCCCCGTCTTCGCACCGGCAGGCAGGAACCTCGCCTACGTCGCCGCCCTTCAGAACCGCTGGTTCGTCGTCCGAAACGAGAAGGGAAGTCCCAGCTACGACGCCGTGGGCACCCCCGCCTTCTCCCCCGACGGAAAGCACCTCGTCTACTGGGGCACGCGCAAGCGGGAGACCTGGCTCGTCTGCGACGATCGGAAGTGCTCACCCTTTGGCGGCGGGGACGGCGTCTTCCTGTGGCTGGGGTTCTCGACCGACAGCAGACATCTCGCGGGTGTCGTCCGTCGTGCCGACGGCGACCGCATCGTCTGCGACGGCGTCGAGGGACCGGCCCACCGACAGGTGCTCATTCCCGTCAATTACGCCCTCGTGCCGGGGAAACTGCGCTACGCGGCCGTCGACGGCGCCGAGGCGTCACTGGTGGAGGTCGACTGGCCCGCCGGCCGCACGTGGGAGGACGCGTTCAAGCCGGCCGGCAAGTAGCTCCGGCAAAGGAGCGGAAAGCATGAACGATCCGGGTACCGGCAGACTCAACTGGCTGCTCCCGACGGCACTTCTGCTCACGGTTCCGGCATTCGGCGGAAACGTCGTCACGGCTCAGCCGCGTCCGGCCGGACTGGCCGAGAGGCTGGTCAACGAGTATTCCACTGCGAAATCGGCGGGCATCACGCGCGGCGCTTGCGTTTCGCCGGACCTGAAGCGATTGGCATACGTTCACGTGAGAATGCTCGACAGACGAGGCGAAATGGTCGAAGAGTGTCGGGTGGTCTGTGACGGGGAGCCCACGAAGCGCACCTACACGTCGGTCCATCCCCTTCATTTCTCGGCCGGCGGCCTCCACTTCGCCTACGAAGCAGAGCGTGGAAGGACGGTGTTCTGGGTGCTCGACGGCCGGGAGATCCCGAATAGTGAGCACCTCGCCTTCTCCCCGGACGGCAATCATGTGGCGTACGTGCTGCATCGCCGGGACGGCGACGTGATGGTCGTGGACGGAAAAGCGGTCCCCCACGTCTTCAAGAAGATCCCCGGGCCGGTGTTCAGTCCGGACAGCAGACATCTGGCCTACCGCGGCAGTACGGGGAGGTCGTTGTCCACGTCGGGTTTCTCCGTTGTGGTGGCTGACGGACGTGCGGAGCCCGAGTTCCCCGAGGTGACCACACCCCCGACCTACTCGCCGAACAGTCGACTCATGGCCTACGGGGTGTCCGAGAAGCGCGGATGGTCCGTCAAGGTGGGAGAGCACTCCCTTCCGGCGGGAGGCGTTGTCGCGCAGGTGCTCTTCGCCCCGGACAGCAGGAGTCTTGCTTTCTCGACGGTTCGGAGGACGCCGACGGATCGGGGGCTGATGGCCGAAAAGCACATGTTCGTCAAGTGGCAGGACACCGAGTGGGGACCGTACGACCATGTCGCGTGCATGGTCTTTTCGCCGGATGCCCGCCGACTGGCGTTTGTGGTGAAGACGGGCATGAAATGGCGGGTCGTATGTGACGGCATTGAAGGGCCCGACTTCCGGGAGGCGTGGATACCCCAGTTCTCACCGGACGGACGACATCTTGCCTACGTTGCCTTTGACGAGAAGCACGAGCCTCTGGTGGTGCGCGACGGGATCAAGGGCCCCGCCGACCCGCGAGACGTGACGTGGCTCAGATTCTCGCCCGACAGTCAACACCTGGCCTACGTTCGGCGTGAACGGGCCAACTTCCCGGGCGGCTTCGTGTGCGATGGGCTCAGCAGCCCCTTCCCCAAAGGGGTCACGGAAATCAGCTGGCTGCGATTCTCCCCCGACAGCAAGCACCTCGCCTATGTCTTCGGGAGACACAGGGTCGTGGTCGATGGACTCAGGGGTCCCTCACACGCGAGAATCCTGATGCCCGGGAGATGGGACGCGGTTCCGGGGAAATTGCAGTACCTCGTTGTCGGAACCAAACGGGCGTCGCTGGTCGAGGTCGACTGGCCGACGGACCGCACCTGGGAGGACGCCTTCAAGGCCGCCGGGAAGTAGGAGAAGGGAGAGTGACGAGCGTGGGACGGTTCGTCAGGTGCTGTCACATCGGCAGGGAGACGTTGGTGCTCATGGTGGCTCTGGCGGCGGCGACGCGGCCGGCGACGGCCCAGGAGCCCCGGCCCGCACTCGTCGAGAGGAAGCTCGCGGACCTTGGGGAGCTTTACTATTGTCCGACGGGGGCCCCCGGGGACACCGGCGAGCTTCGTCGGTGGGAGCGTGGCTCGCTGCTCATCAATGCGGACGGCAGCCGCATCGCGTACGATGCGTGGTTCAAGCTGGCCAAGAAGCGCCGACAGGTCTGCGTTGTGTGCAACGGGGTGCGTGGGAAGATCTATACCGTCAACGATCTCGAGGGCCTCGGCGGGACGATCTTCTTCTCTCCCGACGGCACCCGGTTGGCGTACACCGGCAAGATCAAGGACCGCTATTTCTGGGTCTACGACACGAAGGAGTGCCTGGACGCCTGGGAACTGACCTTCTCTCCGGACAGCCGTCACGTCGCGTACGTCAGGAGGCCCCCGGAAGAGAAGATGGAGTACATGATGCAGGACGGGAAATGCGTCGGGAACTACCCGACGATCTTGAAGCCCGTCTTTTCGCCGGACAGCAAGCATCTGGCCTATGCGGCGTCGGACCTGCCTGCGGACCCCAGGACCGCCGGTCGGTTCATCGTCTATGACGGCAGGAAGGGCCCCGTCTCCGAGATGGGCGGCGCGACGCACTATCCCGTGTTCTCACCTGACAGCAAGCACGTCGCTTACACGGCTCTGCGCGGCCCGTTCGAGCATGTGATATGCGACGACAAGCAGATCGGCCCCTATGGGGACGTCAACTTCCGGCTCGTCTTTGCTCCCAACAGCAGACGTCTAGCGTTCGCGGCAACCCGTCAGGGCAAATGGGGCGTGGAATGCGACGGGGTGAAACGGGTTGAATGCGACGAGATGGGCGAGATCGTGTTCAGTCCCGACAGCCGGCGGGTGGCGTACCAGGCCCGCGTGGGGAAAGACTGGACGGTCATCTGCGAAGGGACAAAGCCGCAGCCCTTCACCGCCGTTGGCAAACCCGTCTTCTCATCTGACAGCCGACGCGTGGCCTATGCGGGCAACCGCGGGGGACACGTCGGGTCGTCCCATTTCGCGGGCGATCCGGGTGCGGACCTTGACGGGGGCGAAGACTTCGTTGTGTGGGACGGGAGGGTTTACGGCCCCCATGTGAAGACCGCGACGCCGCTTCTCTCACCCGACGGCACACACATGATCTATTTCGCCAGGGACGACACGGGCAGCGCCTTCATCTGTGAGGGCATCAGAACGCCGGCGTTTGCTTTTCCCCTCACCCGCTATTCCGCGTGGGGGACGTTCTCACCAGACAGCCGGCACCTCGCGTACTTGATCCGACATCCCCTGACCGACACACAGGCCATGGTTATTGACGGACTCGAAGGCCCGCCGCATCTTGAGGTGCTCATCCCGAAGAAATGGGACGCTGCGCCGGGGGGCCTCCGCTACGTGGCCGTCGAGAAGGACCGTGCCTGGCTGGTGGAAGTCGACTGGCCCGCCGGCCGCACCTGGGAGGACGCCTTCAAGCCCGCCGGGAAGTGACGGTCAGTCATCGGGGTCCCGGAGCGGGTAGCGGCCGCAGGTCTCGACCGCTTCGTTGAGCGCGTCGATGTGCGCCTGGGGGAAGGGCATCCCCTGGTCCGGCGAGCAGAAGTACCCCCCCTCTCTGCCGAGCTGCCACATGCGCCTCCGCACCTCCGCGACGATCCGCTCCGGCGGCCCGTCCATGATGAGCGCTGTGCTCACCGCTCCCTGAAGTGCCATCCGGCCCCGGGTCATCCTGCGCACCTTGTCCAGGTCGTTCGCGGTGGCCTGCACCGGGTTCAGCACGTCCACGCCGAGGTCCATGAAGGGGTCGAGCATCGATTCAATGTTCCCGCACGAGTGGAACGAGATGAGGACGCCGCGCTCGCGGTAGAAATCGAAGAGCCGACGGTACTCGGGGACGAGGAATTCCTCGACGATGCGCGGCCCGAGAAGCGGCCCCGACTGCGTGCCCAGGTCGTCGCCCATGAGGACCATCTCCACCCCCGCCTTCACGTAGTGCTCGGCGACGGCGAGGTCGAAGTCCATGATGCGGTGGAGCACCTCTCTTACGAACCGCGGCTCCTCGAAGATCGCGGTCATCATGTGCTCCATGCCGCACAGCATGTACGACTTCTCCCAGAGTGTTTCACGGTGAGAGCCCGAGAGGAACATCTCGTCTGGGGCGTCGAGGCCCGCCGCCTGTTCGTGGATGGGCCCCGAGATGCGCTCGTCGTCCGCATCCGGCCAGCGGTATCGTCCGAGGCTACCCGTGTCGGGGATGGGATGGTGCGTGGGAAATCCCATCACCCCGTCCTGCATTTTCTTCCAGTGCGTGCCCCAGACGTCGATCCAGCGGGTGCCCACCGGGCAGTCATGGCCGCCGCCCTCGTAGCCTTCGTGGTTGCAGCCGCGGTAGGCCA
>DATKVD010000323.1:0-25858 GCA_035530235.1 Planctomycetota bacterium | reverse complement strand
CTCTGGGCCCCTTGGGGCCTCGTGATGGCGTATATCCTGGTGGCCTTTTTGATGGCGCCGCTTACGCGGAAGGACTAGCTGACGCCGCGCAGCTTCGGGAGAAGAGAATGACCGCGCGTAAGATTTGGGTGGGAATTCTGGTCGGACTCGTCGCGCTTGCTGTGGCCATGGCGATCCTGGAGTACTTCAGCGTCAAAAGTTGGCCTCTGGTCAAGGACGTGCTCCCCCTTGTCGAGACCGCGGCGTTGGTGGTCACCGCCTGCATCATCTGGCATTACACCCGCGAAACAGCGGAATTGCGCAAAGCCGCTAAAGAACAAGTCACAGTCGCGCAACAGCAGATTGAAGAAGTCCGGCAGGCAAATGAGTTTGACGCTTATGTTCGGATTTATCAGCCCCTTCAGGAGTTCGAGAGTGCGTGGGCCAGAGAGGAGCTCACGTTCGGTTTCGATCGGGTACTTGGGAGAATAGCCCACCGTCTTTGGGGCGAAAACGCGACCACGAAACCGAGAGACTCTGAAAGAGCGGTGAACATAGAATGGGTATTGAAGAACGTGAACACCAACCCGGGCGAATTGGGGGAGTTCGAGGCAGAGCTATGCAAATTGGAGCAGGTTGACCGGCCGGGAACTGATCATGAACTCTCAATCGATTTCTCGGAAGTCGTAGAAAAGGTACTGGCCGATTTCGAGACCATTGCGGCGCCGCTGTTTGCATGCAACCGCGCCGTCCATTTGGCTGCCGAGATCTATAGAGAGGCCGTCGGGAGGTCGGCTCCGCTGCTTGCGCCCTACATTGCCATTCAGATGCGACTACGCGGCGACCCTGACTACAGGAAGCATTTTCGGTTTCTTCTGCAACACCTCCGGCTACCATCATACGGCCTGCCGCCGGTAATTAGGCAACCGGAATAGCCAGAATAGGCATCGAGAACCTGCCTCATCGCCGGGGTTTCGATTTCGTTTCGTGCGCAGTTCGGTCCGACGGCGGGCAGATGACCGGTAGCGAGAGCCGGGAACGTCTTTGACGGTACAGCGAGGCACGATAGAATGACTGGACAGGTCCACGACAGTTGTGGACCGGGGCTTACCTGGGAAATCTCGGTTCAGGGGGGGGAGACAGGTCATGTCGAAAGTCACTGCCGGCTTGTGCCTGTTGTTCCTCGTCCTTTTCGTGACTTGTCCGGTTCATGCCCTGCCCACGCCCGAAGAACTCCTCAAGATGATGGCCGACAAAGCAGCCACGGTGAAGACCTATGAGGTCGACTACGTCATGGACTCTACTATTACCTTGGTGAAGACCGGATCGACACACCACATGGTCTCACTCAGGGAGGAACGTGACGGCCAGGTTGTTCACAAATTCCTCATCACGTCTCGGAGCACCATACGCATCGGCGGAAATAGCACCACCATGGAATCGAAGACCGTCAACGACGGCGAGTTCTGGTGGCATGAAATTCGATCCTCACGGAAGCCGGGCGTCACCGTGCAGAAACTGAAGGCTCGCAAGACCGTCGAAACCGGCAAACTGACAAACCCGGAGGGCGTTGAGAAACTGCGAACGGCCTACGACATCGCCGACATTGAGGAGGATACGATCGACGGTCACAAGGTGTTCGTCCTGAAGGCGACCAGGAAACCGGAACAGGGGCGCACGCCTGAGACCAGGGAGTACCAGGAAGACCTCACCGTGCGTCGGACTGTGATGCGCCACCCTGAGAACTTCACCGTCATTCGCAGCGACTACGGCCCACTCAAGCTGAACGCGCCGGTGGATCCCAAGCTCTTCGAATACACCCCGCCCGCCGACGCACAGATCATCGACAAGACCGAGGACGAGCCCGCTCAGTAGGGCCAGAATTATTTGGAGCCCGCCGAAAACCGCCTCATCGCCGGGGTGTCGATTTCGTTTCGTGCGCGGGATTCGAGAATTCGCACAAATCCAGAAGGACTACTGAAGGAGGAATGACATGCGGATCACCTACCGGCACATCCTGCTGATAGCGATCATCTGCGGTGTCTTGGCCCTGGTCGGGTGCGTGATTGGCCTGGTGCGGCCCACGTCTGGGCCGGCGAGGATCGTCATTCCGCTTTCATTGATGTTGACGGGACTGCTTGCATTGTTCGTCGGGGCGGCCCTGCGAGTACTCACTGAACGCGTCGACAAACTCGAAAGCGGCCAACAGAACAAAGACAATATTGACTAGGGACAGGAGGCGAAGATGTCCGAGCGGAAAGAGCAGACGCCGGGGGAGGTCTACGAGAAGGTCACAAGACGCGTGGCGTACCTCTCGAAGTACACCTGGCTCATGAGAGTCGCCCTCGTGCTGTTGGGCGTCGTATTCTTGATCGGTCTCTTCATGGATGACCTGCGAGCGGCACTTGTGTTCGGACTCTCTCTCTTGATGATGTCGATGATGCTTGCGCAGCACAATCAACATAAGCTGCTCCTGAAGCTGCTGCCGAAGCCGGAAGAGAGGCAGGCTGTAGACTGAAGGCTGTAGGCTGTAGGTAACGACAGTGGCAAGTAGCAGGTGGCAAGTTGCAGGTTGCAGGTTGAAACTGAAAGGTTGAAGGTGCTTTCGGGGGGACGTGGTGATGAAGAAATTCGCGGTCATTATGGGCGTGTTGGCCTCCGCCATCTGTCTGTTGGCGGGGATATGGATCCTTTCCCGCACCGGGCTCACGTTTTCCCTCGAAGGCAGGGACGACGCAATTGTGTGGGAGGCCATGGGACTCTACTTCATCGGCAAGGCGTGCTTCGTCGGCCCCATGCTCATCGTGGCGGGGCTGAAGCAGTAGCAGGTGGCAAGTTGCAGGTTGCAGGTTGCAGGTTGCAGGTCAGGACAGCAGGCTGTAGACTGTAGACCGCAGGCTGTAGGCAACGACAGTGGCAAGCAGCAGGTAGCAGGTGGCAACTGGCGACGGCGCGGCGGCGGCCATCCGCCCGCCCCGGCTTTCCCTGAACGTGAGAAGGACCTCGAAGGTGACCTCGCAGCCGCAGACGGAACCCGTGACGCTGAAGGTGAGTCCGGACCGGATGACGGTGCACGCCTGCTGGACGTCCGGCGACCTCACGGCGGAGGCCATCGTGGAGATGATCTACGCCGAGGGCCCGAAGCTGAGGCTGAAGCTTCCCGAAGACCGGCAGGATATCCACGGCAGAGTGTCGGCGGCCGTTGCCGCAGGCGGGCCGACGTGGCAGACGCTGCTGCTGTCCGGGACGCCGACGGTGCCCCCCGTTGACGAGCGCATTGCGTGGGAACGCGATTTCTTCAGCCGGGGCTTCAAGGTGGACAAGAAGACGGGCAGGATCGACTACCGTGAGCGTGCCGTCAGCCTGAGCGTGGCGGAAGGGGAAGTGCTGGGGGGGGTGGTTCCGGGGCGGCCGGGGGTGCCGGGAACCGACGTTTGCGGGGACGCGTATCTGCCCGCCGCCATGAAAAAGGCCGACCTTCGTACGGGTCGAAACGTGAAGTTCGACGGCGAGACGCGGGTGTTCACCGCGACGCATGCGGGAAGACTGCGTCTGAGCGAGAACACGCTGACGGTCGACGACACCTACGAGGTAACCGGCAGCGTGGGACTGGAGACCGGCAACATCAGGTTTGCCGGACACCTGGTGGTGGGCGACGAGATCCAGGACCTCGCCGTGGTGGACGTGGCGGGCGGCGTCGAGGTGACGAACGTGATCGGGGGGGCCCAGGTGCGAAGCGGCGGCGACATCACCATCGGATGGGGGATGGCCGGTGGCGGGAAGGGCCGGATCAGCGCGGGGGGCGCCGTTCAGGCCGGCTACATCTCCAGGGCCGAGGTGAGCGCCGAGGCCGACGTGACCGTGCTGAAGGAAATCGTCCAGAGCGACGTGCGCTGTCGCGGCGCGGTTCGGGTGGAGGCCGGCAGGATCGTGGGCGGACAGGTGGTCGCCCTGGGGGGAATCGTCGCCGCCGAGGTCGGCTCGGAAGCGGGCGTCCCGACGCTCCTCCGCGTCGGCGAGGATTATACCGTCCCGCTTTTTCTCGACCAGGCCCAGAGAGAATCAGACCGGCTCAACGCGGAGTGCGAGGCGATCCGTCCGAAGCTCCGGACCATGGAGAGCCGTCGCGGCAGGGTGACCGTCCAGCAGAAGCGGACGGCGGCCGACCTTGCTTCACAGCTTCGGACCGCCGAGAAGCGCATCGCGCAGATCAACCGGGAGGTCAAGGAACGCCTCTCTCGGACCCAGGCGGCCGCCTGCAAGGAGGTCCGGGTGCTGAAACAACTGCACCCGCAGGTGACGTTCGAAATCGGCAAGGCCTCGTTGACGACCGACCGGTCCACGACCGGCCCCGTTCTCGTCAAACGCGATGACGCCGGCGACATCGTCGTTCTGCCCCAGTGAAAGGACCTGCCAACCAGGCGGTCCCACCTAAGTCCTCCAATGTACGAGCGTGGTGGGGCTCCCGCCCCACCACGCCAAACCCGGCAAACAGGCGGCGGGATCCCGATACATCGGGACCGCCCAGACACTTTAAGAAACTCAGGCAGGACCGCTTAGGGAGGCAAAGATGGCCGAGCGGAAAGAGCGGACGCCGACGGAGGTCTACGAGAAACCCACAGGACGGGTGGCGTAGTACGCGACGTGCACGTGGTTCCGGAGAGTCGCGCTCCAGATCTTCGGCCTCGTATTCCTGATCGGTTTCTTCACGGGCGACCTGAAAGCGGTGCTTGTGGGCGGGCTCGTCGTCGTGGTCCTTCTGATCGGTGTGAGGACTTAAAAAGGTACGCGGTACCTTTTTCTCTCAGCGCTTTTTCTTCTGGGCGAGGTCGACGGTGACGGGTCTGCCGATGACGAAGCGGGTGGGCTGCCGGCCGACCAGCAGCCGGCCGCGTCCGGCGATCATGTCGAGTGCGATCTCCTTGCCGCGGATCTTCACGTTGTTCACCGACACCTTCTTGAGTCCGAACGGGAACGGGTCTACCGTGAGCACGCCGTCCGCGTCGGGCCGCAGCCCGCACACGTACCGCAGGATGAGATCGGCGATGTAGGAGTGCATGTAGTCGTCGACGCCGCGGAAAAAGGGCGCGTGACCGTTGAGCGAGTTGTAATATTCGTACGACGTCGGTCGGGCCGGGTCACGGTCGATGAAGGTCATCCGGATGAGGTTCCGCAGCAGTTCACTCGCCCGCACACGCAGGTTCTCGTCCAGACGGACCGCCGCCTCGGCCAGGGCTTCCGCCACGTGCGACGACGTCATCAGCCAGCTCCGACCGTTCCACGGACACCGCATCCTCATCTGCTTCCACTCGCCCGTCGCACTGAAGTGCGGATCGTCCATGCTCACCGTCGGCACCGGGAACTCCGTCCAGAACGCCTTCGGGTCGAGGAGGTTCCGATGGACCGCCTCCAGGTGATCCGTCGTGGCGATGTCGGTGGCGAAGGGGTAGAACCCGACCGCGGCTTTCACCGGCGAGCGCTCACCCGTCTCGGGGCGCACGTCCACGAACATCTGACCGGCCGGGTCGAACATCCGGCTCCGTACCGCCCGGCACGTCTCCTCGGCCAGCTTGTTCCACTTGTTCACGTCGCGTCTCTTCCCCAACACCCCCGCCATCCACGCCAGGGCCCGGAACAGCTCGTACAGGTAGACCGTCGCGTCCACGCCCTTCAGACGGATCTCCTTCCACGTGTCCGCCTCGGGGTCCACGAACTGGTAGCGACTGGAATATTCCTGGCCGGTTTCGCCCTGATCGGTGACGTCGAACAGTCCCGAGTTCTCCTTGTCCCGGTAGCGTGTGAAGTACCGTGCGTACCTCACGAGCGGCTCGTAGACGCTCTTGAGGAACGTCTTGTCGGGGTGAATGGCATACAGTTCCCTGACGGCCCGGCCCCAGTTGGCGTGGTAGATGCCCTTCCGGCCGCCCGCCGGGAACTCCACCCCCAGCCCCGACGGGAACTCCCCGTTCCGACGCTGCGCCTCCACGAAGTTCAACAGCGACCCCTGTGCCGCCGACTTGTCGTGACACCACCTCAGCTCACGCATGTGCACGTGCGCACTGTAGCTGATCGGGTGACGGAACCACCCCGGTCCCACCCCCTCGAACACGCACGGGTGCTTCGGACCGTAGTCGGCCGGCAGCACCATGTTCAGTCGAAGTCCGTACCACCGGTACCAGTAGCACCGCTCGATGTAGGGGTCACTGCATCGGAAGTAGGGGACCTGCTGGAAGAACTGACGCCAGCTGCGTGTGGCACGGTCGGCGGGGCTGTGCACGCCGAGCGAACGCTTGAGGTTGCGGGTGGCCTCGGTGCCGGCCCTGGCCACGGCCACCCCCACACTGAATTTGCGCACCGTGCCCGAAGGCACGATCAGCCGGTAGTGCATCGCCACGTAGACCGTGCAGTCGCTCAAGCTCCCGGCGGGACCGCCCTTCGTGACGCTCTGTCGCGGCAGTCCTTTTTCGTTGAACTTCTCACTGAAGGGGGTAAGCTCCCAGACGGGGGGCAGTTCCGCTCCGTCTTCGGCCAGGTTCACCGCACTGGAGTCGGGGTCACGGATGGACCCGAGGGCCTGACAGTAACCGAGCACCGGCTTCCCCTTGCCGTCGTTGATCTGGTGTGCCAGGACGATGCGGTCGCGTCCCGTGCGAACGGCGGTGACGAAGTCGGCGTTCGGCCGGTCGGCCCGTGTGGACTGGGCGGTCCAGACGACGACGTTGAGGATGTGCTGCTCGCGCGTGTTGCTCTTGATCTCGAGTTCACTGACGAGGACGTCCTCCGGGGAAAGCGACCGATGCTCCACCATCGTGAACTCTTCGCCCAGCTCGTAGCTGACCATCAGGTGACTGACGCGCCAACGTCGACCGATGGGCTTGACGGGCAGCGGACGACCGTGTTCGCTCAGCAGCGTCACCGTAAACAGCGGTCCCACCGGCACGTGATAGTACGTGGCGGGGTCCCAGAAGCCGGGGACATCGAGGAACCGTGGGAATTTCGGGGCCCAGTGCATCGCCAGCCCGCCGCCCAGGTACCACTTGTCCGACCGCTCCAGAAGGTCGAAAACCTCGTCCCATCGGTCCATGCGCCGCTCCTCACCAAGCTCTCGAAGCAGCCAATATATTTCGGTGGTTGCCACCAGACAAGGAAAATCTCGGGAACAATTGCCCCAACGGCGGGTCAAGGACGGACGCAACGCGTTCCTGGAAAAGGACTTACGTCTCTCAAGGGGCCGCTTCGCTTTCGTGTCTCTCCTTGACAACCCGTCAACCACAAGAGGAATGCCCGGAAATGCCCGAAATCGACTGCCGACAGGCCCAGAACGGTGATATGGGCCGAATCAAGGAGATTGCCGGACTGTCGTTCGAAGATGCCGCCAGGCATCCCGACGTCCTGGCGGACCTCGAGAACGAGACGTGGTATTCGCCTGAGCACTGGGTCGTCGCCGAGACGGCGGGCAAGGTGGTGAGCGCGGTGGGGCTGCGTCCGGGGGTGATGTGGATGAGCGGCGTTGCGGTCCCGGTCGTGACGATCGGCACGGTCTGCACGCATCCGGAGATGCGCGCTCAGGGGATCGGGCGAGAGCTCATGGGCTTCGCGGATGAGGTCATGCAGGCGGAGGGGGTGGTGCTCTCGCGTCTCCACACCTCGCCGGTGCGGTATGGGTTCTACGGGAGATGCGGCTACGTCAAGGCGGTGACGAACCAGCCGGTGAGTGTGTTCGACACCGACCTCATCCGTCCGCGGATACGGCAGAAGGCCGAGCGGGACCTGGGCGACGCACGTCTCCGTCCGGCACACCCGCGCGACGCCGCGCGGATGCTCGAGATCTACGAAGCCACCCACAGCCGGGTGACGGGCTGTCTTTCCCGGAACGAGCATTTCTTTCTGAGAAGGATCGCCCGTCGGCCGAAGCTGTGGACGTGGGTCGCACCGGAATTCGAGGTGGTGGAGGACCCCGCCGACGGTGTGGTCGCGTATGTCGCCAGTGCCCTTGACGACGAGCATGAGGGCCGGTACAGGGGTGTCGTGGAGCTGGCCGCACTGCCGCACCACGCCGCACTGGCACGCACGCTCCTCCTTCACGTCGCCCGAGAGGCCGAACGCCGAAACCTTCACAGGATCAACGTCTTCATCGATCAGCACCACCCGCTCGGCTGGGTGGTGCACGAGTTTCCCATGACCGTCGAGCACGAGACGTCCGTGATGTTCCTCAAGGTCCAGGACGACGGACGCTTCGTGGAGCTGATGACGCCGATGGTCGAGAAGCGTGCCGGGCACTTCGAGGTCCGGCTGACCCTGAGCATCGCCGGTTTCGGAGAAACCGTCGTGGGGGAAGGACAGGAGGTGCGCATGGTGACGGACGTTCCCCACCTCGCGGCGCTCATCTACAACGGGGCGTGGCTGGCGGGACTCCTGGGCCACGGGGTGCTCTCGTTCGCGCCCGACACCCTTGCCGCCCACCGGGCCCTCCAGACGCTCTTTCCTGACACCCACGCCCGTCGCTGCCCCCTGGACGGGTATTGAGACCGTGGAACCCGGCCGCGCCGCCACATCGTCTCAAGCCGCACCCCCCGGACGTCGATAAAATGACTGGCACCATGCCGTTCAAGGGGACCATCCGATGACCACCGCCGTTTTCGACTACATTGACTACTGGGCCCTCACGCGACCCCCGTTCGCCCTGGCCCCGTGTCCGGAGAACCTGTTTCTCTCGAAGCAGCACCGGGAATGTCTCCTGCGGCTCAAGTTCGCGGTGCTGGCCGGGAAGGGCGGTGCACTCCTCATCAGCGAGAACGCGGGCGACGGGAAGACGACGGTGCTGAGACGTCTGTGCACCGACCTGGAGGCGGAGTTCGAAGGCCGGGCGCACTCGGCGTTCATCGATCATCCCACGCTCACGCCGCTTCAGATGATCCAGGAGATCTCACGACAGCTGGGTGTCGACAAGCCTTACCGCAGCAAGATGTCCGCCCTCAACCAGTTCCGTGAGCGTCTCGTCGAACTCAACCGCGAGGGCGGCAAGTGTGTCGTCATCGTGGACGAGGGGCAGATGCTGGCACACCGTCCGGACCTCCTCCAGGAACTCCGGATCCTCCTCAACTTCTGCGTGAGCGAGTCGTTCCTCCTGAGCTTCATCCTGTCGGGACAGCGTCCACTGGAGGGGGTGATCCGTTCGATGCCGGAGTTCTGGCAGCGGCTTCCCGTGCGGTTCTTCCTGGGGAACCTCGACTTCCGTGACACGCGTGAACTCATCCGTCACCGCCTGCGCACCGCCGGGCTCGAGGGCGGTCGCGAGATCTTCACCCGTGCCGCCTACGAGCAGATCTACAAGGCCTCCCAGGGCTGTCCCCGCGTCATCTGCTCCATCGCCGATCTCGCACTCGTCGTCGGACGGAGCCTGCGCGTCCGTGAAATCGACGCACCCGAGGTCCTCCAGGCCACCGCCGACATGGAGAAGAGATCCTCCGACAGCTTCCATTACTACCACTTCCTGCGCAGTGTCGCCGACGGCGAGCGCAAAGACGAAGCCGCCCCCGCCGCCGCGCCGGACCCGCAGGACCTCACCGACGAACTCTTCAACCAGATCGCCGGCTGACCGGTCTTGCCCGATTTCCGCCGTGCCCCATCCATCGCGATTCCCCACGATGTTCATCTGGATGAACATCGCCGGGCGCGCGACGCTAACCACAATGCAACAAAGGCGTTGCGTCAATACGTGAGCGCTATTGCCCGGTTCGGGTGTCGTAAAAAGTGAACACCCGCTCCCGGGCAGCCTGTTGAAAGCTTTCAAACCGGGAATCCCGCCATCCCATAACCCCTTTTCCAGTCAAGGCTTACGGCAGGCCGCCTGGAAGACCCCGCAGGGGCCGGTGCGTTTGGCACGGAATTTGCAGTAAAAGCCTGATGCGGAATGGGAGACCAGGGGGGGAATCCGGCGGGCACCGGGCCCTCAGCAGTCTCCCTGTTTTTTGGGTGTGCCCCGCACACCCGGAAAACGCCCGGGGTCCAACCCGCTTCAAGAGCGGCGGGAAGGACCGGACGGGCTGCCGCAATGTGCTCTTCCTGGAAGACGGGTCCGGTCCGGCCAGGTGGACGGCTCGACTGCTGGCGACACTTGCCGGCAGCGCCGTCCCTGAGCTGTCCGGCCGGGCCAGGCTCGACTGCGGGAAGGGCGACACCAGGCTGCGGGCACAGCCGAGGTATGAAGCATGTCGTCCGAGCTTCAGGGGCTAAGGGTGGGTCTGCTCGTACCGGCTCACGCCGGTGCGCAACCACAGCGGACCTCACGGTCGGCCTGCGCGGTCAGCGCGGCGGCGAACCGGGAGCGGTGGGACTCCGCCACAAGCACGGCGTCCGGAACCGCGTCCTCCAGGTTCGCCGATCGCGCTGCCGCGCACCGGCCGCACCTCCCACCGTACGACGACCAACGACCCCACAGCAGCACCACACCCGGCGCAAATGACACCGGGAATCCTTCACCTCCTGCGCTGCGCCGCCAAGTTCAGTCCGGCTCCGGGGGTGTTTCAGCTCCTGGCAGTGGCATCGCCCTTATGGAGGCCGCCCTGCCGCTCTCCGAGCCGCAAGCAATCAACCGAACCCGCGGCGCCTCACGGCGACGTCGAACCAACGCGACCGCGCGAAGAGATCCAACTCTTGTACAACAAGTTAAACAGGGAGGACCGGACCTACCGCACACGTCCAGTCCTCTCTTTTTCCAGGTACAGCGAGCGACAAGAGGCCGTGACTTGGAAATCGGCCTGCTGCAAAACGACGCACAGGTTTCATGGGATTCTCAGAAAAACCCCTTATTTTACACAATATGTTTAAAAAATACAACACGAAGGCCCAGAAAAACATCACGTTCCAAGCCGTTGTTTTGCAGGCACTTACGGCGAAACGCCCCCCTGACCGTCGGTTATTTTCAACACAGGCCCTTGACAGCCCCGACGCCCGCCTCGGCGAAGCGGAAAAGAATCCGCGACCTAACACGTTCCACAAGAAGGGATTAGCGCGACAACATGACCGAGTGCGCACATTCGCGATTTCTTTGGCACGCGGTTTGCTGATACAGAGGGCAGAGAGGGGGAGTGCCCCGTGGGCCCGGTTCGCGGCCCGGCACTGCCCGCCACACTGTCTTAGCGACCTCTGAGGGGGGTCACAGGAAACATCGCGGCTTGACGTGCGGCAACCTGGGCGACTTGGGAGGTCCTCGGGCTCACTGCGCTTGACGTCTCGCCATCTCTCTCTTCGCACAGGACATGTGTTGACTCATGGATCCGGTGGATTCGCGCGCAGGCGCCAGGTGAGCGGCCGGCGTGTCTACCCGGATTCGCCGCGAAGACGAAGTCGACTTCATCAGGGACGCAACAGTTCTTTGGCACGGGATTAGCATTCAAAGGATTCCGCGGGACCCGTCCGGGCGCGCGGCGCCGGTCCTGGAGCGGAGGGGAAGCCTTATGGAGCAGACCGCGGAAGAACGGAAACGGGCAAACAGCGGATAGCTTCTGACGGGGTGAAAGGAGAGCGAAGGAGGGAATTCGCAGCCGCTATTCACGTGGGGGTTCATGTCATCTTTCCTGTGGTAAAGGAGGTTATTGCGGCAGCACGTCATTGGGAGAAATCGGAAACACCCGGGGGTTCCCCGGGACCTTAATTGGGAGGATCGGAGATGAAGAAGGGACTTCTTGTACTGGGATTGGTAGCGCTTTTCGCGGGGTCGGCGGTGGCCGTCAGCGGGGCGCTCGGCGGGTACGTCTATACCGACGTTCGCGTTCAGACCGCGAGCGCGGGTTACCCGCTCGAGATCTGGCGCCTCGAACTGGACACCGACTGGAGCATCCTGACCGGTGAGACCAACAGCGACAACGTGCCTTGGGGCACCCAGAACACCTACGGCTGGCAGGACGGCTACGAGGGCTGGCAGGTGGAGGTGTGGGACCCGCGGAGCGGAGGCGGCACCGGCAAGGTCCTCGTGAGCGTGATATCGGACGGCTCGCCTCCGGGGACGGGCGGCGGGGCCCTCAGCTATGGTCAGCCGTGGAACCAGATGCTGGTGACGCCTGGGGGCGGCGCGCAGACCCAGGTCCACGACGGCGAGGTCATAGAAACTGAGAAGATCGAGAAGCAGGTCAGGGTCCCGAACGACACGTGGCTGCCCGGCACGGACGCGAACGGTCTGGGCTTCATTACCCAGGCCAACACCGCGACCTGGATTTCGGCTATCAATTACTTCTACGACGGGAACAACAACGGCGTGATCGACAACGACGGCACCGAAGTCAAGCTCCTGGGTTACCCCGCTCTGGGTACTGGGCAGGACATGGAGTTCGGCGCGGACGACTGTCTGTATACCGCCTCGAGGCCCGCTGCGGGCTGGCCGAACTACTACGTGGCGGTCTCGCGCATCTGGATGGACGGCAGCGGCACCCCCCAGACGACGAACTTCTGGGACCCCGCCAACATGGGGCTCGAGACGACGCGCGGGGTGCTGTGTTCGGCCTATGTGGGCCTCGCGATCGGTCCCGTCGCGTCCAACCCGATCGTCTATGTCAGCGCGAAGGACAACGTCGACGACGGCCAGGGCGGACGGCTCTACCGGGACGCCATCTTCGCCGTGCAGGACGTCGACGGCGACAACCTCATCACGGCGAACACCACCGACAAGATCGTGAGACTCTGGTATGCCCAGATGGCGGGGACGAACGTCACCGCCACCGGGGGTAACCCCAACGCCGTGTTCCACTCGAGCTCCGTCGGCTACGTCCAGGACCTCGAGTTCTGGGAGAACCCGGACAACGGCGACAAGTTCCTGTTCGCCAACGGGTACAGCGGCCGTCTGGCCGTCTTCGAACTCGAGGACAACGGCCTGGCGGTGAAGAGCGACGCGTGGATCTCGACGAGCCTGTCGAAGCTCAGTGGCTTTGAGGGATTCGAGCTCGACATGAACCCGATTCCGGAGCCGACGACGCTGCTGCTGTTGGGAACGGGTGTTCTCGGCGCGATCGGGTACCTCCGTCGACGTCGCATGACGTAAGGATGATCGCAGCGGTCTGGGAAGAGGGGATGGCCGACGTTTCCCCTCATCTGAAGTGTCTTCACCCGGGGCAGTGAGATCACTGCCCCGGGATGAGGGCATCTCATCGTGAACGGACTCGTCCCAGATCAGACCTGTGTTTGATTTGGGGACCGGATTCAGCTCTTGGGAAAGGAGGTCGTTGCGGCAGCACGTCATGGGGAGAAATCGGAAACACCCGGGCGTTCCCCGGGACCTTAATGGGAGGATCGGAGATGAAGAAGGCACTTCTGGTATTGGGATTGGTGGCGTTGTTCGCCGGGCCGGCCCTGGCCATCACCGGCGGCTACGGCGGCTACATCTACTGGAGCGCCACCGACACGACAAGCGGGGCCATGAGCAAGTACATCATGTGGCAGGGCGAAATCGACACAGGCTTCGTGAAGGTCGGAGCGCCTGTCAACTTCGACAACGTGGCCCACAACAACACCTACGTCTCGTGGACCGCGATGCAGAGGCGCAACAACCTGGAGGTGTTCGACCCGCGCGAGGACGGCGGACAGGGGACACTTCTCCAGCCCGCCATCACCAACAACACCCCGCCTTCGAGTGGCTACACCGGGGCCAGCTACAACGTACCGTGGGACATCATCAAGGTCGACCCGTCGGGTCCCACGCAGACCAACATCTGTGACGGCCGAATAAACGTCGGCGGCGCCTGGCACACGCAGTGGTTCGGCAAGGCCCTGACCGCCCCGGACCCGTGGCTCCAGGGCACCACGTCGAACGGCCTGTCGCTTGCGACAACCACCGGTATCTGGAGCCTGTACGCAAACGCGCTCTACGACACGAACGGAGACACCACGATCGACAACACGACCAATGAGGGCAAGAGACTCCTCTACGTCTACTCGGGCAGCACGCCCCTGGATGTGGAGATGGGTGATGACGGAGCCCTCTATTACTCCACGAGCAACAGTGTAAAGCGCATGTGGGTGGACGCGACCGGCGTGGGTCACGAGGAGACCATCCTCACCGTCGGCGGGGCCCTGAACCCGGTCGGCTTCAATAGTGACGGGATGGGCATTGCGGTCGGACCTGGCAACAATCCCATCATCTACCTCATGGCCAGGGACAATGAGACGCAGCTGGACACGATCTTCGCCCTGCGGGACAGTGCCGGCGACGCCGACAACCTCATTGACCAGGTCGAGTGGGTGTGGCAGAGAGGCAACCACGGTCTGAACAACCTTCACTCGGCCAACATCAACTTCTACGGTGAGGACGTGGAGTACTGGGAGAACCCGGACAACGGCGACAAGTTCCTGTTCGCCAACGGTTACAGCGGCTATCTCTTCGCGCTGGAACTGTACGACAACGGCCTGCGCTCCGTGGACGGGGTGCAGATCTACGGAAACAACGAGGGACCCAAGTGGAGCAGCGGTGGGTTCGAACTCGACATGAACCCGATTCCGGAGCCCACGACGCTGCTGCTGTTGGGTTCGGGTGTCCTCGGCATGATCGGGTACATCCGTCGACGTCGCATGACGTAAAAAGCTAGTCCTCCCAAATCAGACACAGCCCCTGGTTTGGACGACCAAATCAGCTAGCCCCTGGTTTGGACGACAAGGTGCCCCCCCGGTGCCCGCCGGGGGGGCCCGTTTTTTGTTGAGAGACCCCCGCAGCCGCGTATACTCCAGTGAACGGAACGGGGGTGCAGTCTCGTAAGCAAGACTTCGACGTGAGAGGCACAATGGGTGAGAACCGACACCGCTTCGCGGCGGTCTGGATCGTCCTTGCGGTGAGTGTGGCACTCCTGCCGGGCGGGTGCGGACGCGACGCGCCGCCGACACCGCAGACGGACCTCTACCTGGCCGACACGGCCACCGCCGCCACCCGACGCTACGACCCGGAGACCGCAATCCGCGCCGTCCTCAACGACTACGACCCGGGCGACAACACCACCGCCGTCACGGTCGATTACCCCCTGGCGGAGTCGGTCTTCCCGCCCGACCTCTGTCCGCCGACGTTCCTCTGGCACGACGCCGACAACACCTCGAACGCCTGGCTCATCGACGTCACGTTCGAGAAGACGTCCGGGCACATCTACGTGCTGACCAGCGGCCGACGCACCCGGCGTCCGATCGATCCGCGATGCGTGTCGGCAACCAACGTGTGGCAGGAGGACGCTTACGCCGCCTCGGCGAAGGCCTGGACGCCCGCGACGGAGACCTGGGAGGTCATCAAGAGGCGGTCCGTCGAGACGGACGCCCGGGTGACGATCTTCGGTCTCACGGGGACTCAAGGGGCGTCGGGGACACGGGAGGTCGTCTCGCGCGGGGGCGTGACCCTCTCCACGTCGAAGGACCCGGTGGGGGCGCCGATCTTCTACCGTGACGTCCCGCTGATGCCCACCGAGACGAAGGAGGGGGTGATCCAGCCGATCGCGGAGTCCGCACTCCCGCTGATCCAGTGGCGTCTGCGGTACGTCTCGGAGCCGGGCGCCCCGGTGATCATGGAGCACCTGCCCACCTGCGCGAACTGTCACACGTTCTCGCGCGACGGCCGGACGCTCGGGATGGACATGGACGGTCCGGGCGGCGACAAGGGGGCCCACGTCCTGAAGACGGTGAGTGCCCACATGTTCATCGAACGGAAGGACGTGTTCACCTGGAACAGCTACAGGGCCGGGCGGGAGGGGCTGCCGTCGTTCGGTCTCTTTCCGCAGGTCTCGCCCGACGGCCGGTACGTGGCGGCGACCATTTTCGAGAAGATGTACATCCGGAACTACTCGGACTTCCGGTTCCTTCAGACGTTCTACCCGACGGGCGGCATCCTCGGCATCTACGACCGTGAGACGGGTGAGATCCGGCCGCTCGCCGGGGCCGACGACCCCGAGTACGTCCAGTCGAACCCGAGCTGGCGTCCCGACGGGAAGGAGATCGTCTTCATCCGTGCGAAGGCCCGCGGCGCCGACGGGGAGGGCCCCGCGGCAACGTATGCCAACGACCCGAACGAGACGCAGATCCGGTACGACCTCTACCGGGTCCCGTTCGCGGGCGGCAGGGGCGGCGTCGCACGGCCCGTCGCCGGGGCCTCGAACAACGGGATGAGCAACTCCTTTCCCAGGTTCACCCCGGACGGCAGGTGGATCGTCTACGTCCGGTGCGCGAACGGGACGCTGATGCGGCCGGACGGCAAGCTCTACATCATCCCGGCCGGGGGCGGCGAGCCACGCCTGATGACGTGCAACACCCCGCTCATGAACTCGTACCACAGCTTCTCACCCAACGGACGGTGGATGGTCTTCTCGTCGAAGTGGCACACGCCCTTCACGCAGATGTACCTGACGCACCTCGACGACGAGGGGAACGACACCCCGGCGATACTGATCCCGAATTCGACGGCGGCGAACCGTGCGGTCAACCTGCCGGAATTCGCCCGCATCCCGCCGGGGGGACTCGAGGACATCACCACACCCGCGGTGGACTATCGCAGGCACCTCGACAAGGGCACCGCGCTGATGGAGAAGCGGCGGTACGCGCAGGCACTCGCGGAGGTGCGGAAGTCGCTGGAACTCAAGGACGACTACCCCGACACACACTTCAGGCTGGCGCACCTCCTGCGCATCGAGGGCAAGCCGGACGAGGCCCTCGAGCACTACCGGAAGACGGTCGAGATCAACTCCCGGTACCTGGCCGCCCACAGCAACATCGGGATGCTCCTCAGTCAGCAGGGGAAGTGCGAGGAGGCGATCCCGTACTTCGAGAAGGAACTCGAACTGGATCCCAGGTCGCATGCGGCACACTTCAACTGGGGCAACGCCCTCAGCCGTCTGGGACGGTTCGCCGAGGCGGTCGAGCAGTACACGAAGGCGATCGAGCTCGAGCCGGGGTACGTCAAGGCCCACAACAACCTCGGTCTTGCACTGTCGGCCCTGGGAAGACGGGACGAAGCGATCGATCACTTCCGGAAGGCGGTCACGGCCGACCCGGGATACTACGCGGCGCACTTCAACTGGGGGGTCGTGCTGTGCGAGATGGGGAAGCTGAACGAGGCCCGTGAGCATTTCAGGGCCGTCCTGGCCGTGAGTCCGGGCCACGCCGGGGCCCATAACCGGCTGGCCCGAATCCTGGTGACGCACCCGGAGGCCGAGGTGCGGAGCGGCGCCGACGCGGTTCGACACGCCGAAATCGCCTGTCGGAGCACGGGCTATCGTGTTCCGGAATTCCTGGACACCCTGGCGGCGGCGTATGCCGAGGCGGGCCGGTTCGATGCGGCCGTCCGAACGGCCGAGCAGGCCCTCGCGGCCGCCCGACGCGACGCCGACACCCGGCTGGCCGCCGAAATCCAGCGTCACCTCGACCTCTTCAAGAAGTCCAAGCCCCTCCACGGTAACTGAAAGCTTCCAACGGAATGAAAACGCCGTCCCATGCTCCGGGACGGCGTTTTCGCATCTCCTATGCCACTGGTGGCTTGCCCACCAGTGCCTGTCATCGCCCTGCAGCACGGCTGGACAAGCCAGCCGTGGCACACCTTGTCAACACACTTGCCCAGGCGGTGCCATAGAGCTTTCTCATGTCCTCGAGGGTCTTCGGGGCACCCATCCCCGAGCCCGGGACGATGCTGCTGCTGCGGACGGGTGTGCTCGGCGCGCTCGGCTACGTCCGACGACGTCGCATGCGCTGAGCTGCAGTGAGGTGATCTGACAGACGTGTCGCACACCGCCTCCTCCCCGCACCGTCGGGGAGGGGGCTTCTCTTATGACCGGAGCATGTCGAGCAGCTCCTGGAGTTCCGGGACCCTCGCGGGGGGGAGGGACTTCCGGGCCTGCTCGAGGGCACTGCGGACGCGGGCAACCTGTGCGGGCTGACGGGATTCGAGGACGAGGGTGACGGCCCGTCGGGCGTGCCAGAGGGCACGGTCGGGTTTCCCCAACGGTCCCCCGCGCAGGTAAAAGTGCATGAGGTTGACCTGGGCCTCGAGGAGCGTCGGGTCGAGCTGGGCGGCTTCAGCGGCCAGCCTGATTCTCTCATCCGTGGTGTAGTCGCTGCCGGCTGCAGCCAGGTTGCAGACCTGGGGCGCGAGGTGTCTGCCCGGGCCGCCGCGTGCGAGGTAGCGCATGTCGACACCGCGTCGGGTCGGCCCGGCCTTCGGCCGGGCAAGGTTCAGGAGCGCCAGGACCTGCTCCGGCTCACGTTCGAGTGCACGTTCCCACAACCGATGTGCGTCGTCGTCGCGTCCCTGGCTGAAGCGGACGACGCCGAGATTGATCATCGCCTCCGTCGGCGGCTGCGCCAGACGCAGTGCGCGCGTGCACAGCTCTTCCGCTTCCCGTGTCTTCCCCTCGCGCAGCAGCAGGTAGGCGAGCATCGCCATGATGTCGGCGTCGTGCCGACGCAGACGGTGGATCGCGCGATACTGGTCGGTCGCGTCGGAGACGCGTCCCAGCAGGAGATAGTAGTAGACGAGGTCCTCTCGCGGCGGCACGCCCTCGGGGTCGCGTCGGACGAGTTCCTCCAGCTCCCGGACGATGCGGGGGAGACGGTGCTTGAGGATGCGCGCCCCCTGCACAGGGCTCTTCGATTCGATTTGCATCATCCGTCGAATCGCCTGGTAGTCTCTGAGCAGATCTCGCGGTCGTGAGCGGTCGGCGTGTTCATAGACTGCCGCCGCATCGTCGGACGACCCGGTGAGCGCCAACCGGTCGCCTTGCATCCACAATTCGATGTAGCGTGTCGTCCGCTGCTTGTCAGCCTCGCGCAGAGACATCGACACGACCGTCAGCGCGACCACCGCCACCGGCACAGCCAGCCTCAGCCACAGGGGCTCCTTCAGGCGTTCGAGGAGCTTCAGAAACCCGAACGCCGCCACCGGCACGAGCGCCCACAACGCCCACGGACCCATCCACACCCAGCCGACAAGGCTCGCCAGGGACGACGCCAGCACCCACCTCGCCGGGAGCCGACGCCACGCCAGGAGACTCAATATCAGCATCGGCAGGATCGTCAGGGCCTTCCATGCTTCACCGTTGAGGGCGTTGGCTGTCACGATGACCCCGAAAAAGATCACGAGCGCCGACGCCAGGAGAGGTCCCGAGACGCGGTCTTCCCCTGAAGGTTCCCGCATCTCGCCCCGCGCCAGCCGCAGTCCGCTGAACATCATCAGGGCGACCACCACCAGCTCCATCGCGGGATAGACGAGGTAGGCGTGCGTGAACCCCTTGTAGGCCGAGTGCCCGAGCATGTGCAGGGGAAACGCCATCAGCCACAGCCACTTCAGCGTGCGGTGCTTCGTTTGGGCACACGCGATCACCAGGAAGGGGATGAGGAAGTCCGGGACCACCGAGAACCACCCCTCCATCGCGTCGACGTTCACGGTGCCGAAGAGCGTCGAGCGCGTGGGCAGCGTCCAGTGCCACCAGCCCACCGAGACCGCGGTGGTCTCCATGCACCAGCAGATGGCGAGCATGAAGAGCGACGCGAGACCGCCGATCATGAAGACGCGTCCGGCAAAGCGGGGCAGTCGTCGGAGGATCCTCTCGGAGACCGTCCACGCCAGGTATAGCGCGAACACCCAACCCACCGCCACCTGCAGCGACGCATGGCCGATGGGGGGGATGAGCGCGCCCTGCGGGACGTAGGGCTTGAGTCCGTGGAAGGCGTCACCGCTCAGATACTTCATGAGCAGCCAGATGACGTTGCCCCGGAGGATGCCGAAGAGGGTGGCGGAAATGAAGAAGGCGAGCGTGGCGAACCGTCCGCGCGTCCGCCACGAGTGCACCACCAGAAGGGCGAGAGCGATTGTCGAGCTGATGAGCAGCAGGGGCGTCACGGCGTCCTCCCGTCCGGGGACGTTTGGATTACTCTACCCACCGGCGGGCTCGGGTGCAAGAACAAGCCGGACGCGGCGCATTCCCCGGGCAAGCGAGACATGAAAACGCCCCCTCCCGCGGGGGAGGGGGCGTCTGTTTCCCGGCTCGCGTGGCTCAGGCGGTGCCGTAGAGCTTTTTCATGTCGTCGAGCGTCTTGGGCTTGTAGTCTCCGGCGTGACCGGCGGTGCCGAAGTCGATCATCTTGCCCTTGATGACCTCGTAGAGGGCCTGGCGCGCGGGCTTCAGGTAGTCCCGCGGGTCGAACTTCTCGGGCGTCTCGGCCAGCACCTTGCGAATCGCCCCGGTAATGGCGATGCGACCGTCGGTGTCGACGTTGATCTTCGCGATGCCGCGCCGGATGCCCTCCTGGATCTGCGGGATCGGCACGCCCATCGCGTGGGGCATGTTCCCGCCGTACTTGTTGACGACGGCGACCAGCTCCGCCGGGACCGAGCTCGACCCGTGCATGACGAGCGGCAGTCCCGGGCAGCGCTTCTTCACCTCGTCGATGATGTCCATCGCGAGCTTGGGCTCTTCCTTGAACTTGTAGGCCCCGTGCGAGGTCCCGATGGCAAGGGCGAGGGCGTCCACCCCCGTCTCCCTGACGAACTTCTCGGCCTCGACCGGGTCGGTCAGGTGCACCTTGCCGCTCCCGACGCCGTCCTCGATGCCGCCCAGGGTCCCGATCTCGGCCTCGACGGTGACCCCCCGCGGGTGTGCGTACTTCACCACCGACTTCGTCACCGCGACGTTCTCGTCGTAGGTCGTCGGGGTCTTCGAGTCCTCCTTCAACGACCCGTCGATCATCACCGAGGTGAACCCCAGCTCGATGGCCTCCTTGCAGGTCTCGAGCGAGTTCCCGTGGTCGAGGTGCATGACGACGGGGATGTCGGGGTTCTCGATGACGGCCGCCTCCATGAGCTTCTTGAGGTAGATCATCTTGGAGTACTTGAGCGCGCCCTTCGACGCCTGGATGATGACGGGCGTCTTCGTCTCGGCCGCGGCCTGCATGATGGCCTGGATCTGCTCCATGTTGTTGACGTTGTAGGCGCCGACGCCGTAGCCGGCCTTCATGGCCTCGTCGAGGACCTGCTTCATCGGAACCAAAGGCATCTCGGACCTCCTTCTGTGCCTGGAGAAAGGGCACCCGCTGGACGGGTCCCGTCGGGACGTCCCCGTGGGCCACGGATTGTGACAGACCTCGCTCAGAAGTCAACCGGAAAGTGGCAAGCACTCCCCGGACCGGGTCAGTCGGTTTTCGGCTTGATGTCGCACTCGAGCCCGATGGCCTTGTTGTAGGTGTTGTAGAGGCTGATGGTTGCGGCGGCGGCCATCGCTTCGGCGATCTCCTCGTGGGTGGCGCCGTGTCCCTGTGCCATCGAGAGATGGGCCGCGACGCAGTACTCGCACGTGAGTGCCGCCGACACCGCGAACGCGATCAGGTGCTTGGTCTTCGAGTCCAGAGCCCCCTTCTTGAAGGTCTCCGCGTTCAACGCCAGGAGTTTCTCGAGCCACTCCGGCGTCACCGCCATCACCTTGTAGGTGTTGGGCACGCGACCGACTTTCTTCTTGATGGCGTCCAGCACTTCCTTCGCCTTGCCTTCCGCCTTGTCCGGGTCGATCATCTTCATCCACGCCATGACACGTCCTCCTTCAGAAACAGGATTCCATTACGGAGACTATATCCGTGGGAGGAATCGACTCCAACGGAATTAGCCGGGAGATGGTCTCCCGGGCCGTCGGCCGGGACGCCGCTCAGTAAAGCCGGCCGCCGAAGGTCGTGATGAACGTGACCGATGCGTTGTAGACGCCGTGGATGACGATGGCGGCAATCACCCAGCCGAAACAGTCCTCCAGCTCGAAGGGTTCGCCACGGCGCATCGCGGGAAGGAGCTTGCCCAGTCCCAGTCCCACAAGAAACGAGCATGCCGCGTGCATCGCCAGACACACCGTCCACCGCCAGACGATGAGTCCCAGCACAGGCCGACGGACGTACAGGCATAGGTAAATGACGTTCTCTATGGCGGCGAAGACGATCCCTCCCATCATGCTCAGCAGTGCCACCTGGAGTCGGGAGGAAAGGTATTGGACGCGTCGTTCGAGCAGGAAATAGACACCACACGGCTTGAGGACCTCTTCGATGGCGGGGGCAAAGAGCATGACCAGCAGTGGTCCGCCGCCCACGCCGGTCTCCTTGACCAGTGCCCCGAAGATGGCGAACAGCCCGCCGCTGAGGGACCAGAGTATCGCGACGAGGCGGTGTCTAAGCCGAACCGTCGACGGGACCGGCGGCAAACTTGATGGCTGTGCCATAGGCCAGCACCTCGACGGGCGGGATCCCCTGATTCCCGCTCATGCGGGCAATGGTGCAGAACTCAAACCGCACGTTCATCACCCCGTCGGCGCCCTCGCGACGGGCCTGCTCCTGAAGACGCAGCAGTGCCTCGCGACGTGCCCGCACCAGCAGCGTCTCCAGCGTTCGCAGGTGACCGCCGATGAGGTTCTTCAGCTTCGCTCCGAAGCTCTTGAAATAGTCCGAGGCGATGACCACCGACCCCGTCACCAGCCACGACGCCGTCACGTCCCAGTCGGGCGGGATCTTCCTCAGGTTGGTCGTCAGCAGCCCGTGCATGACGGCCTCGCGCTGGGCGAGCGACCGCAGATGCCGTTTCTCCACCGTCTTGCCCACGAACAGTCCGATGAGGATCAGGAGAAAGAAGATCCCCAGGACGACGATCGTCATGATGCCCTGGGCGGTTTCTCCGCCGGCGGCCAGCAGGAGGGACGCCGGGACCACGTCAGAGGCGACCATGGTCAGTCCTCCAGAATGACGGCGGTGCCGTAGGCCAGGATCTCGGCGGCGCCCTGCATGACGCTGGCGGTGCTGTATCGGATGTTGACCACCGCGTTGGCGCCCAGCTGCTCGGCCTGCTGGACCATCCGCTGCGTGGCCTCGTCACGGGCCTGCTGCAACAGCTGTGTGTAGCTCTTGACCTCACCGCCGACGATGTTCTTGAGACCCGCCATGATGTCACGACCGACGTGCTTCGCGCGGATCGTGCTGCCCTGGACGAGTCCCAGGTGCTCCTTGACCGTCTTTCCGGTCACGGCCTCCAGATTCGTCAGGATCATCGCCTGTCCTCCGAAAAAGTCCGTCCTGCTCACGGTCCCTTTGCACATATCAGCATAGTGACGGCCGCGACGCAGGCAACTGAAAAACTCCGTGTTTCGCGAAGATTTCGCAGGAGCCCTTGCACGGGGGCCGTCCAGTCCGTATGATCGTGGACGCTGCCGGATGCTCTGCACGCGCGGCCGGGGCGTGGGCGCCGCGCCGGCCCCCTGCGAGGAAAAGATGACCAAGCCCATTTTCGGCTTCGTGCTGTTCGGCGGGCCCCTGACGGGGGCGACGGTCAGCCAGGTCCGTCTCGTCAATGAGCTTGCCTCACGGGGGTTCCCGGTTCACGTCTGGTGGACCATGGACCATCCGAAGCGGTCGCGTCTTCGCGCAGAGGTCAAGCAGTACTGGCTCTTCAGCTGCCTGCGGTACTGGAACGTGGGCAACGTGGATTCGCACCACGAGTTCAAGGACCTGGTGGCGCACGCGGCACGGTGGCTGTTCCCGGAGAACTACTGGGTCGACTTCTGTGAGCGTCGTCCGACGACGCTCGACGAGATGATTCGAGGCTTCATCCGGCGGGTCTGCGAGGGGGTCGAGAAGGACGAGGTCCTCGTGAAGCGCTTTGCGCGGCAGATGTCGGAGGCCGGCGTGACGCACGTCCTGCCGACACTGGCGGCCCTCTGTCCTTGGGTCCTGGCGGCGGGGTCGCTGATGGAACGGCCGCCGAAGTGTCTGGTGACCTTCCAGGGGTACGAGGTCTACGCCAACTACGCCCGCAGCGACGGACGTGAGAGTGCCCTCTACCGGCGGCTGAGAGACGTGGTGAAGCAGTCGAACTGGCCGGCGGTCGCCCTCAGTCGGGACTACCGTCTCCGTGTGATGGACGAGGTGGGTCTTTCCGGACCCGACGTCGAATCCATCTCCCCCGGGGTGCCGTCGACACAGAAGCTGAGCATCGAGGAGGCGAGACGAATCCTTGCGGCCCATTTCAAGGGCTTCCGCGCGGAGGTGCCGCTGGTCAGCTTCCTGGGACGCCGGGACGCCGAGAAGGGCATCGACCTCCTGCTTTATGCGGTCTCCATGCTCAGACGGAAAGGCATGAAGATGCAGCTCGCGGTCTGCGGCCCCACGCTGCACGGCGGGACCTACGTCGAGGCGTGCCGACACATCGCCGAGCACCTCCGTCAGCCGGTCTTGTGGAGCGACTACGTCGCGACGGAGGTCCGTGAAGCGCTCTTTCGGGCCAGTCGCGTCGTCGTCTACCCCTCGATCTACCGTGAGGCGTTCGGCATGGTGGCGGTGGAGGCGATGCGTCACGGCACGCCGGTGGTGGTTCCGGACTATGGGGGCATCACGGAAGCGATCGAGGCGGAGGGTCGCATGGGGGGACTCGTCTTCCGTTCCTGGGACTCGGGACACCTGGCCGAACAGATCGCGCGGCTTCTGGAAGACGACGCACTCTGGCGGCGTCTTTCGGAGGCGGGACCGCACGTGGCCGCCTGCTACTCCGTGGGGCGGATGGCGGACCGCCTCCTCGCACACATGGGACTGCCCCCGAAACCGCACGGGGCCTGACCCGTATTCACACCCGGGAGACGTTCAGAATGATCGTAACGGAGGGCGAAAAGGCGTATCGGCAGGGGACACGCGCCCTCGTGCTGGCCGTCGCCATCTTCCTGCTCTGGCTGGTGCTCTTCTGTCTCGTGCCGGTCCTGATCGTGCCCGCCATCTGGGTGTGCTTCGTCATGTCGGCGACGACCATCGGCCGCTACGTGCTTCTTTCGGTCGTTTCGCGCTTCGATCGCCGGCCGACGGACCCACCCGTCGAAGCCCCCGTCCGCACGCCGTCCATCGCCTTTATCATTCCCTGTCTCAACGAGCTGCCCTCACTGCGGAACACCGTTCCGGCGATGACGTCACTCACCTCCGACGCCGACGTCTTCTTTCTCTACGTCTGCGAGAGTGCCTCGACCGACGGGACGCCGGCGTATCTCGCCGAACAGGCCGAACGGGACGGGAGGATCATGCTCCTGGTGAAAGCGGGTCCCCCGGCCGGCCGAGGCTCGGCGGTGAAGTACGGAATCGCGCATCTGCAGCCGTGCGACCTGGTCGGTTTCCTGGATGCCGATTACATGATGGACCAGACGTCGTTCGACCGGCTCCTGGCGGTCATGGGGCACGAGGACTCGCCCGCGGTCCTTCAGGGGGCCTCTGAGGCGGCCAACGAGACGAGTGGGGTCCTTCCGCGGCTGTTGAGTCTCGAACGACGCTGGATGGACCTGATGGAGCTGAAGGTCAACCCGAAGCTGGGGGGGATGTGCTACATCGCGGCGGGACAGGGATTCTTCCAGCGACGGATACTGGACGACCCGCGGTTCGTCATCGACGAGTCGTCGCTTGTGGACGATATCGACCTCTCGTGCGAGCTGGCCCTGGGCGGGCAAAAGGTGGTCTACGACCCGGGCGTGGTTTCACGCTGCATGGAGGTGACGTCGCCGGGGGGCTACCTCGCGCAGCGACGTCGCTGGATGCGGGGGTGGGTGCAGGTGTCGAGGAAGTACCTGGGCCGCAGTCTCCGTGTCCCGGGACTCCCCGGCATGCTGCGGTACGACCTGGTGCGCTTCCTCCTGAAGCCCTATCGTCTTGCCCTCCTCTTCGTCACGCTGCCGGCGTTCATCGCGTTGTTCACCGTCGGAAACGTCGACACGACGACCCTGGTGCTTTTCATCTGGGTGGTCGCCGCGCTGCCGGTGGCCGGGGTGCTGCCGGTCGTCGCCGGTGCCTGTCGTCCCCGTCCGAAGGAGATCCTCCTGAGCCTGGTCGGTGTGCCGGCGCTCCTGCTCATTTACCTGGGCTTCTTTGCGGTGGCCGT
>DATKVD010000322.1:0-2873 GCA_035530235.1 Planctomycetota bacterium | reverse complement strand
TGGATCCGCCACCAGTCGCACCGCCAGCAGCTGCGGCATCTGCGCCAGCGGTGCGCGAGGATCGTCAGGTCGAAAGACCCAGCGGTCATCGCGGCGGGGCGGCGGGTGATTGACGCGGTCATCGACGAGCCGGATCCGGAGTACGGTGCGCTGCACCTGATGGCCGCGGCGCTCGACGTCTCGGAGGCGACGGGCGTGCCGTGGGCTGCGTGCGCGGACGACCTGCTCAGGAGGTTCGATGCCCAGGCAGCCGGCTGAGTACGTCGACCTCCACAAGGCGGCGGACTACTTCGAGCCGCTGCTGCGCGTGCGGTTCATCCGCGCGATGAAGGCGATCCAGGCGTCGGTCGGCATCAACGCCCTCGCCCTGTCGATAGGAAATCCGAGGCAGGCGGCGAACCTCGTCTCGAGGGACGCCGTCGTGAAGGCGATGGGGCCGGTGATGAAGGTCATCCGAGACTCGCTAAGGCACGGCGGGCGGCTCGGCGCGGTGAGGGTGCAGCGACGTGGCTGAGAAGAAGCCGATTGACTTCCGGTTCGATGCGAAGAACCCGCAGGCAGCCAAGGCTGCTGAAAAGGCGGCCGCGGCGCTCGTGACGGAGGTCACCGACGCGGTGCGGGAGAACATCCGGCACCTGATTGCGGAGGCCATCGAGGAGGGCATCCCGCCCTACGACGCCGCGCGGATGATCGTTCCCCTGATCGGACTCACGGACGCGCAGGCGCAGGCCGCGTTGAAGTATCGCATCGAGCTGATCGACAGCGGACTACCGTTGACTCGCGTCAACATGCTCGTCGACAAGTACGCGGACAAACTCCTCAGGGACCGTGCGGAGAAGATCGCGCGGACCGAGATCATGGACGCGCTGAACGAGGGGCAGAGCGTAGCGTGGCAGCAGGCGCAGGCGGAGGGGCTGCTGAGCGCGGGCGCGACGAAGGAGTGGATCGTCACGCCGGACGATCGTCTCTGCGAGCAGTGTGAGCCGATGGACGGGCGGACGGTGCCCGTCGGCCAGTCGTTCCCGGAGGGCGACCCGCCGCTCCACCCGAACTGCCGATGCACGATCGGGATCGGGGTACCGTGAGTCGCTAGCAGAATCTTTTAATGAAAAATACTTGGACACCCAGCACAGCGTTGTGCTATTAGACAAGGGAGTTGAATCATGCCCGCACTGGTTCCGGTCGTCGACGCGATTGACAAGGTCCCCGAGCCGCTCCGCACGTTCTACGAGCAGAAGGACGGGAAGTTCCACCTCGTGCTCGATGGGGCGCCGGCCGGCTTCGTCCCCTCGGCGGACCTCGCGACGGCCAACGGCAAGGTCGTCGAGTTCCGCGACAACAACGTCAAGCTGCTGAAGGAGGTCGAGGAGCTGCGTCCGCTCAAGACGAAGTTCGACGGACTCGACCCCGAGGCGGCGCGCGCGGCGCTCGCGAAGCTCACCGAGTTGGAGAAGAAAGGGATCAAGGGCGGAGACGACGTCGCGGCGCAGATCCAGGCGGCGGTCACAGCTGCCGTGAAGCCGCTGCAGGAGCAGGTTGCGCAGACGACCAAGGCCGCCGAAGACGCGCAGAAGCGCGCTGACGAGTCTGTGTTCCACTCGCGGATCAGCGAGAAGTTCCTCAAGGCCGGCGGCAAGGCGAAGGCGATCGACCTCGTGCTCGGCAAAGCGAAGGATGTCTTCGTCGTCGAGGGTGGTGAGGTCAAGTCCCGGCCGAACAAGTTCAGCACCGTGCATCCGGGAAACCCGCTCGACGTCGACGAGTGGCTCCTCGACGTCGCGAAGGATTACGACTTCGCGTTCGAGCCGTCGTCGGGCGGCGGGGCTCCTGGCGCGAAGCCCGGCGCGGCCGGCGGGCGGGCCGACCAGGTCGTCCTGAAGGACCCGACCCCCGCGCAGCTCGGCGAGCACGCGAAGGCGATCAGTCAGGGGAAGATGCGGGTGGAATACTCTACCCCGTAGGTCAGGGGAGCTGGAGGCGTGGGGGCCGGCGCCCGGCGGGCGGCGGCTCTCATCCCGGTGGGATCGACCCAGCTCAGAGGCACATCAGGCAACAGGGGACCCGCGCTCTGGTAGGGCGCGGGTCCGGCCCTCCTCGGTGAGGCGGCGCCCGGCTCCGGTGGAGTTGCTCTTGGGGACCAATAGGTTTCTGAAAGGAACTTCACCATGGCAGGAGCGCTTGTTACCACCAACATCCTGGGCACGACCGTTGCGATGGGGCTCAACACCCTGCGCGAGCAGCTCGCCCTCGTCCACATTGCCAACAGGGATTACGAGCGGGAGATCACCGCGCAGAAGCGGTTCGCGACGGTGAACGTCTCCGTCCCGGCCGCGGTCGCGGCCCGTGTCGTCGCGCCCGACGTCGTCCCGCCGGCGGTCACCGCCGTGACGCCGACCTCGGTCCCGATCACCCTCAACCAGTGGTATGAGGCCCCGTTCGCGATGGACGACAAGGGCCTCGCGCAGGTCGACCGCGGCATCCTCCCGATGCAGGCGAAGGAGGCGATCAAGGGTCTTGCAAACACCATCGAGGACTACTTGTGGTCGCTCTACACGACATCGTATGGCTACGCAGGCGTCGCGGGCACGACGCCGTTCGCCACGGACCTCTCCGACTACCTCGAGGCCCGGCGGGTCGCCAACACGCAGTTGATGGACACGGTCCCGCGGTTCATGGTGATCAACGAGGTCGCCGAGGCCAGCGCGCTCGGGCTGCGGGCCTTCCAGGACGCATCGTTCCGCGGCGACGCGGAGGGGATCATCAACGGGCAGATCGGCCGGAAGCTCGGCGCGACGTGGGTGATGACCCAGCGGGTCCCGACCCACACGGCCGGCTCGTACGGCGACGGGGCCAACACCGGCTACCAGGTCGAC
>DATKVD010000321.1:0-11858 GCA_035530235.1 Planctomycetota bacterium | reverse complement strand
CAGTCGGCCCTCGAGATCGTCGAGACCGCCAAGCGGACCGGTGCCAAGGTTTCCGGTCCCGTTCCGCTCCCGACACGCATCGAGATCTACACCGTGCTCAGGAGTCCGCACATCGACAAGAAGTCCAGGGAGCAGTTCGAGATTCGCACCCACAAGCGGCTCATCGACATCAGTGAGCCGACGGGCAAGACCGTGGATGCTCTCGGAAAACTCAATCTGCCGGCCGGGGTCTACATCCGGATCAAGGCGTGAGCACGTCGCAACTCGACACTCGAGAGTCTCGACGACTCTGGAGTTTTGAGTTTCGGGTTTGGAGTCGAAATGATGTTGGACCTCATGTTGGGGAAGAAGATCGGCATGACGCAGGTCTATGACGTGGACGGGAACGTCCAGCCCGTCACCGTCATCCAGCTCGGTCCCTGTACGGTGATGCAGGTGAAGACGGAGGGGACCGACGGGTATTCGGCGGTCCAGCTCGGCTTCGAGGACAAGCCCCGACGGGTGGCCACGCGTCCCGAGCGCGGACGTGCCGAGAAGGCCGACACCGAACCCAAGCGGTTCGTGCAGGAGGTCCGTGTGGACGAGCTGGACGAGGGACACAAGACGGGGGTGGTGCTGACGGCGGCCGAGTTCGACCGGGTTCGCGTCGTGGACGTGCAGGGCGTGACGAAGGGCAAGGGGTTCGCGGGCGTGGTGAGACGGTGGGGGTTCCATGGGGCGCCGGGGTCACACGGCAGCTCCAAGGTTCACCGACGTCCGGGCTCCATCGGTGCGGGTTCGACTCCCGGACATGTCATCAAGGGACGCAAGATGCCCGGCAGAATGGGGGGCGTCAGGCGAACCGTCAAGAACCTGAACGTGATGAAGCTCGACACGGAGAAGAACCTGCTCCTGGTGGTCGGCGGTGTGCCGGGTCCCGTGGGCGGGTTCCTTTCTGTACGGGTGGTCCAGCGGGAGTCCGAGGACAAGAAGAAGTAGTCCGAAGCTCCCGGGACGATTTCCGAAGGGACGTTTCAGATGATCGAGATACCGGTCTTCGACAGGACAGGCGAGGAAACCTCCTCGATGAAGGTGGACGAGTCCCGACTCGTCGGGAGCGGCAAACGTCACATGAAGCTCTTGAAGCAGGCCGTCATGATGTATGAGGCCAACCGTCGACAGGGAACGGCGAAGACCAAGTCGAAGAACGAGGTCGCCGGGTCCACCCGCAAGCTGTACCGACAGAAGGGGACCGGTAACGCCCGGATGGGCATGAACCGCTCACCCTCACGTCGTGGGGGCGGGGTGGTGTTCGGGCCCAAGCCGCGCGACTTCGGCTGGCAGATGCCCAAGAAGGCACGTCGAGTGGCCACCCGCTCGGCACTGCTGGCGAAACTGCGCGACGGGGAGGTCAAGGTCGTCGACTCGCTCGCGTGTGAGGAGATCAAGACCAAGCAGGTCATCGCGCTGCTGGGGGCGCTGAAGCTCGAGGGCTCGTGTCTTCTGGTGTCGGCCGAATACAACCGGGAGCTGGTGCTCTCGGCGAGGAACCTGTCCAAGGTGAGTGTGAGCGAGGCGGCCGGTCTGAACGCCTACGAGATCCTGAAGCACCGGTGGGTGGTGGTGGAAAGACGGGCCCTGGAGCACCTGTCCCGAGGAGGCCCAACGCCTCCGGGGGAGCAAGCGGGAACAGCCCCTCCGTCCGATGAGGACGTCGGGACCGGAGAAGCGTCATGAAGGAAATGAACGCATACCAGGTCGTCGTCCGTCCCCTGGTCACCGAGAAGGCCATCGGCCAGGAATCGGAGAACACCTACTGGTTTGCGGTGCACGTAGGCGCCGGCAAGACGCAGATCCGCAAGGCCGTCGAGGAGATCTACCAGGTGCACGTGAGGAACGTGCGCACACTCAGACAGAAGGGCAAGCTGCGTCGTGCACGCTACAAGCTGTATCGCACGCCGGAATGGAAGAAGGCCGCCGTCACCCTCGCCCCGGGCGAGCGCATCGATATCATCTGAGGAGGCACCCCGTGCCCGTTGTGGAATATAAACCGACCACCCCCGGACGACGGGGCATGAGTCACGTGAAGGAGGAGGGACTCGCGAAGGGGCCCTCCCAGAAGAAGCTGCTCAAGCGACTCACACGCACGGGGGGACGGAATTTCTCCGGGAAGACCTGCACCCGCTACATGGGAGGCGGACACCGCAAGCAGTACCGTCTCATCGACTTCAAGCGGGACAAGGACGACATTCCCGCCAAGGTGGTGGCGATCGAATACGACCCGAACCGGACCTGTCGCATCGCACTGCTCTCGTACGCCGACGGGGAGAAGCGGTACATCCTCGCCCCGACGGGACTCAAAGTCGGGGCCACCGTGCTCAGTGGCGAGAAGGTGGACCCGGACGTGGCCTCGTGCATGCCCCTGAGGAGCATCCCTCTGGGGCTCGATATCCACAACATCGAGCTGACCCCCGGACGGGGCGGTCAGATGGTGCGGTCGGCCGGGGCCGCGGCGACCCTCTCGGCCCGTGAAGGCAAGTACGCGATCATCATTCTGCCGTCGGGAGAGACACGCAAGGTTCACGTGGCGTGTCGGGCCACGCTCGGTCGGGTCGGGAACGCCGACCACGCCGGTGTCTCACTGGGCAAAGCCGGACGCAAACGCTGGATGGGCATCCGTCCGCACGTCCGCGGCACCGCCAAGAACCCGGTCGCCCACCCGATGGGCGGCGGCGAGGGACGACGACACGGTGGACGACACCCGTGCAGTCCCACGGGGGTGCTGTCCAAGGGCGGCAAGACACGCAAGCCCAAGAAGACTTCGAGGAAGTTCATCATCCGGGGTCGCAAGCGAGGCAAGCACCAGCCCTGAGACATGAGGTGACGGATGAGTCGATCGACGAAAAAAGGACCCCACGTGGACCCGAAGCTGCTGAAGAAGACGATCCAGCAGGACCAGACGGGCGAGCGGGAGCCGATCAAGACGTGGCGTCGGTCCTGCACGATCGTCCCGGAGTTCGTGGGACACACGTTCATGGTCCACAACGGGAACAAGTTTCTGAAGGTTTTCGTGACCGAGGACATGGTGGGACACAAGCTGGGGGAGTTCGCCCCCACACGGACGTTCCGTGGGCACTCCGCCGCCTCACGGGCCGTCACCACCAAGTAGGTTGTGTCCGTCGGTTCGGTGCATCCCGTGGACGGGGTGCGTGTTGGAGAGGGTAACGATGAGATTTCGAGCCAGTCATCGATTTGCACCATCGTCGGCCAGCAAGGCCAGACTGGTGGTCAACCTGATCCGTGAGAAGTCGGCGAACGAGGCCCTGGAGGTGCTGCAGTTCACCAACAACCGGCCCGCGGTGCTGATCGACAAGGTGCTCCGTTCGGCCATCGCGAACGCCGGACTCGACGTCGACCCGGAGACCCTGTGGGTGCAGACGGCACGTGTGGACGACGGGCCCACCTGGCCCCCACGCTGGAAATCGGGAGGACGGGGGCGGGCCATGCCCATCCACAAGCACACCTGTCACATCACCATTGAACTGAGCGACCAGAAAGAGGAGGCCTAAGTGGGCCAGAAGGCCATACCAACCGGACTTCGTCTCGGGATCGTCGAAAACTGGCGTTCCCGGTGGTACGCCGACAAGAGGAGTTTCGGTCGGTACCTGGTCGAAGACCAGAAGATCCGGAAGTTCATCAAGGACAACTACATGTATGCGGCCATCGCCACCGTGGAGATCGAACGGACCGCCGGTCGGACCACCATCATCCTGCACACGGCACGTCCGGGGATCATCATCGGTCGCAAGGGACAGGAAGTGGACCGACTGAAATCCCGCATCGAAGACATCACCGCCGAGCCGGTGAACATCAAGATCCAGGAGATCTCCTCACCCGGGCTGAGTGCACAACTGGTGGCCGAGGCCATCCGTGAGCAGTTGGAGAAGCGGGCGAGCTTCCGTCGGACCGTCAAGCGGGCCGTCGAGCAGGTGATGGAGGCCGGGGCGGAGGGGGCGAAGGTGCGTCTGGCCGGACGGATCGGGGGGTCCGACATGGCCCGTCGTGAGGTGCAGAGTGCCGGCAAGATCCCCCTTCAGACACTCCGGGCCAAGATCGACTACGGCTTCACCGAAGCCGCCACCACCTACGGGAACATCGGGATCAAGGTGTGGGTGTACACCGGTGAAGTGCTGAAAGAAAGAAAAGAGGACGTGAAACATGCCGTTGATGCCGAAGCGGGTGAAGTACCGCAAGAGCCAGCGGGGAAGAGTTAAGGGACGAGCCTCCCGCGGCAACACCGTGGCGTTCGGGGAGTACGGACTCCAGGCCCTCCAATCCGGGTGGGTGAAGGCCTCGTGCATCGAGGCCGCACGTGTGGCCATCAACCACTTCCTCGCCCGGGAGGGCAAGATGTGGATTCGCGTCTTCCCCCACAAGTCGGTCACCTCGACACCCGAGGAGACCCGGATGGGCAAGGGCAAGGGTGAGCCGGAGTACTGGTGTGCGGTGGTGAAGCCCGGGACGGTGATGTTCGAGCTGGGCGGTGTTCCGGAAGACCTGGCCAGACAGGCCTTCAACCGGGCGGCACACAAGCTGCCGGTCCGCTCACGGTTCGTCACCCGGAGACTCCACGTATGAAGCCGACGGAACTGAGGGGCATGTCACTGGACGAGCTGCGGGGCGAACTGGCCGAGCAGCAGCGGGGTCTCTACAACCTGCGCTTCCGCAAGTCCGTCGGCGAGGACATCAACGCCACCGAGATGAAGCGGCTCCGTCGGGAAATCGCCCGCATCAAGACCATCGTCACCGAAAAGGAGTCTCAGCAGGCCGTCGAGGCCGAGGCCGCGAAGACCCGGACCGCTCAGGAGACGGAAGCCCCGTCTGAGGCATAGCCGAGGAGATCATGACCAGAAGCAATCGCAGACACGTGGTGGGTGTGGTCGTCAGTGACCGGATGAACAAGTCGGTCGTCGTGGAGACCACGCGACTGGTCCAGCACCCCCTCTACAAGAAGTACCTGCGTCGTCGGTCGAAACTGATGGCCCACGACGAGGAGAACACGGCACGCATCGGCGATCACGTGGAACTCGTCGAGACCCGACCCCTGAGCAAGCGGAAATCCTGGCGACTGCTGCAGGTGCTCCGTCGGGCACCCGTCATCACCCGGGTGGCCGCACTGGAACCCACCGTCGAGGTGCCCGAAGACGACCGGACCGAAGCCGTCCCGGGGGAAGTCGAACCCGTGTCGGGTGAAGACGAAACCGCGGCGGCCGGGACGACCGGGGACGAGCCGCGGCCGACGCCCGAGGAGCCCGAGACCGACACCACGGGGGGTGAAGTACAGTCATGATTCAGATGCAGACCATGCTGGACGTGGCCGACAACAGCGGTGCCATGGTGGCCCAGTGCATCAAGGTGCTCGGCGGGACCCGCAAGCGATATGCCTCGCTCGGGGACATCATCGTCGCCGCGGTGAAGAAGGCCCTCCCGGGCAAGGAAGTGAAGAAGGGGGACGTGATCCGTGGCGTGGTCGTCCGCACCCGGAGCAGTGTCCGTCGGGAGGACGGGTCCTACGTGCGCTTCGACAGGAACGCCATCGTCCTCATCGACGCCCAGAAGAACCCGCGCGGCACCCGCATCTTCGGGGCCGTCGCCAGTGAGCTGCGGGCCAGGAATTTCATGAAGATCATCAGTCTCGCCAGTGAGGTGGTCTGACAACAGGCTGTAGACTGCAGGCTGCAGGCTGCAGGCTGGTGGTACAGAAGCAGAAACAGAAACGGCGGAAGCGGCGAACCATGAAATGCAGGATTGTGAAGAACGACGTGGTCGAGATCCTGTCGGGCGAGGACACCGGCAAGAAGGAGCGGGTGCTCCAGGTGATGGCACGCTCCGGACGCATCGTCGTCGAGCACGTGAACTTCGTGACGAAGCACCTGAGACGGAGTCGTGACAACCCGTACGGCGCCCGACTCCAGAAGGAGGCCGCCATCGCCATCAGCAACGTGCTGCTGGTGTGTCCGGGCTGCGAGCGAGGCGTGCGGGTGCGTGTGCAGACGGACAAAGACGGGAAGAAGGGGCGTGTCTGCGTCAAGTGCGGACGCGAGATACCGAAACCGAGATAGAAACCGTAGGGGCATCCCGACACGTCGGGACCGTGCCCCTGCATTCGACTTTCAGGTCCGCCTGAGGCGGATAGATTTCGAGTGAGATGATGGCAAGGCTGCTTGAAAGATACCGGAACGAGGTCCGTCCCAAGCTGATGGAGCGCTTCGGACTCAAGAACCCCCTGGCCGCGCCCCAGCTCGACCGCATCGTCGTCAGCATGGGCGTCGGAGAGGCCACCACCGAGAAGGGGAGACTCGAAGCCGCCGTCACCGACCTCGCCACCGTCACCGGACAGCACCCGGTCATCACCCGGGCCAAGAAATCCATCAGTGGGTTCAAGCTCCGCAAAGACATGCCGGTGGGCTGCTGTGTGACCCTTCGGGGTCGACGGATGTACGAGTTTCTCGACCGACTCATCAACGTCGCGATCCCGCGCATCCGGGACTTCCGGGGACTCAAGCGGACCTTCGACGGGCACGGCAATTACAGTCTCGGACTCGACGAGCAGATCGTCTTTCCGGAAGTGCCGGTCGACAAGGTCGAGCACATCCAGGGGATGAACATCACCGTCGTCGTCCGGAACTCCGGCGACGAGGCGTCCTACGAGCTGTTGAGACTGCTCGGGATGCCGTTTACTAGAGACTAGAAACCCGATCGGTCCCACCCCGACTTGTCGGGGGAGCGACCTGGTTTCCGGTCAGTCCGAACGAAGTGAGGACGAACCCGCATGGCCCGTAAGGCACTCGTCAACAAGTGCAACCAGACGCCGAAGTACAAGACCCGGGGCTACACGCGCTGTCAACTGTGCGGACGGGCCAGGGCCGTCTACCGGAAGTTCAAGATCTGTCGCATCTGCTTCCGGAACCTGGCCAGGCACGGAATGATCCCGGGTGTCAGGAAGGCCAGCTGGTAGCCGGGGAAAGGACCCAAAGCTTATGAGCATGACGGATCCCATTGCCGACTTGTTGACCCGAATCCGAAACGCGGTCAATATCGACCGCACACGGGTGAGCATCCCGCACTCGCGCGTCAAGGAGCAGATCTGCCGGGTGCTCAAGGAAGAGGGATTCATCGAGGACTGCCGCATCACCGAGGAGCCCCGGAAGACCCTGCACGTCTTCCTCAAGTACGGTCCCGAAGGCGAGAAGATCATCAACGAGATCAAGCGGGTGTCGAAACCCGGATGTCGTGTCTACAGACCGGCCGACGAGGTCCCGAAGGTGCTGGGCGGCATGGGCATCTCCATCGTGTCCACCTCGAAGGGCATCATGAGCGACCGGCAGTGTCGTGAGCGGAAACTCGGCGGCGAGGTCATGGCCACTGTGTGGTGAGGAGAGTCGCAACTCGAAACTCCAAAGTCCAAAGTCAACGACTTTCGAGTTTCGAGTTTCGAGTTTGGAGTTTGGAGTCGAGTCATGTCGCGCATCGGTAAACAACCCGTCGTCATCCCGGCAGGCGTCACCGTCGAGGTCCGGGGACAGACGGTGAACGTCAAGGGACCCCGGGGGGAACTCAGCCTCGAGGTCCACGGGGCCATCTCGGTGAAGCTGGACAAGGAGAAGAACCGTCTGGTGTTTGCACGACGGAACGAGGAGACGTCCACACGGGCGCTTCACGGCACCATGCGGGCCCTTGCCAACAACATGGTCATCGGCGTCACCGAGGGCTACACGAAGCAGCTCGAGGTGGTCGGGGTGGGCTACCAGGCCCGGATGCAGGGTCATGACCTCGCACTCATCGTCGGGTACAGTCATCCGGTGGTGCTCTCTCCGCCCGAGAAGGTCGCCGTCGAGCTGCCCAGTGCCACGCAGATCGTCATCACCGGCCCCGACAAGCGGGCCGTGGGGGAGTTCGCCGCCGAGGTCCGACGCGTCAGACCCCCCGAGCCCTACAAGGGCAAGGGCATCAAGTACCGTGACGAGGTTATCCGTCGGAAGGCCGGCAAGGCGTTCGTCACCACCGAGTAGCGGGATGAAGTCATGAACCGTGAGAGGCAAAAACAGGCCCAGCGTCGGAGACGTCGTCGTCACGTCCGGCATCGTGTCCGGGGCACGACGGAGCGGCCCCGACTCTCGGTATACCGGTCACACAAGAACATCTACGCCCAGATCATCAACGACGACGAGGGTCGGACACTTGCCGCCACCAGCACCCTTGACAAGGACGTGCAGAAGAAGATCAAGAACGGGGGCGGCATCCCGGCCGCCGAAGTCGTGGGAACGAAGCTGGCGGAAGTGGCCCGGGCCGCCGGCGTCAAGAAGGTGACCTTCGACCGTGGCTACTGCCGGTTCCACGGACGCATCAAGGCCATGGCCGAGGCCGCCCGCAAGGGCGGACTCGAATTCTGACCGTCCGAAAGGAGCATCGAGCTTGTCCGAAGAAGGAAGTGCTTCGGTTCTGGAAGAGGTGGTCGTTCCCGGAGGCATCAACCGCTGTGCGACCGTGGTGAAGGGCGGTCGTCGGTTCAGTTTCTCGGCGATCGTGGTGGTGGGCGACCGTCGGGGTCGTGTGGGGGTGGGGTACGGCAAGGCCCGGGAGGTGCCGATGGGGGTGGAGAAGGCCGGCAAGGACGCCCGTCGGAAACTTGCCCAGGTGACCCTGGACGGCACGACCATCCCCCACGAGGTCATGGGACGCTGTGGGGCCAGTCGGGTGTTCATGAAGCCGGCACGTCCCGGAACCGGCATCATCGCCGGGTCCACGGTACGCACCGTGCTCGAACTCGCCGGGGTCCGTGACATCCTCACCAAGGCCTACGGCAGCACCAACCCCGTCAACCTGGTGAAGGCGACCTTCGAGGCCCTGTGCCGACTGCGCAGCAAGCAGCAGGTGGCCGAGCTGCGGGGAGTGGAGATCCAATGAACCTTTCCGACGTCTACGCGGTCAAACTGAAGCGGAAGCGTCGCAAGCGCATCGGACGGGGACGCGGCTCCGGTCACGGCAAGACCTCCACGCGGGGTCACAAGGGACAGAAGGCCCGCAAGGGCTACTCGATGCGTCCGAGCTTCGAGGGCGGACAGACCCCGATGTTCAAACGCTTCCCCAAGCGCGGGTTCTCCAACGTCAACTTCGCCACGCGTTACACCGTCGTCAACGTGGGGGACCTGAACGAGATGACCGGACTCGACGAGGTCACCCCCGATGTCCTGATCGAAAAGCGGGTCGTCCGGAAACTCGAAAAAGGCGGACTCAAGATCCTCGGCGACGGTGAGGTGACCCGGGTCATGACGGTGAAGGCACACCGGTTCAGCAAGTCGGCCGTCCAGAAGATCGAAGAGGCCGGAGGCAAAGCAGAGGTACTCTGATGCTCGGCACCTTCGCGAACATGTTCCGGATTCCGGAACTGAGAAAGAAGATCCTCTTCACCCTGGGGATCCTCGTCATCTACCGTTTCGGGTGTCTGCTGCCGGTGCCCGGGGTCAATACGGTCGCCCTCGCCCGTGTGGCGAAGGGCTGGGAGTCGGGAGCCCTCGGTCAGTTCTTTGGCATGGTAACGATCCTGTCGGGCGGGGCCCTCTCACGGGCCTCGGTCTTCGCCCTCGGGATCATGCCCTACATCTCCGCCACCATCATCTTCCAGCTCCTCACGGGTGTGATCCCGGCCCTCGAACGACTGCGCAAGGAGGGGGAAAGCGGACTCAAGAAGATCCGTCAGTACGAGCGATACACCACCCTGGGACTCTGCATGATCCAGGGGACCATGTTCGTCAACCTGCTGCGTCAGGCCGGTCAGCGGGGCGGTGACCCCGTTTTCGCCGCCGGGTGGGTCCCCATGGTGACCGCACTGACGGCCATGGCCACCGGCACCATGCTCCTGATGTGGCTGGGGGACCAGATCACCCAGTACGGTGTGGGCAACGGCATCAGTCTCATCATCATGGCCGGCATCATCGCACGTCTGCCCCTCAGCATCCTTCACACCTACCTGGAGAAGCCCGGTGCCGGCACCGTCATCTTCCTGATCGCCGCGTTCGTCTTCATTGTCGGAGGTGTGGTGCTGATCACGCAGGGACAGCGTCGGATCCCGGTGCAGCAGGCGAAGCACACGCGCGGCCGGCGGGTCTACGGCGGACAGCGGCAGTATCTGCCGTTCCGGGTGAACCACGCCGGGGTCATGCCCGTCATTTTCGCATCCACCCTGCTCATTTTCCCACGGCTCATCGCCAAGGGACTGGCCAACCGCTGGCCGGACACCTGGCTGTGGATACACGACAACGTGTTCGGGGGTCAGGGCGGCTCGACGTGGATCTACATCAGCCTGTACGTCATCATGATCTACTTCTTCAGTTACTTCTGGACGAGTCTGATGTTCAAGCCGAAGGACATCTCCGAAAACCTCCAGGACTACGGCTCGTTCATCCCGGGCATCCGTCCCGGAAGACGAACGGCGGATTACCTGGAGAACGTGATGACGCACATCACACTGGCCGGTGCGACGTTCCTGGCCGTCGTGGCGATCCTGCCGCAGATCCTCCCCGAGGCCATCGGCATCGGGGGATGGATGGCGGGGTTCTACGGCGGCACAAGCGTGTTGATCATGGTGGGGGTAGCCCTGGACCTGGTCGAGAAGATCGAGTCCCACCTGATGATGCGACATTACGAAGGGTTCATGCGCAAGGGGAAGATTCGGGGACGACGATGAGGCTGGTGTTTCTGGGGCCGCCCGGTGCGGGGAAGGGCACACAGGCCGAAAGGCTCTGTCGCGACATGAACTGGGCCCACGTCTCCACCGGGGACCTGCTGCGCGAGGCCGTCGCCGAAGCGTCCGAACTCGGTCTCAAGGCCGTCGAGTTCATGAAAAGCGGTCGACTGGTCCCGGACGACCTGGTCGTCTCACTCGTCGCCGAGCGTCTCAAGAGAGACGACTGCACCGAAGGGTTCGTGCTGGACGGGTTCCCGAGGACCGTCGTGCAGGCCGAAATGCTGGAGGAAACACTCGACACACTGGACATCCGGCTCGACCGGGTCCTCTATTTCGCGACCGACCGGGAGGTCATCATCACGCGGCTTTCCGGACGACGCATCTGTCGCGACTGCGGGGCCAACTACCACGTGACGAACATCCCGCCGAAGGTCGAAGGGGTGTGTGACCGGTGCGGCGGCGAGCTTTACCAGCGTGACGACGACAGGCCGGAGACGGTCCAGAAGCGTCTCGTGGTGTACGAGGAACAGACCGCCCCCCTGATCCGTTTTTACGAGGAACGCGGACTGCTGAAGGAATTGTCGGGCAACCTGGAGGTCGAGGAAGGACAGGCGGCCATTCGCACCGCACTGGGGGTCCCGGCCGAAAGGGAGCCCTGAATGGGTGGAGTGACGTGATGATCCGACTGAAGTCCCGGCGGGAGATCGAGATCATCCGCAGGGGCGGCCGGATCGTCGCCGAGGCCATCACGCTCGTTGGTAAGTTGAAGCTCGTCGGGATGAGGACCGTCGAGCTGGACGCCGAGGTCGAGGAACTCGTCGTCGCCCGGGGCGGCAAGCCCGCCTTCAAGGGATATCACGGGTTCCCCAACTGCTGCTGCATCTCGCTCAACGAGGAGCTGGTGCACGGCATCCCGGGCGACCGTGTCATCGTCGAAGGCGACCTCGTGAGCGTCGACATCGGCGTGGAGCTGGAGAATTACTTCTCCGACGCCGCCACGACCGTCGCCGCCGGCAGGGTCACAAAGGAGGCCCGCAAGCTGATGCGCGTCACCCGGAAGTCCCTGGAGATGGCCATCGACGTCCTGAAGCCGGGCGTCCGACTGTCCGACATCGGTCGCACCGTCCAGAAC
>DATKVD010000320.1:0-7724 GCA_035530235.1 Planctomycetota bacterium | reverse complement strand
ACGCAGCTCGACGTCGAGATGTCGTTCGCCGACGAGGACGACGTCATCGACAACGCCGCCCGCATTGTCAAGGCCGAGGAGGAGAAGTTCATCGACACGCTCGAGGCCGGGGAGGGGCTGATTCACGAGTTGGAGAAGCACTTCGCGACGGGCGCCGGGAAGCGACTCCCGGGCAAGGAGCTCTTCCGGCTCTTCGACACCTACGGCATTCCGCCCGAGGTGGCGGCACTGCGACTCAACGTCACCACGGAGACCCGACGGGAATACGAGGAGGAGATGGAGAAGCAGCGGGAGCTGGCACGTCGGGGCGGCAAGATGGGTGGAGACATCTTCGTCGGCGGGGCGCTGGGCAAGGTCCGCGAGACCATTCCCGCAACCGAGTTCAGGGGGTACGAGACCGCGACGCTCAAGGCCGAGGTCCGTGCGATCATCCGCGACGACGAACTCGTCGATGAAGCCGCGCCCGGCGACGAGACGGTCACGGTCGTCCTCGACCGGACGCCCTTCTACGCCGAGCAGGGGGGACAGGTGGGCGACGTCGGCACCCTTGAAGGCCCCTCCGGCACCTTCGAGGTGACCGACACGCTGCCGTCGCCGCCCCACATCCTGCATCTCGGGAGGGTGACGAAGGACACACTCAAGGTGGGCGACCGCGTGAACGCCGCGGTGGACGAGCCCCGACGCGCGGACATCATGCGGAACCACACCGCCACTCACCTCCTGCACGCGGCGCTCCGCGAGACACTGGGCGAGCACGCCGAGCAGTCGGGGTCACTCGTCGCGCCGGACCACCTCCGCTTCGACTTCCACCACTTCGAGGCCCCCACACGACAGCAGCTCGAAGCCATCGAGACCCGTGTCAACGAGAGGATCCTCGAGAACCTGCCCGTCGTCCGTGAGGAGATGTCGATCGACGCCGCACGCAGCACCGGCGCCAAGGCCCTCTTCGGCGAGAAGTACGGTGACGTGGTGCGCGTGGTGAGTGCCGGGGACTTCTCGAAGGAGCTGTGCGGCGGGATTCATTGCGAGCGCACGGGGGACATCGGACAGTTCAAGATCACGGGTGAGGAATCGGTGGCCGCAGGCATCCGACGCATCACCGCCGTCACCGGACGCTTCGCCCTCAGACACTGGAACGAGCTGGAAGACCGGCTGCGTGAGGTGGCCGACGAGCTGAAGGCCCCCGTGACCGACGTGGTCCTGCGGGCGAAGGCCGCCGTCCGGGAGTTGAAGTCACTCCGGAAGGACCTCGAGAAACTGCGGAGTGGCGAACGTTCGACACAGGTTGGCGAATTGCTGACAGCCGCTCACGAGGTCGCCGGCATCAAGGTGGTCACCGGGTCCCTGGAAGGTCTGAGTGTGAACGAGCTGCGCTCGGCCGTGGACGTGATCAAGGGGTCGGGGGAGTCGGCGGCGGTGCTGGCCTCGGTGACGGGCGAGAAGGTGGCGCTGATCGCCTACGCGGGCCCGAAGGCCCGCGAGAAGGGACTGGATGCCGGAAAACTCATCAAGGAGGTCGCCCGGGTGGTGAAGGGCGGCGGCGGGGGTCGGGCGGAACTGGCCCAGGCCGGAGGGACGGATGTCTCTAAAACCAGGGAAGCCTTGGACTTAGCGGAAAAGTTGATTGTCGCCAGGCTGACCGGGTCGTAAGTTTTTGCTTGACAACGACGACGTCGGCACGTACCCTTTTCCATCTTGCCCTAGAGAGAATGACCGGTTTCTGACGTGTGGGGCTTTCACGGACCGAGCCGTTCGACGGGCTCATGGCCCCGAGCAATGTCGAGGGGCTGAGAAGACCCGGGCTCGGTTCTTTCGTCACAAGGAACAGACGGACCGGAAAGGAGCCCCGTTCCGGTGCGTCGCCGAACGAGGTGACCCTCACCCATGGCACTGCCGAAGAGACGGAGTTCCAAGAGTCGCAAGCGTCTTCGACGCACCCACTACAAGCTGAACGCACCCCGGACGGTCAGGTGTCCACAGTGCAAGGAGGCGAAGCTGCCGCACCGTGTGTGCGGCAACTGTGGCTATTACAAGGGCAGAACCGCCGAAGTGAAAGAGGAAGTCTGAGGCATGCGCATCGCCGTGGACGCCATGGGCGGTGACCACGCCCCCCGGGAGGTCGTCGCAGGAACGGTCCTGGCGGCCCGGAAGTTCGACGACACCGACTTCATCCTCGTCGGGGACGAAAGTGTCATCCGGGAAGAACTGGCCCGACACAACGGGGAGGGGATGAGGTCGCTCAGTGTCACCCACGCCCCCGTGGTGCTGTCGATGGACGACGGTCCGGTGGCGGCGGTTCGCGGCAAGCGGGACAGCTCGGCCACGGTGAGTGTGAAACTGGTGGCCGACGGGGAGGCCCAGGCGGTCTTCTCGGCCGGAAACACCGGAGGGACCGTGGCGGCAGCCACGGTGCTCCTGAAGTCACTGGGGGGAATCAAGCGCTCGGGCATCGCCGCGACCTTTCCCACCCATTACGGCTCCACCACCGTTATCGACGTGGGGGCCAACATCCACTGTCGTCCGATCCACCTGCTGCAGTACGGCGTGATGGCGACGATATACAGTGAGCAGATCCTCGGCATCCGGAACCCCCGGGTGGGACTGCTGAACATCGGCACCGAGGACAAGAAGGGCAACGAGCTGGTCCGTGAGACCCGACGGATGCTCGAAGACCATCCCCACGTGAACTTCGTGGGCAACATCGAGGGGTACGACGTCCACCGTGGGGTATGTGACGTCGCCGTCTGTGAGGGGTTCGTGGGGAACGTCATCCTGAAGATCGCCGAAGGGATGAGTGCGTCGCTTCTGGACGACGTGGACGACGCCTTCAGGAAGGCCTTTCCGGGTCGACAGGACGACGTCGTCGACGCCCTGACGGAGCTGAGACGTCGCAACGACTGTGCCGAGTACGGCGGGGCACCGCTTCTGGGGGTGGACGGCATCTGCATCATCGGTCACGGCAGCTCGTCCGCCCGTGCCGTTTTCAACGCACTGCGGGTGGCCCGCGGGTTTGTGGGAAGACACGTCAACGAGCACATCGCCGAAGCCGTTTGAGCCGGTGTCCGTCGATGTCCCAAGGAAGGTGAAATGGCTTCGAACCTACGTGCGGTCGTCACCGGGACGGGAAGCTTCCTTCCGGACAAGATACTCTCCAACCAGGACTTCGAGCGGATGGTGGACACCTCCGACGAGTGGATCACCACCCGCACCGGCATCAAGACACGACACGTCGCCGAGGAGGGGATGACGTGCAGTGACCTGGCCGCCGCCGCCGGCAGGCGCGCCCTTGAAGACGCCGGGGTGAAGTCGAAGGACATCGACCTGGTCATCGTGGGCACGTTCACGGGCGACCGTCCACTCCCGGCGTGTGCGTGCTTCGTGCAGACGAAGCTCGGACTGGTTAACGCCGGGGCCTACGATGTCGCCGCGGCGTGCAGTGGGTTCATCTACGCCATGGCCTGTGCCTGGGGATTCGTCACCGCCGGCATCTACCGGAACATCCTGGTCATCGGGGCGGACCACCTGAGTGCCTTCACCGACTACACCGACCGGACGTCGTGCATTCTGTTCGGGGACGGGGCGGGGGCGGCGGTGGTGCAGGCGGCGGATGACGACACCGACAGGGGCATCCTCACGTGCACCCTCGGGGCCGACGGGTCGGGTGCGGACCTGATGACCATCTTCGCGGGCGGCAGTGAGATGCCCACCAGTGAGACGACCGTGAAGGAACGTCGGCACTACATGACGATCCGCGGTCGGGAGGTCTTCAAGTTCGCCGCACTCAAGATGCAGGAACTGGTGAGGGAATCCCTTAAGGCGTGCAAGCTGACGATCGACGACGTGAAGCTCGTCGTCCCGCACCAGGTGAACACGCGCATCCTCGACTTCGCCGCCGAAAAGCTCAAGCTCCCGAAGGAAAAGATGTACGTCAACATCGACCGCACGGGAAACACGTCGGCGGCGAGCATTCCGATCGCACTGGACGAGGCGGTGCGTGACGGACTCGTCGAGAAGGGCGACCTTGTCGTCCTGGTGGCGTTCGGCGGGGGACTCACCTGGGCCAGCATGGTGCTGAGGTGGTAGGTGAGGTCGACGCGGCCTGAACGGTCATGACGGAGGTGACGTGGAGAGGACCGCGTTTTTGTTTCCGGGACAGGGCGCCCAGGTCGTGGGGATGGGCAGGGAGGTGTACGAGAACTTTCCACGGGCACGTGACCTCTTCGACCGGGCCGACGAGCAGGTGGATTTCAGCCTGACGGAACTGTGCTTTTCGGGTCCCCAGGACCGGCTTTCCGAGACACAGTACTCCCAGCCGGCCATCCTGGCGACGAGCATCGCGGTGCTCGAGGTCGCCCGCAACGAGGGCGTTCTCCACTCCACGAGCCCCGTTGCCTCGGCCGGACTCAGTCTGGGGGAGTACACGGCACTGGTGTTCGCCGGGGCACTCCGGTTCGAGGACGCCGTGCGACTGGTCTACCGTCGCGGTCAGGCGATGGCCGCCGCCGGGGCCAAACGCAAGGGCTCCATGCTCTCCGTCATCGGACTTTCCGAAGAACAGATCAACGAAGTGGTTGAAAAGGCGCGTCCGGCGGGTATCATTGCCGCGGCGAACTACAACAGTCCCGAGCAGATCGTGCTCTCGGGCGAGCCCAAGGCCCTGGCCGAGGCCGACCGTCTGGCCCGGGAGATGGGGGCCCGGGGCACCGTTGAACTCAAGGTGTCGGGGGCGTTCCACACCGAGATGATGAAACCGGCCGCCGACGAACTGGCCGCCGCTCTCGAAGACGTGGAGATCTCACGACCCCAGACGCCCATCATCGACAACGTCATCGCCGATTACGTCGTCCATCCCGACCAGATCCGTGAACTGCTCGTCCAGCAGCTCACGCATCCGGTCCGGTGGTGTCAGTCGATGCAGAGACTGATCGCCGATGGGGTCAACGGTTTCTTCGAGATCGGACCCGGACGGGTGCTCGCCGGTCTGATGAAGCGCATCGACCGTGGACTCCCGGTCCGGACGGTCAACACGGTCGAGTCGGACCAGAACAGGTGAAGGGGGGATGATGGACCTGAAGGGAAAGGTAAGCATCGTGACGGGGGCGGCTCGCGGCATCGGCAAGGCCATCGCCGAGACGCTTGCCGGGGCCGGCTCGGACGTGGCGATCTTCGACGTGCTCGAAGACGACCTGAAGGACGCCGAAAAGGAACTGGCCGCAACGGGGGTCAGGGTGAAGGCCCTCAAGGTGGACGTGACGAACTTCGAAGAGGTGGAGGCGGCGATCAACGCCGTGGTCGAGGAGCTGGGCCGTGTCGACGTCCTCGTCAACAACGCCGGCATCACCCGGGACAACCTGCTCCTGGCGATGAGTGACCAAGAGTGGGACACGGTGATCGCCGTGAACCTGAAGGGAACCTTCAACACCATCCGTGTCGTCGGACGTCAGATGCTCAGACAGCGCTCGGGCTCCATCATCAACATCGCCTCGGTCAGTGGCATCGCCGGGAACGCCGGTCAGGCCAACTACTCGGCCTCGAAGGCCGGGGTCATCGGACTCACCAAGACCGCCGCACGGGAGCTGGCCAAGCGCAACATCCGGGTCAACGCCGTCGCCCCCGGGTTCATCGAGACACACATGACACAGGTCCTCCCCGACGCCATCAAGGAAATGGCCAGGACCCACACCCCGCTCGGACGCTTCGGTCAGCCGACCGACGTCGCCGGAGCGGTGCTTTACTTTGCGGATGACGCGTCCAGTTTTGTCACGGGTCAGGTGTTGAACGTCGACGGTGGCATGGTCATGTAACCGTTCACGCGGTATCTGAGATAGGAGGTCCGAACCAGTGTCGTCCATCGAGGAGAAGGTCAGGAAGATCGTCAGTGAGCAGTTGGCGATCCCGGAGGACCAGATCACCCCACAGAAGTCGTTCGAAGCCGACCTCGGCGCCGATTCCATCGGCCTGGTCGAACTGATGATGCAGTTCGAGGACAAGTTCGAGATGAGCATCCCCGACGAGGAAGCCGAGGGGATCAAGACGGTGGGAGATGCCATCAAGTACATCGAGGAGCACCAGTAACTTGACGAACGGCCGACGAGCGGTCATCACCGGGATGGGGGTGACGACCTCACTGGGCTTCAGTGTCTCGGACTTCTGGGACGCCCTTCTGGCCTGTCGAAGCGGCATCCGTCGCATCACCAGTTTCGACCCGTCCGAGTACCGCAGTCAGATTGCCGGTGAGATCACGGATTTCGACGCGAACGCCTTCCTGGAGCCGAAGCTCACGGTGCGTCTCGACCGGTTTGCCCAGCTGGCCCTGGCGGCCACGAAGGAAGCCGTCGAGATGTCGGGCGTGGATTTCTCACGGGAGGTGGCCCAGCGCTGTGGGGCCATCGTGGGGACCGGCATCGGGGGTCTCCTGGAGATCGAGACCCAGCACAAGCGACTGCTGGAGCGCGGGCCGCGTCGGGTGAGTCCGCTGATGATCCCCAAGCTCATGGCCAACGCCGCCGCCGCTCAGGTGTCCATCCTCTACGGCATCAAGGGTCCCAATGCCTCGACGGTCACCGCGTGTGCCTCGGCGGCCAACGCCATCGCCGACGCGGCCGATCTCATCCGTCGCGGCGAGGTGGACGTCATGATCTCGGGCGGTGCCGAAGCCGCCATCACGCCCCTGGGACTGGCCGGCTTCTGTGCCCAGAAGGCCCTCTCCACCCGCAACGACGAGCCGGAACGCGCCAGTCGGCCCTTCGACGCCGACCGGGACGGGTTCATCATCGGTGAGGGGGCCGGGATCGTGGTGCTCGAGGAACTGGAACACGCCCGTCGGCGCGATGCACGGATCTACGCCGAATTCCTGGGAAGCGGGGCCAGTGCCGACGCCTACAACATCGTCGCCCCCGACCCCTCCGGCACCGGGGCCGTCATTGCCATGAAGAACGCCCTCGACGACGCTGGTCTCAACCCCACCGACGTCGACTACGTCAACGCACACGGCACCAGCACGGTGCTCGGCGACGAGATGGAGGCCCTCGCCATCCGACAGCTCTTCGGAAACCACGCCGACAAGCTTCCGGTGAGTGCGACCAAGTCGATGACCGGACACCTGTTGGGGGCCTCCGCGGCCGTCGAGGCCGTCGCCACCATCATGGCCGTCGATAAGAACGTCATCCATCCCACCGCCAACTACGAGACCCCGGACCCCAAGTGCAACCTCGACTGCGTCCCGGGGGCCCCCCGTGAAGCCGTCGTCAATGCCGCCATCTCCAACTCCTTCGGCTTCGGCGGTCACAACGTCACCCTCGCCTTCGGCAAGTTCACCGGGTAAGACCAGATAACCACAGAGGACACAGAGAGCACAGAGGAAAGAAGAAGCAACAGAATGGTGGGGAGAAGAAGAAACAGCCGCCTGTCATGTTTCTTCTTTTTTTTGGGCCCTGAGTTCCTGCTTCTTCTCTCTGTGTCCTCTGTGCCCTCTGTGGTTCCATTACGACTTGCGGTAGGGGATGGGGTCGGGGACCCCGGCCTGTTTGAAGGCGCGCATCCGCAGGAGACAGCTGTCGCATTCGCCGCAGGCGATCCTTTCGTCACGGTAGCAGCTCCACGTGAGGTGGAAAGGCGCGCCGAGTTCGGCGCCCTTGCGGACGATGTCCGCCTTCGACATGCGGATGACGGGCGTGACGATTTCGATCTTCGAGTCGGGACGCGTGCCGAGGGCCACCGCTTTC
>DATKVD010000319.1:0-3545 GCA_035530235.1 Planctomycetota bacterium | reverse complement strand
GCTGAGCCACTACCACCGTCTCGAAGCGCAGCACGAGGCGCGGACGATCGCACGCCGGTTCAGTCCGCTCGCCCGCATCGACGTCATCGAAAGTCCCCGCATCCACGAGACGCCGCCCGGCGTGAGCCTCAACTTCACCGGCACGCTGCCGCCTCAGCGGCTCTTGATCTTCGACGGCGAGTCGGCGAGCGTGGTAAACCAGATCGACGGTGACCTGTCCCGCGTGGCGTTCCTGGACCAGACGACCCAGGCCCTGCCGTACCGTCTGCTCGACCGTCCGAAGGTGGCGGTGGTGGGGCCGGGCGGCGGCGGGCCGGTGCTTCTGGCACGACTGCACGGGGCGTCGTCGGTGACGGCGGTCGAACTGGACGCGAACGTCATCGAGCTGATGCGGGGACCGCTTCACGCCCTGGGCGGCGACGTGTACGACGCCCCGGGCGTCACCGTCATCTGTGCCGAGGGACGGTCCTTCTTCGAGACCACCGGCGAGCGGTTCGACCTCATCGACCTCGCGCTCGTCGATTCACTCGCCGCCAGCGCCGCCGGCACCAACGCCCTCAACGAAAGCTACCTCTACACCGTCGAAGCCTTCAGGACGTACCTCCGCCGGCTGACGGACGACGGGATGCTGTCGGTCACGCGGTGGCTGAAGCTGCGGCCGGTGCCCGCACGCGACGTGGACGACCCGTCCGACCGGATGGAAGCGACCGACGTGGCGAAGCTGATGGGGGCGGTCTCACGGGCACTGCTGAGTGAGGACCTCGAGCCGGCACGCTGCATCGCGGTCATCCGCAGCTGGGCCACCGCGACGGTGCTCGTCAGACGCAAGCCGTTCCTGCCCGAAGAGCTGGCACGCGTGCGGGCCTTCGCCGACGAGCACGCCTTCGACCTCGTCTACCTCCCCGACATCCGACGCGACGAGGCCAACCGTCACACGGTGCTCAAACAGCCCGTCTACTACGAGGCCGCCCGGGCACTCATCACCGGCGACGCCGGACGGTACGTCCGCGACCACCCGTTCGCCGTCGAACCCGCCACCGACAGCCGACCCTACTTCTTCGACTTCTTCCGGTGGCGACTGCTGGTGCCGCTGCTCCGGAGCGCGGGGACCGACTGGGTCCCGTTTGTCGACTGGGGATACGTCGCGCTCGTCGCGACGCTCGTCCAGGCCACCGTCCTGGGTCTGCTGCTCATCGTCGTCCCGCTGGTCTTCCTCAAGAGGGGAGGGGGGTCGGAGCCGCAGGCGATACGCCCGCATGCCGCCGTCGTCCTCGGCTACTTCCTCTGTCTCGGCGTCGCCTTCATGTTCCTCGAGATGAGCACCATCCAGCGGATGATCCGGTTCCTGTGGCATCCGGTCTACTCGGTGGCGGTGGTGGTGACGGGATTCCTGGTGTTCGCCGGGGTGGGAAGCGCGGCGGCCGAGCGGATGCGACTGCGTCCGGTGCGCAAGATCGCCTTCGCGGTCACGGGAATCCTCACCGTCGCCGTCGCCCATCAGACGCTGCTGCCGGTCGTCATGTCGGCCGTGGCGAAGACGTCGTTCGCGGTCCGCGTGGCGGTGGCACTGGCGGGCATCGCACCCCTGGCGTTCCTCATGGGGGTGCTGTTTCCGACGGGATTGTCGGTGGTCGCGCGCACACGTCCGCATCTCGTCCCGTGGGCGTGGGGCGTGAACGGCTGTGCATCCGTCGTCGCCACGGTGCTGGCCACGCTGCTGGCCGTGGGGTGGGGGTTCCAGCCGGTGACGTGGCTCGCCGTCGGGGCCTATCTCGCGGCGGCACTCCTCGCCCGCCCGCTGATGCGGGGCGTTGCTCAGAACTGAAACACCGCTTCCGTCTCGCCGTCGAGCCGCAGCGTGCAGGACACCCGTCCGTCCGAAGTGCTTATCTGGCAAGGCTTTACGGAGCATGCCTTCGGCGGCTCGGCGTGTGCGAAGGCGAGCGTCGTCGCGCCCTTGCCCGCGAGCCGGACCGTCAGACACTTCGTCCGCGCGTCCCATGTCGAGCCAAGAAACCGCACGTCCCGCGGGACGAGCAGCTTCGGCGCCCGCGAGACGAGGTAACATTCGAGCACCGGTGCGGTGAGCGGCACGCCGACGGCCGTCAGACTCGCGAGGTCTTCACCCAGGACGAGTGCACACGTCATCAGGCGCGGGTCCAGGAAGTAGTGATGGCTCGTGCGGCGGGGGTCGCTGCCGGGATAGCCGGTGCCTTTGCCGTAGCGGTAGGGGTCGCGTCGCCACTCGGGGAAGTTCCCGGAGAAGATACGGTTGGCCCGGGCGAGGTCGTCTTCCATTCGGAGGTCCTTGAGCAGGACGTAGAGTTCGCGGACGGCGTAGGAGAGGACGCCGCAGGACCACCCGGTTGGCTCGCCGCCGCGAGGCGGCCGGCCTTCGTGCCAGCCTGCCACGACGAGCGGCCGCGCGCCGCTCTCGCTCGAGAAGCGCTCGAAATAGGTCCCCGATCGCCAGGCGTGTCGGATGAACGCCTCGGTCTTCGCGGCGAGGTAGTCTCCCCAGTCGGCGTCGGCTTCTCGGCCGAGCTTGCGTGCGAGCGCGGCGAAGCCCAGGAGCCCCTCCCACGCGTAGTTGACGCCGTCCAGCCAGCAGGCTTCACCACGACAGCAGGTCCACGCCGCCTGGAGCGCCCAGTCGGTATACGCCGGGAAGTAGTTGAAGATCTTCCGGACGAGCGGCCAGTGCTTCTTCGCGAACCGCAGGCCCTCACCTTCCGGACCGTAGTAGTCGTACGCCCACAGCCCGGCGAGGTTCATCCCGTTATACCATTCCATGTCGTAGTCGATGACGCCGCGGTAGTCGAAGATGGTCCTGTGCCGGACCCACCGGACGCCGGTGACGGGCGTATGGAATTCGAGGAAGTCACGTTCGCCGAAGTTTTTGAGTCCGCGGGTGAGCAGCCGGAACACGTCGGGTCGTCTCTCCGGCGGGATCGACCACGTCGACCACGCCATGATGCGCAGATCGTGCAGGGCGTCCAGGGAGCATTCGGGATCGTAGTGGTCGTCGCCGCCGAAGGTCATGTAGTTCCCGCTCTCGAGCACTTCGCCCAGCTTCGCGGTGAGGGCGTCCGTCCGGGCGTTCCCCGTGACGCGCACGGGGGCGAGCGCGTGATTGCGGAACCGCGACAGCGGCAGCGTGTACTCGATGCGCTCGCCCCGGACCGCCTCGTACCACCCGAAGAACGTGGGACACAGCCGCTCGAGGAGGCGCCCCTTGACCTTCACCGGGTACTCCTCGTGCCGGGCGTTTGCGAGAAGGGGGGGCAGGGGGGCGAGGCGCGTCGGCCGGACGTGCCATTCGCTCCTGGCGGTTTCGTATCGGAAGGTGTTCCGGACGTGGACGACGCCGCGTCTTTCGTCGATGCGGAAGTCCTCGCGGCACGCGACAGGATAGGCGAGTGCCGCCGAGGCCCAGAAGTCGAGCTTCCTGACGATCTCCGCCGGGAGTTCCCGGCGCCACGCCGCCGTCCGGTCCTTGTCCAGCCGGTCGGCCCCGAACGGGAACACCTGAACCACCGTCGCCC
>DATKVD010000318.1:0-3005 GCA_035530235.1 Planctomycetota bacterium | reverse complement strand
TGGTGCTGCGGCGGGCGGGGCACGAGGTGGAGACCGCCGCGTCGGGCGAGGAGACCCTCGAACGTCTCAAGACCCGGGATTACGACGTGATCTTCCTCGACGTGATCCTCCAGGGCCGGCTGAGCGGCTTCGACGTGTTCGACGAGCTCGAGCGGCGCGAGTTGGCCGACCGTGTGGTGTTCCTCACGGGCCGACCGTGCGACGAGAAGCAGATGGACTACTTCCGCCGGGCGAGTGCCTTCCTCACGAAACCCGTCCAGAGTCTCCACGAAATCCTCGCGGCCGCCGCCTTGTAGACCGGGGACATGCCTCACAGCGACCGCCGGCTTCCTTCCCCCCCCGTGCCGACACACGGTTTTCGATTGCCATCGCACCGGCCGGCCTGTATAGTGCCAGGGGTTCATTCCGACCGCAAAGGAGGCCGAGATGACGGATTTCACACAGCAGGAGCCCTGGCGGGTGTTCCGCATCATGAGCGAGTTCGTCGAGGGACTGGACGAACTGGCGAAGTTGGGACCTTCGGTCTGCATCTTCGGCTCGGCACGACTGCCGGCCAGCTCGAAGTACTACCACATGGCCCAGGCGGTCGCACGTGCACTGGTTCACCAGGGGTTCACCGTGATCACCGGGGCGGGTCCGGGACTGATGGAGGCGGCCAACAAGGGGGCCAGTGAAGCCGGGGGCAAGAGCATCGGCCTCAACATCGACCTGCCGCAGGAGCAGAAACCCAATACCTACATCAGTCACCTCATCAGTTTCCGCTATTTCTTCGTGCGCAAGTTCCTGTTCGTCAAGCACTCGACGGCGTTCGTCATCCTGCCGGGCGGCCTCGGGACGATGGATGAGTTCTTCGAATCGATGACGCTCATGCAGACCCTGCGGATCGACCGGTTCCCGGTCTACCTGATGGGCAGTGACTACTGGCAGGGACTGATCGCGTGGCTTCGTGACACCATGCTGACGACGGGCTGCATCAGTGCTCACGACCTGGAGCTTTACCGGATGTCCGACGACCCCGAAGAGGTGTCGCTGGAGATCCGTCGCTGGTGTGACGAACACAATGTAACCTGATAGCCGGCCGCCTCTTGCGTTGTCCCACGGCCACCGTGGCCGGTGCCGTGAGCGGACAACTTTTTTACAGAAAGCGTTTGTTTTTCGTCCGTTTTGCCATACTATTTAGGTAGTGTTAGCCCTGCGGTACGTGTGCGTGGCGCAAAGGGACGCGCGTACAGGCGGGGAGGGTATGTTCCCAGACATCTGACTTCTGCCCATTCAAGTCCATGACCAGCGGAGGGGGTAATCCCAATGTCCGGACGGCGCACGGTTCTGATCATCATAGCAAGCGTCTGCAGCATCGTTGCGGCCGGGCCGGCCTGTGCCGAGGAGACGCAGGACTCACCGCTCTACGCGTACACGCTTCAGAACACACTCAAGCGTCTGGAAGGCCAGACGACGGTCGTGACGCAGGACGAGAACCCGTTGAGCGGGGTCATGCCCCCGGAGGGGGAATTCCTCCAGGCGGCAACGTCGCAGCCGGTGGGGCCGACGGTGTGCAACCCGCGGAAGACGCTGTGTCCGGTGAGGACGACGGCGTGTCCGTCGCCCGTGGCGACGGCATGTCCGCAGCGGACGACGCGGTGCCCGACGATACTCACACAGTGTCCGGACGCGGCCACAACGTGTCCCGAGAGACACACACGGTGTCCGGGCGGCGCCACCAACTGCCCCATCCAGCGCACGCAGTGTCCCGCACGGGACACCGCCTGTCCTCCGGCGGTCGCCACGGTGTGTCCGGCACAGCGTACGCAGTGTCCCGTACGTGATACGGCGTGTCCCGCGACGGTGGCCACGCAATGCCCCCAGCACACCACAGAGTGCCCCGCGCAGGCGACGCACTGTCCGCTGAACGCCACGACCTGTCCGCCCAGGCACACCCGATGCCCCGCGCAGGCCACCTTCTGTCCTCTGGATGAGACCGTCTGTCCCGCGCAGGTCACCAAGTGTCCGGCAGACCTTCCGACGGCGTGTCCGCAGAGGACGACACGGTGTCCGGTGCGGCAGACCGTCTGTCCGGGCGGCGTGACGAACTGCCCGGTGGCGAACACGGCCTGTCCGGTGATCGGGACGATGTGTCCGGCGGCCGCCTGTGTACCGGGCGGTCCCATCGTCACCTTCATGGAGCCCGGGACGACGACGATCGAATTCAGCTACGACCGGAGCAATCCGGGAGTGCTGGTGGTGTATTGCCAGTTGACGCTGAATGCGGTGGCGGCGGCCATTCCGGGCGTCGAGGACATGATCCGCGTGGTCATCCAGCCCATCGGACTCATTCCGGGTGGGTCACTCCTCGAGTGGTGGGCTCCGAACCCCGTTCCTCCCGGTGGTGTGTCGCTTTCCCCGTGGGTGGGTTCGGCTCTCGGGCAGCCGGCGAACACGCACCCCCTGATGGGCAAGGCCCGTCTCAACACCAACCCGGCGAGTCCGGCGTTCGGCACCTACGAGGTGAGTGCCGTCTTCACGGGACTGCCCGACCGCAACGACTTCTTCGGTGCGAAGACCGTCTACGCGCAGATTGTGGAGGCTGGCATCGTGGTGGCCACGACCCCGCAGCCCATCGAGGTCTTCTACGACAGGATAGGAAGGACCTGGTACATTCCAAACCCGTTCACCTTCCCACTGGACCCCAATCTCCCGGTCTACAACAACCCCGGCACGGGCACCAGCTATGGTCCCAACTGGTACTACTACTGGAAGAACCCGGTGTGCCCCATTCGCACCGGCCCGACGCCCTGCGCGTGTGTCATCAAGGGGGGTTTCCACGACTGGCAGTACTACCACGAGTATACCTACGGGTTCTACGTCCCCGGGGAAGACCACGTGAACGTGGGTGCCGCGGCGGAGTGGGTGAACAGTGGCCACGAATGGTTCGCGAACAAGTACTCGGGAGCCGTCATGTGCGTCAGCGGCACGGGGATCGGTCCTCACTGCTGCGGCGAAGTCGTCGC
>DATKVD010000317.1:0-19557 GCA_035530235.1 Planctomycetota bacterium | reverse complement strand
GACTACGCTTCTGCGTCACCTGAAGCGCTTAAACGCAACGCATTCCCAGACAGTCGAGGGCGAAGTTGCCAGGTACCTCGCTGGGGTTCTGAAGGGACCTGGCCCCAAACAGTCCCGCAACGTATTGCAGAGCATGGGGCTGACCCGCTACGAGACCCCGATCGACAGCCGAATTGTCAAATGGCTGCGCAAGTTCGGGCCCCGCCGCCAATGGGCTACGCGCTGTTCTTGTAGGTGCCAAAGAGGTCTGCCGATCGCCGCATCCCGTGAAGGATCTCATCGGGCGTGTCGGGCGGGACTTCGCAGCCGCCGCAAAGGATGAAACGTCCGCCCCTCTTGCCGGCCTCGATGGTTCTGCGGCACAGTTCCATGAACTCCGCGCGGGGCATGGAGACGAAAGCGCCCGTATCGACGTTGCCTTTGAGCGTAAGCTTCCCTGCGACGGTGTCCTTGGCCCATGCCAGATCGACCTTGCTGTCGATCTCCAGGCAGTCGGCTCCGCTGTCCGCCAGGAGGTCCATGATGCTGCTGCTGTCACCGCAGACGTGCAGAAAGACCTTGACGTCGGTCTTCCTGAGTTCGGCAATGACGCGTCGGTCTTCCGGCCAGATGATTTCCTCGTAGAGTCGGCGCCCGACGACGGCGGCGGTGGACTCGCCGAACTGAAGCGCGTGGCAGCCCGTTCGGGCCATGGCCTGACCGTAGGTGATGGCGACTTCGGCACAGAAAGCCAGCACCTCTTTCATCAGGGCGGGCTCCTGGGCGAGTCCCACCATCGCGTGTTCCATTCCCATGAGCGTGGAGGCCAGCTGGAAGGGTCCGGAGTCGATGTTGGTCATGATGAAGCGACGTCGGCCCACGGCCCGCGCTGCCAGGCGTGAAGCTTCCAGCAGCACAGGCATGCGTCCGTCGCGTTCGGGGTCGGGTACCTTCAGGCGGGCAAGGTCGGTCCCGTCCCGTACGAGCGGATCGGTCCAGAACGGGTAGGAGTCGTCGTCCTGAAAGACGATGCGGCCGCCGAGCGCCTCATACATGATCACGTTATCGGAGCTGATGATCATGCCGTCGAAGTCATAGGCGTCGCAGTGTTCGACCTGAGTGCGGGCCAGCACGTCCGGATTGGTGTGGTAGTCCCTCTGACGGAGGCCCGCTCGGCGCACCGGTCGCACCAGAAGAGATGGCGCAACAGGAACACGGTCGGGGATCTCCCCCGTCAGCACCTTCCTGTGACGCTCGACGCAGTCCACAGCTTCCTCTCACAACCAGACCCGCCGCAGGGCTCACACCCGTGGTCGCCGCACGGCTTCTGAAAGAGCTTGACGACCTCCCTGACGTCATCGGGATCGGACGGGCTGCCTCAGTCCCCCCTTGCGTGAACGTAGTTCCCCAGGGCATCGAGCAGTTCGTCGGTGGCCACATCGTACCCGAGGAAGGACAGACCTTTCGAGCCACCGGCCAGGGCCGCCTCCGCCAGGATCGGCACGTCCTGGGGCCGCGTCGGACCATACAGCCGCATGCTCGCGGTGACCTCCGTCTTCCCCTCAGCAGCCTCCACGGCCCGCTGGGTCTCGAAGCGGACCACGTCGGCATCCCAGTGCACCACGCATAGAATGCCGTCCAGCGCCTCCGCGTAAAATTTGTAGCTCTGGATGGCCAGCCACGACCGTGGCGAGGTCATGTCGTGTCCGATGTGGACGGGAGGCACGAAAGCGGCGTAGAGGGGGATCCGGGGCTTGAGGCGGCGCACCAGGGCCCGCACCTCGGCCACAAAGGCGACCGCGGTCCGGAAGCGGAACTCGAGCATCTCCCGGATGAGTGGCTCCTCCAGCAGCAACAGGGGGACCTCGGTATCCCCGATGAGCTGGTCGGCCAGACCTTCCAGCACGTGAGGCGGCATCCTCAACGATCGCCGGGCCAGTTCCAGGCATCGGACGCGGACCTCCGAAAGGTCCAGGTCCGCCCGCGCCGCCGCCGTCCGGCAATGCTCACAGAAGCAGAAACTCCCGATGACCCGAAGAGGCGGGTCGAACAACCCGTTGAACGCCCGCTGCTCCAGCATGATCTGCGGAACCTTGTCGAGCATCAGACCGTCAAGGTCGTAACGTCCGACGACGTCCTGCACCATGGCCAGGCGGTACGCCCGGACCACGGGGTTGTTGTAGCACATGAACAGCCGATCGGCCGAGCCGTAGAGGTTCCTCACCGCAAGGTCCGGGTGCTGCTGCACCAGCCGCTCACCGGCGCACATGGGGATCAGAGGGATAAACGCCACGCCTTCGGTCCGGCAGGCCTGGGAAAGTCCCGCGACCCAGTCCGTGCTTGCGGCGTCCAGGCTCCGCTCGGGCCGGACCGGTGAGTCCTCATACAGCGACAGGTCGGGGTCGTAGAAGACCCGATCGGTCTCGAGGGTGTAGATGGCCCGCTGCGGGTATCGGGGCTGCAGGAGTCGATAGCCGTGGTACAGGCTGGTGAAGAACAGCATTTGGCTGCCGCCGACCTGTCGGAACCGCCCGGCGATGACATCAAAGTCTTCCTCCCAACAGGTCGGGCCGAAGATGGATAGCATGACGTCCATGGAGATTCCTTTCGGGCCTGCGTCTTCAAACGGACCTCGGTACTACGACAATGTCCCGTACTCTGATGACTCGAGAGGCAGCAGACGCTCTGCGTTGGCGTGGAAGACTCTTTGCTGTTCTTCGTGTGACAGTCCCAGGTCGACGAACTTCTCGAGAGCAGATCGGACGAGCCCCGGCTGCCAGCCGCTGTCCGACCCAAACAGCAACTTGTCAGAGGGGCAGTGCGTGAGGACCTGCGAGATCGGCCCGACACTGAGACTGCAGAGGCACAGGTACACGTTGGGCAGACGAAGACAGGCCAGGATTGCGTCCCAGTAGAGATCGTCGAGGCCGGCGTGGCCCAGGATGATGGTGGTCTGGGGAGCCTGCTCCGCGGCCATGGCCACCTGCAGGGGCGTGCAATACGGCGGTGTGCCGTCGTGCAGCAGCACCGGCATGCCGAGTTCACCGGCCTTTCGGAGGATGGGCACCACGGCGGGGTGCGTCATCGAGAACGCTTGGAGCCACGGATGAAGTTTCAGGCCCCTCATGCCCAGCTTGAGCGCCGCGCGCTCCAGCTCGTCCAGACACGCCTTCAGCCCCAAGTGCGGCCAGACCGTGCAGAATGGAACGAAGAACTCCCGGTGCGGGCGCACCGCCTGTGACAGGATATCGTTGTGGGGCCGTGGATCGCCCACCAGCCCGTCCAACGTCATGATCCAGGCGCCGCTGAGTCCCTGCTCCTCGAAGTCCTTGCGGAGTTCCTCCGCCGGTCGCGGCACACCCCCCAACAACGTGCCGGGCAGGTGTGTGTGGGTGTCGATGACCTTCATGCTCCGATCTTCCATATCCGCCGCGCGTTCCGCCGCATGTACAGGTCCAACTGGTCCTGTGAGAGCGTCAGGTCCTTGAGCTTGTCGATTTCATAGCTCGGGTGCGACCGCGGATAGCCCGAGCCGAACAGCACACGCTCGACGCCGAGCTCCTCCACCGCGAGCCCGACCATGGCGCCGGTCGTGCAGGACGTTTCAACGATGATGTTGGGGGCCTGCCGGGCGGCGGGGATGACGTCATATCCGCTGAAGTCGCTCCACCCCATGTGTCCCAGCACGAACGTGGCCTTCGGGAAACGCCGGGCGAGCTCCGCCAACTGGAGCGGCATCGCGCAGATCGGCGTGCCGGTGTAGGCGTAGACGGGCTTGTCGCGGGCAAGGCACAGCTTGATCAAAGGATCGACGATCGATTCGGTCAGGTGAAACCCCTGCCGCGCCGGGTGCAGGTAGAGCCCGCAGAACCCGCGGTCGAAGGCCCGGTTCAGGATGTCAAGTGCCCTGGGACCGTACCACGGGTTGGCCACGGCCAGCGCGGAGAGCTTGTCGGCGTGTCGCTCTACCAGGTCGGCCAACAGGGCGTTGCCTTCCTCGTTATACACGGCGACGAACTCATCCGACGGAGCAGCCACGGCGTGCGAAATGCCCCAGTGATCGGCCAGCGCGAACCACGCGCCGGCATCCAGTGCCCCGTCGCGGGTCGGCAGACGGACCGCAGAATCGATGACCTGTCGGTTCATTCGTCCTCTGCTTCGTCCCTCAGAAGGATGGGCTCGGGGATGAAAGCGACCTTCTTGTAGACACCATCCCCCTTGGCCTCCAGTTCCTCGACCTTCTTTGCGACGGCATTAACGGTCGCTTCGATGATCTTCTCGCCGCGATCCCTTGAAGCCTGCTCCGGGAAGCCCATCACCCCGATCTTGACGTCATCTCGCTGGGTCATGCGCGGGATCACATAGGGGTCGTCCACGATTTTCTCGGCCTGCTGGTAGTTGTCGGGGTGCTCGATCATGCTGTTGAGAACGGGCTTATCGTCGAGTGCCAGCTCGTCCATCCGCACCAGTTCGGGCGCCAGAGCCATGACCGTGGAGGTTTCGAGCCAGCCGGCGTGCCAGTCACCCTCGTTTGTCGCCTTGTCCCAGCCGAGCTTGCCGGTCGGGAATTTCCAGATGGGCAGAAGCGCGATCATCGCGTCGGCAAAAGCGGGGTTGGTGCGCAGAAGCATCTTGAGGGCGTTGTCGAGTGCCCGGGCGTTCTCGGAGCCGCCGTGACAGAGGAACAGATAGAAATTCCGGAAGCCCTGTGCCGCCAGAGACAGCAGCGTGTCGCTCACCACCATCGACATCACTGACGGCGAGATGTTGATCGTCCCCGGAAGTCCGCCTCCGGAGAATGACTGGTAAATGACCGGGGCAACAAGAATGTGGGTCTTCTCGCCGATCATCCGTCCCAGTTCTGAGGCGATCAGCGCGTCGGTCTTGAGCGGCAGGTGATACCCGTGCTGTTCGATCACGCCCAGCGGCACAATGACCGACTTCTTCCGCTCGAGGTACTCGCGGATCATCTTCACCGTCATGTTTTCCATGCAGGGAAACGGATCGGCAGGCCGCTCACGTTTTCCGGTCGGCATCTCGTCCGCTCCTTTCGGGGCGTCTCAGCGCCCGTTCTTCATCTCGTTTAACGAGTCGATCACCGCATCGGCCATGTAGCGAAGCTGCGCCGGGCTCAGATCATACAGCGGCAGATGGGTGAACTCGTGCCGGAAGACCCGCTCGGCGACGGGACAGGTCTTCTCGATCCTGCGGGTGTCGTATCCGAGCTGTTTCATGATGCTGAACTTGTAGAGCGGCGCGAAGTGCGGGACGTTCACCACGCCGCGATCGGACAGCTTCTTCTTGAGCACCTGGACGTCGGCGCCGACTTTTTCGGGGTCGACCCGAAGCAGATAGAGATGATGCGTGCTCTTGATCTTCGCGGTGTCGCCGGGCGGGGGAATGAGACCCTCCTCCTTTCGGAAGCGTCGCGTCAGGTAGGTCTCGGCCTTCTTGCGCTTGGCAATGATGCGACGGAGTCGCCGGGTCTGCGAGGCCAGTCCCACCGCCTGGATCTCGGTGGCCGAGTGGTTGCCCGGGGCGAAGAAATCGCCCATCCCCTTCAGGGCGACCACGTCGTAGAGCCAGTAACGGATCTGCCGGCTCATGTCGAGTCCGAGGAACCGGCTCTTGCCGAAGTCCTTCCCGCAGGCCAGATTCGACACGAGGATGCCGCCTTCCCCCAGTGCGGTGACGTTCTTCACCTCGTGGAAGCTGAACGCCCCGAAATGACCGATGCACCCGAGGTTCCGTCCCTTGTAGACGCCCCCGAAGGCGTGAGCGGCGTCCTCGATGACGGTGATCTTGCGACGTCTAGCCAGTTGCATGATCGGGTCCATGTCGACAGGGTAGCCCCCGATATGGACGGGCATGATGACCTTGGTCTTTCGGGTGACCTTCTTCGCGACGTCCCTGGGGTCGAGGTTGACGGTGCGTTCGTCGACGTCGGCCAGGACCACCTTCGCCCCGATGCTGAGGGGATAGGCGATGGAGGCGATGAAGGTGATGGCGGGTGCGATGACCTCGTCGCCGGGCTTGAGGCCGGCGAACTTGTAGGCGATCTCGAACCCGGCGGTGGCGTTGGCGACGAAGAGCACGTGCTTGACGCGGAGCATTCTGGCGATGGTCTTTTCGAGCGCCTGGACGCGGCCGCCGAGCGTCAGCTTGCCGGCGCATCCGCCGAGGCTGCAGAGCTTCTTGAGGTCTTCCACCACCCGCCGGAAGCGGGCCTCATACGCCCGTTTCTTCCCGGCCGCGGACGGCAGCAGAAAACGGACCAGCTCCCCGACGTCGTCCGGGCGCATCAACTCGCCCACCGCGGCCCACGGCACCCGTGCCGCACCCGTCTCATACCGAAAATCCGCACTTTCCTTCTTTGCCTTGCGGGGCATCGCATTTCTCCTTGCATCCGGTGAACCGGTTACGAACCCGTTAACTCGCTCCTGTGATCCAGGACCTTCTGAACCGCCTCGGCCACGTCGTCCATGTCCTTGCGACTGCCGAGGAACATGTTCTGCGGCAGCCAGACCGCCTCGGAATCGCACGCACGCTCCGAAACGGGACAGCTCCCCTCGAAGCCGGCGTAGTCGATGTCGTCGTGGTACGACGTGCCGAGCGGAAACGCCCCGTTGATGAATCGCTTGTTGAGAAACATGGGGTTCCTGTACAGCGGGAAGGTATAGCCGCTGAATGCGGGAATCCCCTCCGCCACCAAGGCCTCGATGAGCCGCTCCCGCGGGAGTCCGACGGTCTCCTCGTCATAGCGCGTCATGTAAATGTGGTTGCTGTGCGCGGTGCAGCGCCCGTCGACCCTCAGCGGTCGCATGCCGTCGATCTGCGACAGCAGGCCCGACAGGTAACCGGCGTTCGCCATTCTCTTCTGCACCTGCTCGTCGAGGTTCCTCAACTGGCAGCGGAGGATGGCGGCCTGGAACTCGGTGATTCGGTAGTTCCAGCCCAAGCGGTGGAACTCGTACCACGGCCGGCCGACTTTCCTGCCGGCCCACAACAGCGAATCGCACTCCTCGGCAATGGTCTTGTCGTTGGTGCAGACGATGCCACCTTCCCCGGCGGTCATGTTCTTGCTTGCCTGGAAACTGAACGAGCTGAATAGCCCGAACGAGCCGGCCTTCCGTCCGCGCCACTCGCTACCGTGTGCGTGAGCGGCGTCCTCGATGACGGGCAGGCCGTGCTTCTCGGCAACGGACATCACCGCGTCCATGTCGGCCGGCTGGCCGCCGAAGTGCACGACCATGATCGCGCGGGTGCGCTCGGTGATCGCCTCCTCAATCCGCGCCGGATCGATGTTGTAGGTGTCCTCCTCCACGTCGACGAAGATGGGGACGAGGTTGTTCTGAAGGACGCACGTCGCACAGGCGACGTAGGTGTAGGCCGGCACGATGACCTCGTCGCCGAGACCCAGGTCCATCGCCCGGATGCCCATCTCCAGCGTCCCGGTGCCGTTGGCCGCGGCCACGCCGTACTTGCAGTCGTGATGCTCGGCGAATTCCCGCTGGAAGAGAGCCACCTGTCCCTGCTCGCCCTCGGTCGGCTCGGTCAGCTCGACGCCCTGTCCGAACGCGAACCGCCACCACTTGCCGCTGCGGAAGACCGAGAGGAGCGCCTCTTCCTGGGCCGCATCCAGCACCGGCCACAGGGCAAACGGCGTCTCGCGAACCGGACTCCCACCGTTCAGTGCCAGCTCTGCCATCGCCAGATCTTCCTAACCCTCTGAAATCTCTTCGACGGTGACTGTCCGTCGCTCGGCGGCCGCCCGATAGATCGCCAGCGTGACGGCCACCGAATGCCGACCGTCCTCCAGCCTGACCGGCGGCTCCTTGTCGGCCAGGATGCACTCGCTGAACGTATCTATCATCTGTCCATACAGGCCGATCCCCTCCAGGTCGTACTCCCGCCGATCGACCTCGACGTTGCGCACCTGGCTGGCGTCGTAGCCGGTTTCCTCGGGTTGAAGGACGCTGAACATGCTCCCGGTGGGATCCTGGCCGATCGTGCCCCGGCCGACAATCGAGCCCCTGGTGCCGTGCAGTTCCAGACTGTTCTGTGCCGCCGCGTCGGGCAGGTTGAAGTAGTTGTCCACAATCCCGTGTGCCCCGCTATCCATGCGGACCAGGACCGTAGAGGTGTCTTCGATGTTCGTGGGATACTCGTGCGTCAACTTGTCGTGAAATGCCGCCACCTCGACGATCCGTGAGCCGGTGATCCACTCCAGGAGATCAAGACAGTGTGTGCCCATGTCGATCAGTGACCCCCCGTGGCTGATCGAAACGTCCTGCCGCCAGGCACCCGGAATCGGCGGGTACCAGCAGGTGAGTTGGGCACGTCCCATGACCACCTGCCCGATCTCGCCGCTCTGAACCAGTTCGCGTGCCTTGCGGTTGTAGACGTTGTTGCGCATGCAGAAGCCCAGCATGAACTTCACGCCGGCCTGCCGGACGGCCTCTTCCATCCGGTTGACTTCCTCCAGCGACACCGCCATTGGCTTCTCACAAAGGATGTGTTTGCCCGCACAGGCCGTCCGGATGACCTGCTCGCAGTGGAGGTTCTGAGGCGTGGCGATGTAAACCGCCTCGACGTCTTGTGCCAGCAGCTCCTCCTCGGTAGAGCAGTCGTGAGGTACGCCGAACTGCTCGGCCACCTTCCGGGCTCGCCTCGGGTCGATGTCCATCACCGAGACGATTTCAGCATTGGAGACCAGCTCGAGGAATTCCGGGATCGTCCGGCGGGCCGCGATGCCTCCGCAGCCGATGACCCCCCAGCGCACTCTGTCGTCCATGCTTTTCCCCACTGTTCTCCGGCCGTGGCCCAAAGTGCGACTCACCGGTCGGTCGTCACCGCGGCTGAGTGCGGAAGAATGGCGTTGCGTGCAACCTGTTCGTCTAAGACCGTCACCTTCATCCGTACACCAGTTGCCGGCCTGGTGGGCACAACGACGCGCCCGAGCACGACAGTCTACCGGACACCGGGCGAAGACGCAAGGCCTGCTCCGTGCTTCTCGACCGCCACGCGCGGAACCCGCCACGGCGGGCGTAGAAAGGGCCCGCACCAAAGCGCGGGCTTGGTTTGTGGTACGCCCGATCCCGATGCATCGGGATGACCTCTTGCTCCGGAGGAGGTCAGGCTGCTCAGTTCAGGCTTGTCCTAACGGGCCGTTAGGCAACGACTTACGAATTACACCACGACGAAATTCCCTTCGCAGGCCCTCGCGAGAAACCGCCATGCCTTGCGTGCAAACACGGTATTGCCGGGTGCAATCCGGTAACTGGCGACGCAGCTGCCCGGCCCCAACATCCTGATCAGAGTTGAATGACCCCGCACTATGCGGGCCAACGGGTCTTGTGCCCCTTCCGGGCATTCAGCCCGGCGGTTTACCTGGCCCTGGTCATGTCGTCGGACATGAGGACCGCCACGAGCGGCCCGAGCCAGCCGCTCTTCCACTCGTGCTCGCTTCTGGGCAAACCGCTGTAGTAATGGGGGATCCCGAGCTGCTCCATCAGTTTGTGGGCCGGCTCGACCCCGCCCCAGCCGTGACCCGCAATGGCGAGGCGGGCGGGCTTGCCCTTGAGCATCTCGAGCCGCCGGTTGAGCAGCGTGGGAATGTGATAGTTCTTGAGGAAGTGCTCCTGCGGGCCGAAGAATTCCGGCCGGGTGTGATTTTCCATCAGCGGGGCGTCCCACGCGCCCGCCCGGCCGAAAACGTCGGGATGACGCAGGAGCAGCGACACCGCCCCGATGCCCGACTTGCTGAACCCCACCAACAGGCGTCCCTCGGGCTTCGCGACCGTGGGATAGGTCCTGTCGATGAACGGGACGATCACGTCCGGAAGATAGCTGTCGTAACGGACCTTCGGATTGCCCGGGAGGTCGGCGTACCACGGCATGCGGGTGAAGTCCGGCGCGACGCAGATGATGTTGTGCTTGTTGGCGAGGTCGAGCTTCTTCGCTTCGCGTATGCCTTCGGTCTCATTCGGCCCCAGCGCCGGGAGGATATAAAGCGCCCTGTAGCGCTTCGCCTTGTCGAACTTGTCGAGCAGCAGCACGTGGAGATTACAGGGCTTCTCCTGGTAATCGCTGGTGACGACCCAGATCTCGATCCCGTCCTTTTCCCGGGGGCCTTCGAACTCGGGCTTCCCGGTCCCGGCCGGCGCCTCGGCCTCGACGACGACGCGGAAGATGCCCACCCAGGAGGTCCCGTTGCCGCCGTCGAGACCGTCTTCCGAGTACCGGTCGTGCAGGTTGGGACGGTCCCAATCGCTGCCGAAGCTCCCCTTGTGCACCGCCGGGTATTTCCCCTTCATGATCATGCCCTCGACGGGCCGGGTCACCTTCTGGACCGAGACGATCGCGTGGTCCCAGTAGACCCACGGCGAGTCGAAGGGCTCGCCCTGCGGGTCCACCTGTCTGTCGGGACGGTTCGGGGCCTTCCAGTCGCTGAGCGCCGTAACCCCCCACGCGGGGATGTCATAGACGCCCCACGCGTTGGGTTTGCCGCTCCTGACCGGGACGTTGCCCTTCTGCGCCCCGACGTTCGTGCGTCTCGGCGCGTACTTCGGCGGGAAACACGGGTTCGACGTCCCGAGCCGGGCGACGTATTCCATCTCGGCAGCCGTCGGCACGCGGACCACCCGGCCGTTCTTCTCGGACACGATCCGGCAGAACTCACGGATGTCCGGAAACGGCGTGTTCTCGACCGCGAAGTCCGGGCCGCGGTTGCGGCTGCGGTTCTTCTCCGCACCGCACACCCGCTCGAACATCGCCTGCGTGACCGGGATCTCGGAAAGGTAGAACGTCTTCGTCAGCACGACCTCGTGCGGACATTCGTCCTGGAAACGCGGCATCTGGTAGAAAGGCGACCCCATGATGAACGTCCCGGGCGGGATGGGCACGCACCTGAGCGAGAGCCCCTCCCCGATCACGAGGTCGATCGGCTTCTCCTTCGGCATCACGAACGGCTTGTCGGGCCGGAGCATGCAGTCCGGAGGGTACTTGAAGCTCGGGCTGACCCGTTTCTCCACCGTGACCTTCGCGCCCGTGAGCCACTTCCTGCCGAGGCGTTCTTCGAGTTTCCCGCTGACGGTCGCGGGGTTGATGCCCCACGTGTGCCCGTAGAGGAGTTTCTGCTGCGTCGCCTCGTCTCCGGTATCCACGGTGTACCTCAGTCTCGCGTCGAACTGCTCCTGGAGACGCGTGGCGTGCGGCGCATCGAGCCCCTCCTCGGGATAGTATTCTGCGAGAATATCGGCGAGGGTCTTCCGGACTTCCGCCGGGCCGTCGAACGCATAGAGCACCAGGTCGAACTTCTCCCGGGTCCCCTTGGGGCTCTGGTTGCGGGGCATCTTGTGCTGATAGTAATTCCAACTGCTCAGGAGTATCCCTTTGACCGTCACGTCGTCCGCCGCCCGTGCCTGCGCGTGCGCCGGCGAGAACAATCCGAAGAGGATTGCGACCGTCGCGAGGACTCTCATTACCGGGTCCTTTCTCTCATGCGCCTGCGCGGCGTCAGTTCGGTCAACGTCTCCGAGCGGGAACCGACAGCGCCTCGGATACGTCGGCGGCCGCCTTGTAGAGTTGCTCGGTCTGGGCGTCCCATTGCTCCTGGTTGAAGACGCGACCGTATTCCTGGCCCCTCTCGCCGAAGTAGACGGTGCAGAAGAAGAACATCCGGGTGCGGTCGTCACAGATCTGCTCGCATCGACGGGCGAGTTCCGGACCGAGCCTGGCTTTCAACTTCTCGTCCAACAGGGCATTCTGCACGAACACGCGGGCCTCGGCCTCCTGCTGCGATTCGCGGAGCATCTGCGTGCGACAGCTGTGCGCCGGTGCGCTCTTCCCGGCTCCCATCAGGGCCTGCATGGTTTGATTGAGGCTCAACGACCCCCAGCCGACGTAGCGGGCGTCGAGGCGGTGCGCTTCCCGGCCTCGCGCCCCCGTCTTCACCGGCCAGAAGTCGGCTCCCACCTGACCGAACCCGCAGAAGGCGCCGAACTCCGGGATGAGTTCGTGACCGCCGTGACTGCCCAGGAGCGTGGTCTCGCACGTCAGTCGGAACACCGACAGCTCCCCCGTCTCCCCCACCATGATCTGCCCCTTGGCCCGCGGGGCCGCCACGAAATACACGTCCTTCGCGAGGTTCTTCCAGGCGTAGAACGGTTTGTCCACCCCGGGCTCCCAGAACACCGCGAGCGGCGTGCCGTAGGCCCACGACATCCGACCAACGTTCTGCCACGTCGTCGCGTTGCCCTTGCGTTTCTTGGACCAGTGCGTGTACTCCCACCACTTCACATCCGGCGCGATGGACTTCAGGTCGCCGAGGGTCTCGACGAGGACCTTGTCCTGGACGACGAAGCCGAACATCATGGACTTTTCGAGCCCACGCTTCTTGAGGATCGCCTGCATCCCCTCGATGACGGGTTTCCAGAATTCCCTGGCCTCGGGCGTGCCCCACTTCGGGGCGTCCATCTCGGAGAGCTGTTTCGTGGCGGGGTCGAACAGGGTGACGCCCGGGGGGTTCCGGGGGGTTCCGGAATACCAGATCGCGCTTCCGATGGTGCCGTCCGAGACGGCGAGACACGTCACCGAGACGTTCCAGCGGTGCTTGACCGCGAGGTCGAGATACCGCTCGGCGACGGTGAAGTCGTGCTTGAACGAGCCGTCCGGCTGCTTCACCCACCGGACCATCGACTGCTCGTTGCCGAGCATCGTGCGGGCGATGAGCGGGATGTAGACCTCGCGGTTGCCGAGGTCGCTCAGGATTTCAAACGTCCTGTCGAGGAGTCTCCAGTGGGCCTCGGACCACAGCGGGACGTCATACTGCATGGCGACGGAATCGGGTGATTCGAGAATGCCCATGTAGGTGGTGAAGCGGTTCGGTTCGGGCACGACCCAGTCGCCGGCCACCCGCAGCTCGATGGGCGTCACGACGTTCTTCTCCCCCGCCGCACTCACGGTCACCTTGCCGGTGTAGGTCCCGGCCTTTACGTCCCTCGGGACGTCGATGGTCAGCCACACGGGCTGCACGACGCCGGCGACACCCCCCATGGACTGCGTCTGTCTGCCCCCCCAGGGCGGTTTGGTTATCGGGATTAGTTCGCCCGGCGGCTCGGGGTCGAGGGCGTCGTACTGCCCCGAGCCGGGCCAGCCGCCGTAGGCGGTCCATCGTGCGTAGCCGACCGCCACCGCCGAGGCGGGGATCGTGCCGCCCGCTCCGTCCCCGAGCTCGGTCACAGTCACCTTCAACCCCCGGATCGCGTCGGTGGAGCCCACCACGATCTGACCGGCGAAGGCGCCGTTTCGCACCCCGCGGATTCGCACGGGACCGAGCGGCTCGTTGGGGTCCCCATACTGCGTGGGGAGCACCCGCTTGAAGACCGACTCGTTCCACACCTGGAGACCCTTGGGACGACCCGTGTTGGCGCTGATGCCCGAGGTCCCGTCGGGCACGCTCAGCCGGATGTCTTCGAGCATGGCGTGGTTCCACCAGATGCCCGGGGCCACCCGGCCGAGGAACAGGATGTGGATGGCCCAGTTGGCCGAGAGCGCCCCCATCACCCGCTTGTCGGCGGCGAGGGCCTTGAACATGATCTCGTCCGCCGGTGCGCGGTGCACCTCGAGTGCCAGGACGTTGGTCCCCTTGCGCAGGGCGGACGCCGGTATCTTGATCTCCATCCGTCGGCATCGTTTCTGAAAGCGCGCCAGGGTCTCGGGGTCCTTGACCGGGTTGCCGTACGAGTTGCCGAGCTTCGGGGCCCACGCCGCCGTGATGACGTAGCTCGAATAGTCCGCCGACGTCGGTGTGCGCTCGTTGATCAACCCCCCGTCCGGTCCGGTATAGATCTCCTTCGGATATGCCTCCGCCAGCGTGTCCGGGTCGATCCTGCCCCCGGGCAGGAAGGCCCGGCCGACCTCTTTGCCGTTCAGGTAAGCCACGAGCCCCCCGCGGAACCCGACCGAAAGCGTGAGCCCCTTGACCTTCGACGGGTCGTCGACCTCGAACTTCCCGCGCACGCACACCAGTGCCAGGCTGCGATAGCCCTCCGCCATCGGACCCTCGTGGCGGAACCACGTGCCGTCGTCGAAGTCGGGTCTCTGCCATCCCGCCGGCGGCCTCGGCGACCCCTGAATGCGCCGGGCCTTGCGCAGTGCGACCGTCGGTTGTCCGTTGACGTCCCGGAGGGGTTTGCCGTCGGCGTCCTTCGCGGTCACCGGTCGGAAAATGTCGGCACGGACGATCTCGCCCGAGTCGAGTCTGAAACACTCGGACTGCCAGGTCTCGAAGTAACGCCAGATGGTGCGGAGCGTCTCCGGGTTGGGACGCTCGCGACCGGGCGGGGCGAACGTGTCCAGTTCGAGGATGCTGTGCTGGCCTCTCAGGGGATCCTGGGCGTATCCCGCGGCGGCAACGACGGCGAGAACAACAAGGACGAGGGTGCCGGTGAATCGGATTGAATGCTTCATGGGCATACCTCGCAAGCTATGACCCGCAGCGTCAAGACCGGGATTGCCTGGACTCACCGGCACGCGGGTGCTCGATTCTACCGTCGGCAAAGCAGTGACGGCAACGCCGAAATCGCGCCCCGACGTTCGGAGCCGTCTTCCGCTCGCTCCTGAGGGATCGGGCGGGCCGCCATCCAGGGAACTCCCAAGATGAGTGTTCAGGAAGCACAATATTGTCGTTTTTTCTGAACATGGAGGGTTCGGACCCTATGTTCATGCCAGGCAACGAATTACGTCAATCGACGTCCCCAGACCCCGGGCCAGCGTGTTTAAAATATCAAACAAGCCGCCAGACCACGCGACGACCACCGGAAATTCCACGACTTTTCTTCAGGCCGTAACCCCTTAACACATAATGCCTTCAGGCGAAAGCTCGAGGTTTGTGCCTCTTATCCGGGCCGTTTGGCTCGGTTGTTGCGGCGCCCTGGAAAACGGATGCGTTGGGAGGTCGGCAGCGGGACTTATTAACTGTTCTGTTAAGCAGGGGGACGCTGGGAACCGTTGGATTGGGCGGATCGGGGCGTTGGCAAGGGGGCAGTTGAGCCATTTCGGCGAGGGAGACAAGTCTGAAGGAGAGAGGAAGATGAGAACGACCGGATTGCTGTTCGGAGTTGCACTAGTGGTTTTCGTGATAGTGGGGTTCCTGGGCTCGGCGGCGCAGGCGCTGCCCACGCCCGTGTTTGAGTTCAAGTTCGATGAGACGGGAGTCGGGGCGGCCAATACCGGTTCTGCCGGCAGCTCGAGTGACCTGATTACGGACAAGGGCGTATACAGCGGCGCGACGAACTATAATCTGAAGGGCCAGGCCGGGCCCAGCGGGGCAATCACCGACAACGCACTCGACACCAGCCCCATGGTGGCTGGGCTCTATCCGGGTGAACCCTATTGCCCGAATTTCCGGGTCAATAGCCCCAATGTCGGCGGTATCAGCGGGTTGCAGACTGCCACGTGGTCCGGGTGGTTCAACACAAGCGAACCGTTCAGCACCAGCGAACAGAAGTTTCTCATGAGCAAGGGTGGTTGGAGTACAGGATTTCAGATTAGAACCAGCACCAGTACCGCGGATACGCTCGAGGTAATGCTGGGTGGGACGACGAGTTACGGGACCACCTCATTCGACGTGTCGTCGGTGTTTGAGTACGACGATAACGGCATATGGCAGTTCTGGGCAGTAACCTACGACGGGTCTTTGACCTCGAACAACCTGAAGCTTTACTGGGGAGGCGTCTCCACCAGCGTTGCGCAGGTTGGCACCACCGTGACGGCGGATCGAGGCACCCTGAGTGACACTTCCAGCAATGATTTCGGCCTCAATATGAACATCGGGGTCGACTATGTCGCTGGATACTCCGTGGACGGTCTCACTGACAACGCCCGGATTTTCGATTCTGTCCTGAGCGCGGCGGACCTCGAGACCCTCCGGTCGGGAGATGCGATCCCCGAGCCCGCGACGCTGCTGCTGGTGGGCACGGCTGCGCTGGGACTCCTGGGTGTCATCCGGAGACGACGGATGAAGTGACGACAGCGAGTCGTCCCAAGGATGAGGAGCGGGACACCGTCGTCGGTGCCGTCGAGGATGCGCGTGCTCACCTTTGGGTCGTTGCGAGTGTCGCGTTCACCTCGTCGGCGACGGTGTAGAGGTCTTCCGAGCGCTGCTGCCAGCCACTCTCGGTGTACCACTGTCGGAAGATCCCGGCGGTGGGCGACTGGAAATCACCGGCGCCGTAGCCGTCGAGGTAGGGTTTCGCTTCGCGCTGGAAGCCGGCCATTTCCTGCTTCTCGAGGACGACGGCAAGCGCCCGCATTCTCGCATTGAGGACCGTCCGGGCCTTCGCGACAAGTGCGGCGGGCAGTCTCCCGCGCCGGGCGGGATCGGTGAGGACGTCTTCGAGGAAGATGCGGGCCTCGGTCTCCTGCAGTCCCTCGCGCATCATCTCGAGCTTCCCGGCGGCGAGCGCCCCTTCCGGTCCGGGCGGTGCGAGGACGTAGAGCATGCCGTCGAGCTGTCTCCACGAGCTCTTGGGATAGCGGGCCTGGATGCAGCCGACGGGGACGCCTCGGCGGTTCCTGAGCGCGGGCCAGAAGTCGAGTCCGACGCGACCGAACCCGCGCCACGGTCCCTGGATGGTGATCTCCCCGAGGAGTCGCGCCAGGTCCCAGGGCAGCGTGTTGCGGGTGCTGTTGCGCGAGAACCCCGTGCGGAAGAAGACCAGCACGCGGTCCGGACGCTTCCACCCGTACATCGGCTCGATCCCCCACGTGGGCTGATACGCGTAGGCCTGCAGGACCACGGGCGCCCACCCGTCGCCGATCGACGCACGCTCGAAATGGCTGTAGCCTCCCCAGGCGACCCCCGGCAGCAGGTCCTTCCAGAACTCGACGATCTCGCGCGTCGGGTAGACGTCGTTCGACAGCCCCAGCACGACGGACTTGTCCATCCCGCGTTTGCGGAGGTGGGCTAGCAGCTCGGTGACGAGCGCTCTCCACCGGTCCTTTCCCTTCGCGTCGTAGCGTCCGACCGTGATCGTGCTCACTTTGCCGGTCTTCTCGTCGAGCATCGAGACGGGGATGTCCTCGACCCCCGGGATGATCTTCTGGATCTCCGGGTGGACCATGGTGGCGCCGGCGGTGCCGAGGAAGAAGTCCCACACCTGCAGGATGACGACGCGCGGCTTGCCCATGTGCTTCTCGGCGAGTTCGAGATAACGGTCGACGGGCGAGAAGTCGTAACGGAAGGAGCCGTCGGGCTTGCGGACCCATCGCACCATCGACTCGGCGTTGCCGAGGTTGGTCTGGCAGATGAGCGGGATGTGCACAGTCCAGTTGCCGACGTAGCCGAGACGTTCGAGCGACTTCTCCAGCAGCTGGAAATGTTTCTCGCCGTAGAGCGGCACGTCGTACCACATGGCCACGGTCTCGGGCGACTGGATGAGGTCGACGACGGTGCGGAAGTCCTTCGGCTCGGGCACGCGCCACGCGCAGACCTTCAGTTCCACGGGCACCTCGAAGGGCTTCGCGAGGTCCGCCGCGGCGATCGTCAGCGTGCCCGTGTAATCTCCGGGCACCGCATCGACGGGCACCGCGACCGTCACCCACACCGGGCAGACCGCCCCGACGGGCCACGACCCCTTCGCCTCGCCCACCTCGACCGTGGCCGGCGGCGTGTCGCTCAGCCCGTCGAAGAGCGTGGGCCTGACGGGATAGTGCGATTCCCCGGCGGGCTCCGACCCGTCGGGCAGCGCGTAGCGCACCTTCACCGCCGAGGCCGGGACCTTCGCACCGGTCTTGCGGCAGACGAGGTCGGAGATGTCCGCCTTGAGGGCGCGGATGGGTGCGTCGCGTCCGACGACGACCTTGCCCGAGAACACCCCACCGCGCGAGCCGACGACCCGCATCCCGACGCGTCGGGACTCGAACCGGTCGCCGTAGTCGAGGTCGAAGTCCTGCTGCATCGGCGGACTCGTCCACGCCTGCCAGCCCGTCGGTCGGCCGACGTTCGACGTCAGTCCCGCCTGCGAGGGAGCGTCGAGACGCACGGAGTTGAGTCCGCACGTCGCCCACAGGAACCACGGGATCTCGTGATCCATCACGCCTTTCGTGACGATCCATTGGCGGACCTCGGGGAGGTAGGCGGCGCGATGGACGGCGACGGCGAGGACGTTGGTGCCCTTGCGCAGGACGTTCGCGGGGATGGGGATCTCCGTCCCGCGCAGGCGCGACTTCCACGCCGGGATCGCCTCGGCGTCCCTGTCCTGCTTGATGCTGAACTCGCTCATGACGGGGCTGCCGTCGGTGCGGAGGAACGCGGAGCGCGGGTAGTCCTTGGCGAGGGCCTCGACGCCGGTGCCGGCGTCGCCCATGTCGGCGCGGCCGACCTCTTTCCCGTTGACGCAGACGACGACGCCCCCGTGATAGGCAAGCGAGAGCTTGAGTCCGCGGACGGCCCCGGGGTCGGTGACCCCGAACTTGCCGCGAAGAAAGATCATCGCGAGCGCGGGCGAGCTGTTGTTGTGCGCGGTGATGCCCGACGCTTCGAGGGCCTCCTGGTCGATGGCCCACACCCGCGTGCGCACGGGGAAGAGGTCCGCCGGCGTGCGCGTCCAGTCCCGGTCGTCGAAATCGACCTGCGTCCAGCTCTCGGGCGGCGCGGGCGTGTCGCCCGTCAGCGTCTTGAGACTGCGCACTCCGTCCCCGTCACGCACGACCGGCGGACGGATCGTGTAGTGGACGCGCCAGAACGACGTGGTGTCGAGGATGACCGCCGTTCCGTCCGCCTGGGCGAAGAGGCACGCGCCGAAGAGCACGAGCAGCGCCGCCGCCGTGAGGAGCCGTTTCGCCACGTCACATCTCCCTGAACATGGCGGCGAAGTGGTCCGCCATCATCCCCATGGCCTCGGGGGCCACCGAGCAGACCTGGCTCACCTCGTACCCGCCTTCCTTGAAGGCCTCGGGCGTGGGGAGGTAGCCGATCCAGTTGTTGGCGTAGGTCACGACGAAGGTGTGCCTGAACGGCGAGCGTCTCTTGATCTCCGTGCCGATCTCGTTGAAGAGCTCGCCCGGCACGCTCGCCCACGCCAGGTCGCCGATGCGGAAGGTCTGGAGTTCCGCCTTCACCGGCGGCGGCACGAGTGCGGGGTCCGTCCAACTGTCACGCAGACGCTCCAGCCTCGCGACGTCCTTCTCGAACCAGTCAATCAGTCCGGGGGTGCTCTTCGGGTTTCCGCGCGCCGCTTCCAGCGTCTGCCGCGCCTCCGCGAGCTGCCGCTCGGCATGCTCGCGCGAGAGACAGCGGTAAGGCGGGAGCTCGACGGAACGCGTCACCGTCCGGACGGGTTCGCTCGCAACGGGTTCGGCGGTCTTCCAGAGGCGGACGGCCTTGCGTCCGAGTTTCGTTCCCGACGCGCACGCGGTGACGTGGTCGGTCTCGGCGGAGACGATGTTGATGTTGCCGCAGGCCCCCTGCCAGAAGAGACACGGGGCGCCCGTCGCCTTCTCGACGACGCGGCGCGTGCAGCCGACGTAGTCGGCCGAGATCATGCGGATCTGCGCGTCCTGCCCGACGGGGTG
>DATKVD010000316.1:0-2011 GCA_035530235.1 Planctomycetota bacterium | reverse complement strand
GGTCGGCGTCGGCACACTCCACGGCGTCGAGGCCGACGTCGACACGCCTCGGCTCCCCGACTTCTCGCTCGAGCAGAAGGTCAACTACGAACTCGAGATCCTCGACTGTCCCCTCTCGGCACACCCGGCGGAGCTCGTCCGCCGCACCTCCGGCCAAGATGGTCTGACAGAAGCATCCGAGCTTCAGCGACGACTCGGACAACACGTGAGGATGATCGGCATCCTCGACACGACCCGCGGCACACTCACCAAAAACGACGAGCTGATGCAATTCCTGACGCTCGAAGACGAAACCGGCGTCTTCGAGGTGACGCTCTTCCCGAAGCTGTACCGGAAAGTCCGCCGACGCCTCACCGACGGCGGACCGTACCTCGTCGAGGGGAAAGTCGACGAGCAGTACGACTCCATCTCGGTGACGGCGCAGCGGGTGGAACGCTTCGGTGACACGGCACGGTAACACGCCCTCCGGAACTCCGGAGTGGTGTCATTCCGAGTGCCGGTTCATCGGCACGAGGAATCCGGCAGCTCATGTGAGCAGACTCACAGATTCGCAGCCGGTGACGAACAGGCAAAGGGGGCCTTGGCCGCAGGCCGAGGCCAGATCCTTCACTTCGTTCAGGATGACACAGTAGCAGTCAGGCAATTCCAGGTAATCTTCACCTGCCGGTGCCCCCCTACTATGATATGAAGCCTTCCTGTTGGGATTCCATAACCCCATGAGGAGAAAGAAGTTGCGTAAGACGGCGGTTGTGACGCTGCTCGCGGTTTCCCTGGCATTCTGCACCACCCGGGCGTCTGCCGAGGAGAAGGTGCTGTTCGACTTCGAGGACGCCGCCCAGGCGGCGGCCTGGGCCATGTGGCAGGAGCCGAAACCCGAGAAGGGAAGGGCGCCCCAGGCGGAGCCCGAAGCGACGCTCACCGTCGAAGCCGGACAGCTCGCGGTCACGTACGCCGGCGGCGACTTCCCGACCATCGTGACGACGCAGGTTCCCGAAGACCTGACGCCGTTCGAGGCGATCAAGGCCGACGTCACCGTCGCGCGTGCGATGGTCCTTGGGGTCCGCATCCGTCAGGAGCAGGACAAGACACGTCTTGAGGACGGATGGTTCTGCACGATGTTTCTGAAGCCCGGGAAGAACGTCGTGTCCTTCTCGCTGAAGAAGCCGCAGCGCTTCCGAACGCGTCAGTACTCCGCGAAAGAGGGCAAGACGGTTTCACTGGCGTTCCTGGTCTGCGGTCCGAACGAGGGAGAGAAGGTCCTGCTCGACAACGTCCGCGTGTCGACCGAGGACGACCCGAACGCCGACAACAAGCTGACGCCCAACGGCCGACCGGAGAACGGTTACCGGGTGCTCGGCACGGACCTCGTCGTGAAGGACGTGGCCGATCTCGGAAACAAGCTCAAGGACAAGTGGGTCAAACCCGAGAAAGACGTGACGCTCGAGGAGCGCGAAGCGGAGTTCAAGTCGCTCTACAACGACGTGAAGGTGAGGCACCCCAAGGCGGTGATGGTGGTGTTCCGACAGGGGCAGAAGGGCTACGACCCGGCGGACCCAGAGAAGGCGTATGAGGGGTGGGCGAACATCCACGTCAACAGTCACGGTCCGGACGGCATCGTGAGGTCGCGCGCGTCGAACGGGGTGGATCGGTACGGATCCCTGGAACTCTTCATGCGTCACCGGTCGCAGTTGATCCGCATCGACCTGTCGAGCATCCCGAAGGGGTCGAAGGTCCTCGCCGCACGACTGCTCCTCGTGACGGGAATGAACCGTCCGGTGGACAAGCCCAACATGTTCGCGGCGGAGGCGTGCAACCGCCCGTGGGTCGAGGGCGAAGCCAACTGCTACCAATACGCGAAGGGCAAGCTGTGGAAGTGGCCGTCGGGACAGGCCTACGACGGCGACGACCCGGACTACCTGCCACTGTTTCTCGCGTACGGTCCGGCACAGGGCCAGACCAACGTGTGGGACTTCACCGAGGCGGCGAAGGGGTGGATTGAGCAAGGCAAGTC
>DATKVD010000315.1:0-2591 GCA_035530235.1 Planctomycetota bacterium | reverse complement strand
CGAACGTTTCCTCGGCCCCCTTGAGGTTGCCGGCCTTCACCTGCAGGCTCCCGATCTGACTCAGCAGGTCGAACGCGTTCTCCGTCTCCAGAAGCTCCCCTTGAAGCTCCCCGATCTTCCGCTGGATGTCCATGGCCTTCCCGGCCCGACGCATGAGCTCCTCGACCACCTCCCGATTGAAGGTCTGGGGCTTCGTCAACGCGTAGGCCTTCTCCAGCGCCGCCAGGGCTTCCGCGGCACGTCCCAGCTTCATTTCGAGGTTGGCCTCGTGGATGAGTGACTGAAGTGCCAGAAGCCGGCTGGCGGCGGCCTGACGGTACTTCCCCAGGGCCGCTTCGAGTTCGCCTTTTTCCTCGAGACTCACGGCTTCATCAAGGATCGCGTCGAGTTCACCCGGGGCATCGGCCGCCGCGGCCGCCTTCATCGTGAAGAGCGCCAGGAAACAGTCGGCCGCACCCAACGCCACCTGCGTGACGCCGTCACGCACACGTCCGGCCAGACGTTCCTCTCCCAGGATGTTCAGGATCGTGCCGATGTCCCGGCCCTGCTCGGCCCCACTCGCGGTCTCCATCATCGTGGAGACGACTTCGAGCTGCACCAGTGCGTTCACGCTGGGCTCGGGTGAGGCCCACTGCTCGGCAATCACGCCGTCCAGGGCAATGGAGGCCTGTCGGAGGTCCTGGACGGTCCTGACGTTCATGGTGGTCCGGCCGAGGTCCGCAACGGTCTGTGACGCGGTCCGCTCCGATGGTCCGCCCATCCAGTCCCACACGTAGAACGCCGCACCCAGCACCACCAGGACCGCCGCCGCCGCGACCAGTCGCCGCCCCCCGAAACCCCTCCGACGCCGTGGTGCGGCCCGCGCGACCCGCCGTTCGACGGGCGCACCGCCCCGGACGCGCTCCTCACGGATGCGTGTCCTCAGGACCTCCACGAGGTCCTGCGACGGCTCGGCAGACTGCCACTTGCCCAGCACGGCGGAGGCCAGTCTCAGGTCGCGGACCGTCTCACGGCACGAGCGGCACTCCTTGAGGTGTCGCTCCACCTCGGCGTGGGTGGCCCCGTCGAGTTCCCCGTCGACGTAAGCGGCAAGATGGGGCTCAATCAGTTCACACCGCAACTCAGAAGACCTCCGATTCCTTAAGTGTTCCACTGAGTTGTCTCTTGGCCCGGTAGAGCCAGCTCTTCACCGTCCCCGCCGAGGTGTTGAACACCTCTGCGATCTGGACGTAGGTCATGTGATCGAACTCCTTCATGACGAGTGCCATGCGGAGGTCCGGGCCGAGCTTGCTCATCGCCTTCTCGAGACTCGCCTTCATCTCGCGACTGGTGAGGATCTGGTGCGGCTCGTGTGTCCCCGAACTGACGAGTTCGGCGACGAACGTGCTGTCCTGAGGCCAGTCCGCTTCGCGAATGTTGTAGCTCTCAGGGTCCCGTGAGCGGTCCCGCAGCTCGTTACTCGAAAGGTTCTTGGCGATGGTGTAAATCCACGTCGAGAAGCGATAGCGAGGGTCAAACCGACTCCCCATGCGGAAGACCCTCATGAACGTCTCCTGGGCGAGTTCCTCGGCCCGCTGGAAGTCTCCAATCGACCGGTAGATGAAGTTGACGATCTTGGACTGGTAGCGTCGGATGAGTTCCTCGAAGGCCTCGATGCGACCCTCGACGAACGTGCCGACAAGCTTCTCGTCGGTCTGGTCGGAGCGCGAAGTCCTGGCAGGGACCCCCTTAACCACTTTATACCCCTCTTGCGGCGTCGGGTTGCAGAAAAATCTTCAAGTCGGGACTATAATTGGACATCGGACGATTCCGAGGCCCTGCTCCACAAAAAAGAAAGGGCGCCGCGGGGGAGTTCTTGACGGCGGACGCATCTCCAAGGTGCGCGTAAACCACCTTCCTGCAATGAGTTACGACCGCACGGCCCTTCCGGAACCTTCCCATCGCCTATGCCCTTGACATCCCCGCCACCACTCACTACACCGGAGTATCACAAGGTCCCACGCAGGCCCCGCTGCCGGGAGAGGCCGTTGACCGGTTCACAGACCCAGCCGCGCCGTCGAAAGCGTCTCCTTTCCAACCTCCTGCTGATCGTGGTGCTGCTGGCACTCGCCGTGCTGCTCCTCGTGATGCTTGCGTCGCACCGTCCCGAGTTCTACGAGCAGTCCCTCAGACGCGGTCCGGAGAGACTGGTACAGGATGCCTACGATTTCAGCCGGAAGGCGCAGGACTTCGTCAGTGCGGTGTGGAGCGAGAAGGCGTTCCCACTGGAGCTCACCGAGGATGAAGTGAACGGCTACCTGGCGGCCGCCAACGACGACCGGCTGTGGCGTCAGCTTCCGCTGAAGTTCGAGAGCTGGCGGAAGATCTTCACGAGCACGACGCTGCGTCAGGTGCGTGTGTCATTCCGCGACGGACGCGTGACCGTGGCCGGTCAGGTCACCTGGCGGGGGTCGGATCTGGTCCTGTCCCTGGTGGGCGTGCCGCGCATCGACAGTGAGGGGAGGGCCAGGCTCGAGGTCTCCGCCGTCCGTGCGGGTGCACTCCCGGTGCCGCGATTCCTTATCCGTGACCTTCTGGACAGCATACAGAAC
>DATKVD010000314.1:0-2642 GCA_035530235.1 Planctomycetota bacterium | reverse complement strand
TCGTGCGCGGCGAGGAGCGCCTCGATCTGGCTCCGGGTGAGGTCGCGTCGCTCGTCCACGTCCACGATGACGAACGTCTCCCTGAGAGCGCTCCTGTAGGCGTCGAGGTCGGCCAGCTCGATCTCGATGGCGTCGGGCGCCAGGAACGGGTGACCGTGCGTCACGCGGCCGGACGTGACGCCTGCGCACTCGAACGGAACCACCTCGTCGTCCAGGAGCGCAAGAACGCTGCGGATGGGACGTGCGAAGCTGAACGTCACCTCCACCCAGTGCATCGACTTCGGGAACGGCAACCTCGGGATGACCTGCGGCACAACCCGGGCGAGCACGTCGCGCGTGGGACTCCCCTTCACGGTCTTCTCCGCGAACACGTAGGGACCGTTCTTCGTCTCCTCCACGACGAGGTCGTCGACGGCGACGCCCTGCCCGCGGGCGAACCCCGCCGCCGCCTTCGTGGGTTTCCCGGATGCGTCGAAGGCGATTTTCACCGACGGGCCCTGCACCTTCTCGGAGAAGTCGTCCTGTGCGTCGGGAAGACCGGGCACGAAGAGGACGATCCGTCGGGGCGTGTAGAGTGTGCGTGGCTCGCCGGCATCCAGGCGCCCGGCGGCAAGCTGCTCGCGCACCATCCCGGCGAGCGCCGAGGCGGCGGGGGCGAGGTACCCGGCGGGGATCTCCTCGGTTCCGATCTCCAGAAGGAAGTCCGGCATGCGTGGTCCTCGATATCGACTTCGGACCGGTGCAGAATAGCAGCCTGGGGGCATCCTGTCAAGTCACAGGCGGGGGGACGTGGGGCCGTTTTGGCCCCAATTTCCGGACAAGTAGGCTTCAGAGGCGGCGATGTGACGCCGATATGAACGAAGGTGTGGGATACCCAGACTGGACAGGGAAGGACCATGGAGATTTTCGAGCTTTTCCGGGAGATGCTTCAGAAGAACGCATCCGACCTGCACCTGAAGGCGGGACGCCCGCCGCTGATGCGGGTGAACGGGGAGCTGGTCCCGACCGAGCACCCCCAACTGAACGCCGACGCCTTGAGACGGCTCGTCCATTCGCTCCTCGACGACCGTCGGATCGCACGGTTCGAGCGGGACCAGGAACTGGACACGGCGTACACGTTCGAGGACCGGGCACGGTTCCGGATCAACCTGTTCTACCAGAGGGAACAGATGGGGGCGGTGATGCGTCTCATCCCGCTCGAGATCCCCACCGTCGAGCAGCTTCAGCTGCCGTCGGTTCTGAACGACCTGGCACTCCGGCAACAGGGCGTCATCCTCTTCACGGGTCCCACCGGCTCGGGCAAGTCCACGTCGATGGCGGCGATGATCCGTCACATCAATGAGCGCCAGCACCGTCACATCGTCACCGTCGAGGACCCCATCGAGTTCGTTCACACGGACAAGCTCTCGACGATCAACCAGCGCGAGCTGGGCACCGACACGCACTCCCTGGCCGAGGCACTCAGGCGTGTGCTCCGACAGGACCCCGACGTGATTCTCATCGGCGAGATGCGCGACCCGGAAACGATGGAGACCGCGATGCAGGCGGCCGAGACCGGACACCTCGTCTTCAGCACACTGCACACCAACGACGCCAAGCAGACCATGGACCGTGTGCTGGAGAGCTTCGAGGGCAACCACCAGAAGCAGATCCGCACGATGCTGTCACTCACGCTGCTCGCGGTGCTGAGTCAGCGGCTCATCATGCGGTCGGACCGGCAGGCCCGTGTCGCTGCACTCGAAGTCATGATCAACTCCCCCAACATCAGCCAGCTCCTCGCCAAGGGACAGACACATTCCCTGGAGGCCGCCATCGCCAAAAGCAGTCGATACTGGCACATGCAGACCTTCAACCAGGCCCTGTGTGACCTGGTCAAGCAGGGCCTCATCACCGCCCAGTCGGCCATGGAAAACGCCACCAACCCGGGTGACCTGAGACTCATGCTGAAGGGCATCGGCATCGGGTCGGCCGAGATCGACAAGCTGACCGAGACACTGGCGGAGGAGCCGGTGGCCGACGGCGGGGTGGTGCTGGCCGAGGAGGTCGAAGCCGCGTCACCGTCACCCCCGACGCCCGGACGCGGGTTCGAGTTCTGAGACCGGACGGAACCACGAAGAACGGGCCCCCATGAAGGGGGCCCGTTTTTTTTGCCTCACCCCGCCGAGGCCGCGTTCCCAGTGCTACTTGTCCGACGTTTTGACCTCTTCGAGGGCGTCCTTGACGGCGGCCCTGAATTCCTCACTGTTGAGGATCCTGCGGATCTCACGGTCGAACCCGAGTGCGAGGACCTTGTCGTGCACGAGGACCTCGGGCCAGCGTTTCTCCCGGATGAGCTGACGGAGGCCGGGGTCGCCCACGGCGGCACGGAACTTGGGATGGTCCTGCAGTGTGACGAACGCGGCCTTGCCCTGGAGGATCCTCTGGGCCTCGGGACTGTCGAGGATCTTCTTGTAGTCGTCGATGTCCGCCACGAAACGGGCCTGGGGGAGGGGATTGACCTTGTGCACGCGCGGCAGGATCGCCGACATCTTCACCTGCTCTTGAGCCCACGACCAGCGTTGCGTCACCCGCTCGGGCACCATGTCCAGGACCGACACGAGCACGAACGCGACGACCATCCCCTTGACCAGTCCCAGGAGTCC